>JBEKPL010000015.1:0-45678 GCA_049520815.1 Candidatus Limnocylindrales bacterium
GGGTAGACGGCAATTCTCACTGGCTGCCTCCTGGGGCCTGGGCGGCGGATCGGTAGGCGACGGATCTACCCGGCGATAGAACACCACAGCAGTCTCCCCGAAGCGCCGGGTTCGCACGGATGCTAGCAGGCCCAACGCCCGCGGTGGAGGAGTGCGCCAGAATTGCTTCGCCACGACCCACGCCCGTGGACTCAGAAGTGCCGGGCCCGCCGCCGAGATGCTTGTCAGAGCGGCCTCCATGAGCTGCGGCTCGGCGTACGGCGGATCGATCAGGACGACATCGAACGGGCCGTCCGACGTGGCTCGCTCCCTCAGGTACTTGATGGCATCGGCGCGGACCACGGAGGCCCGCTCGGCAACGTGGGCACGGCCAAGGTTCTCGGCGATGGCGTGGCAGGCCCCTGGGTCGCGCTCGACGAGGAAGGCTTCCGCGGCGCCGCGCGACATCGCCTCGATGCCGCCGGCTCCGGAGCCGGCGAAGAGGTCCAGGACTCTCGCGCCGGGTAGGTCCGGCTCCAGAATGGCGAAGAGCGCCTCCTTGAGACGATCCCCCAGCGGGCGAGTGCCCGCCCCGGGAGACAGTAGGCGCGTCCCCCTGGCGGAGCCCGCGATGACCCGTCCCGCGTCACTCATGGGGTCTTCGCCCGATCCGTGGCGGCGAGCTCCTCGGCGGCATCCTCCGCGTCGGCGGCGTCCGCCAGCACCTCGCCCGCGCCCACTCGGGCCAGCCAGCCGCGCTGCAGCTCCACGGCCAAAGCCTCGTTGCCGGGTCGAATTGCGCCGTCCGCATCCACGAGACGCTCTGCCACCTCCCTCGCCCGGGCCGCCATTTCCCGATCCTCCTTGTTGCGCAGCGACGCAATCCGCAGGGTCGGCAGGCCGCTCTGGTGCAGGCCGAGGAGCTCGCCCTCGCGGCGCAGCTCCAGGTCCAGATCGGCCAGCTCGAAACCGTCCGTGTGAGCGACCAACGCATCCAGCCTCGCCGCGGCAGTAGCGTCGTCCGAGTCGGAGACGAGGATGCAGTAGGCCTGCGCCTCTCCTCGTCCCACGCGACCGCGGAGCTGGTGGAGCTGGGCCAGGCCAAAACGATCGGCGTCGAGGATCAGCATCACCGTGGCCTCGGGCACGTCCACGCCGACCTCCAGGACGGTCGTGCCGACGAGCACGTCCAGCTCGCCCCCGCGGAATCGGTCCATCGTGGCGTCGCGCTCGGCTGCCTTCATCTGCCCGTGGACGACGCCCACGCGCACGGCCGGCTCGGCCGGCAACCCGGCCCGGGCCGCGGCGTCGGCCAGCTGTCGCGGCAGGTCGGCCGCCACCTCAGCGGCGGAGCGGGCAGCCGTCTCCTCGTCCTCCTCGACGAGGGGCACCACGACGAAGGCGCGGTGGCCGGCCCGGACCTCGCGAACGATAAGGGGGTACGCGCCCCTGCCAGGATCGTCCGGCGCGCCCACCAGATCGCCGGTGTGACGGATGCCGGTCCTGACGTGCCGGCGTCCGGCGGGCAACGCTCGAAGATCGGAGACGTCCAGGTCGGCCAGCAGGATCTGGCCCAGCGTTCGAGGGATCGGCGTCGCCGTCATCAGGAGCACGTGCGGAGAGCGGCCCTTCGCACCCAGAGCCTCGCGCTGAGCCACTCCAAAGCGATGCTGCTCGTCGACGACGGCCAGGCTGAGGTCCGCGAAACGGACCGCTTCCTGGACGAGAGCATGCGTTCCCACGACGACGCGCCCGCTCGTCGGGGCCTGCGGACCGTCGCCGGCAGTGGGGACGGCGAGCAGCTCCAGCGCGGCACGACGCTCGCCCGCCGGCAACGAGCCCGTCAGCAGCGTCACCCCGTGGCCGAGCGGCTCGACGAGCCGGCGCAGGGCAACGGCATGCTGACGTGCCAGCAGATCCGTTGGCGCCAGGAGCGCGCCCTGGTGGCCTGCGTCGGCCACAAAGACGAGCGCCAGGGCCGCCACGGCCGTCTTGCCGGAACCGACGTCGCCCTGGAGGAGTCTCATCATCGGCCGCGCCCGGCCAAGGTCGGCGGCGATGGCCGTCACCGCGGCGATCTGGTCGTGCGTGAGCCGGGCAGCTTCCTCCATCCCGGTGCGGGCCCGAGTCTGCTCGGTCAGTGCCTCCTCCACGACCCCGATCGCGTGGCGGACTCTCGAGGCCGGGGCCTCGATCGGTTCGCCGACCGCCCGCCGGCGCTGCCGATCCCGGGCCACCATGCCGACCTGCAGGGCCAGCAGCTCGTCGAATCCGAGCCTCCGCAGCGCGGCGTCACGAAGCTCGAAGCTGTCCGGGTAGTGGGCGTTCTCCAGGGCGGCGGAGATGGCCATCGGTCCCGCCCCGGCGGGGGCCTTACCCCCGGATTCGCCGCTGACGCCGGCCGCGTCGGAGGCCGCGGCCGCGGCCTCCGACGGCAGGTACTCGGCGTAGGCGACCCCGACCGCGTCGAGTGCCTGGCGTATGGCCCGCCGCAGCGTGACCGCGGTCAACCCGGCCGTCAGCCGGTACACCGGCACGATGCGGCCCGCATGCAGCAGGGCGGATCCGTCGTCGAGCTGGAACTCGGGGTTGTCGAATGTGGTAACGAAGCCGCGGCGCCGCACCTTGCCGCTGATGACGATCCACTGCCCCTCGCGCAGCCTCTTCTCGATGAAGCGACGCCCAAACCAGGTCGCCTCTACGTCGCCCGTCTCATCGCCGAGATACGCCGTGGTGCGTTCGACGCGTCGCCGGAACGTCTGCTCCACTCGAACGCCACGCACCTGCAGGCGCGCGCTGGCGGCTGCGCCGTCGGCGATCCAGGCCAGCTCGTGAGCGCTGCTCAGCTCGCGGAGATCGTCGTAGCGGCGAGGCAGATGGAACAACAGGTCGCGCACGGTGCGGATCCCGAGGCGCGGTCCCACCCGTCGCAGAACCGTAGCCCCGGCGAGCCCGCTCAGCCCGATCGGCGTGTCGGGACCGACCGGGCCCCGGGACCGCGATGGCGCGCCGCCCCTCCGCGCTTCCGGGCGGCCGGATCCGCCCGACGATCCCAGATGCCCCCGACCGGCCATTCCGCTACTCGGCCGCGATGAGATACCGGTAGTGGGGTTGCCCGCCGTGGATGACTTCCACCTCCACACCGGACCGCCACTCCCCCACTCGACGGGCCACAGCCTCGGCTTCGGCCAGGTCCGCGCCCGCGCCGTAGTAGAGCGTCACCAGCTCGAAACCCGGCTCCAGGGCTCGCAGAGCTGTGAGGATCGCCTTCATCCGATCACTGCCAACGGCGAGCAGTCCGTCGTCGGGGTCGAGGACGATCGTTTGACCCTTGCGAACCTTGCGCTCGCCGATGACAGCGTCGCGGACCGCCTCGGTCACCTGGAGCGTCTGCACCGCCCGTCCCGCCAGGGTCATGACCTCCGCGTTGGCCGTGGCGTCGCGAGCAGGGTCCAGCGCCAGCAGAGCCGCGAACCCCTCGGCCGCATTCCGCGTCGGCACGACTCGAACGCGCCGGGTCGTCATCTCGGTGGCCTGCCGCGCGGCCAGGACCACGTTCTGGTTGTTGGGCAGCAACAGCACTTCTTCCGCCTCTATCTTCTCGACCGCATCCAGGAGCTCGCCCGTCGAGGGGTTGCTGGTCTGCCCGCCATGGACCACCGCCGCAACCCCGTAAGAATCGAAGATGCGGGCCAGGCCTTCGCCGGCGGCCACCGCAATCACGGCCAGGGCCACCGCTCCGTGCGATGCAGTGCCTCCGTCGGATCCGTTCGAGCCGGTCGAGCCATGCACGCCGCTGCGCTCGCCGGCGAGGTCCACCTCGGCGCCGAACGTCTCGAGATCGACGTGCGGTCTGCCTTCCGATCGCGACCCGCGAGCGCGACCTTCCACTCGTACGCCGACGACTTCCGCCGCTCGCTTCTCCCGGACCTCGCTCGACTGCGCATCCAGGTTCTCGACGGTGATTCCCGTCAGCGAGCCCATCGACAATCCCAGCGCGATCACCCGGTCCGGTCGGTCGTTGTGGACGTGGACCCTGACCGCCCGCGAATCGCCCGCCACCAGCACGGAATCCCCCATGGCCGCCAGCTCGGCCCGCAGCCGGCCCACATCGAGCGGCGCGGCGCTCGACTGCAGCAAGAACATCGTCTCGTAGCCGAAGCCCTCGTCGGCGTGGAGGACGAGCATCGCCGCCCGTGGCGAGGTCGCCGCGGCGCCGTGGCGCTCGGCCCGAGTGTGGGATACCAGATACTCCAGCGTGCCCTGCATCAATCGGTACAGCCCTTGCCCGCCGGCATCGACGACCCCCGCGTCGCGCAGGACCGGCAGCAGCGAAGGGGTCCTTGCGACCGACTCGCGCGCGGCCTCGACCGCCGCCGTCAGCACATCCTCGAGATCGCCGCCTTCTTCGGCCGCAACCATGGCCGCCGCGGAGGCCTCGCGGATGACAGTCAGGATCGTTCCCTCGACAGGCTTGCCGACGGCCTTGTATGCGGTCGCGGTTCCCTCCGTCAGGGCATAGGCGAGATCCGGTCCGTTGAAGTGATGCTTGCCCCCCAGCGCCTCGGCCATGCCTCGGAAGATCTGCGACGCAATCACGCCCGAGTTGCCCCGAGCCCCCATGAGCGCCCCAAAGCTGATGGCCTGGGCGACTCGATCCGCGGACGGATTCGACAGGCCTTCGGCCTGGGCCAGCGCGGCCTGCACGGTCGCCAGCATGTTGCTGCCGGTGTCTCCGTCCGGCACGGGGAAGACGTTGAGGGCGTTGACCTCGTCGACGTGCCGCTCGAGGTTGTCTACGGCAACCCGAAAGGCGGCCAGCAGGCCCGCTCCATCGCCCGATCGGCGCGTCATCGATTGGCTCGGGTGGTCATTTCGCCTTGCGTTTCCTCGCCGCCGTGCCCCCCTCGGCTGCACTTCTTACGACCGCCTCGCGGTCGCCCGCCTCAACGGGTGGCTGCTCGGGTGAGGAATCTGAGAGCTCGATCGTCTCCGCTCGTTCGATGGCTTCGGCCCGCTCTACGGCATTCGGCTGGTAGCGCAGCCCGTCGACGTGTATCGACAGCGACGCCACCTCGGCGCCCACATATTGGCGCAGCGAGTAGCGGACTGCCGAATCGACCTGGCGGGCAACCTCCGCGACGGGCACACCCAACGCAACGGTGATGAACACGTCCAGGCTCACCCCGTCATCGGTGGTCAACCGGATCCCGGGCCGATCCAGGCCGATCCAGCGTAGCAACCGACGACCGAACGAAGGATCGCTGAAGCCGGTCACGCCGTAGCTGCCCTGCACGGCGATCCGGACGATATCGACGATGGCGCGGCGTGTGACGATCGATTTCCCGGCCACCGAACGCTCGGGCATGTGCTAGCACGACCTCCAGCCTGAGCGGCCGAAACGGTGTGCTATCATACCGCCCCGGTCGGTCCCGGTCGGGACCTCACCTTCCTAGCAAGTATTCGAGAGGACCTCATGGCTCGCTCCTGCGCCGTCTGCGGGAAGGTCTCCATGGACGGTTTCAACCCGCAGTCGTCCGGAATGAACCGGGTCCGCGCGCATCGCCGCTACCACCCGAACCTTCAGCAGACGACGATCCAGCAGAACGGCAAGTCGGTCAAGACGCTCGTCTGCACCCGCTGTCAGCGCACCATGTCGCGCGCCGCTCGCTGACCCATCGCCGGCCCGGCCCGGCATCGATAGCGATCTTCCTCGGCGTCGAGCACCCGCTCGGCGCCGTATCGTTTGCCGGACGAGCTTGAACAGCCCCAGAGATGTGGCGGCGCACCTCGGTCGTCGCGCCTGATCTTCCGTTATCCGGGCAGCGGCCGGCCCGATTTCCTGTCATCTGCTAACGGGGGTAGCACAAGGCGAGGTTCCCGGCCGGGCCGGCCCTGCGCCCGGGTCTCCGGAGCGCCAGCCCGAGCGTGGCGAGGGTCATTCCCGGTCCGTCTTCGGTGTCCGCGGCGTCCTCGCGGCCCCGGAAGTCCGTCCCGTGCTACCGGGGTTAGCAGATGACATGTTTGCGGTCCCCGGCTGCCGCTCGCGGGTCGAAGCGCGGCGCGTCGAGCACAAACCCGCAAGCGGCGTCACTCCGAGGGGCGCGGTTCGATCCCGAGTTCGGCGCTGTCCAGCCAGACCGTGAACGGTCCGTCGTTGACCAGTTCCACTTCCATGTGGGCGCCGAAGCTGCCCTGCTGAACTGGAACTCCCGTGGATGCCAGGATCTCGCAGAAGACCTCGTACAGGCGCTCGCCAACCACGGGACCCGCGGCGCCGACGAACGAGGGACGGCGCCCCCTCCGGGCGTCGGCGTAGAGCGTGAACTGGCTGACCACCAGCGCCGCGCCCCCTACGTCCACGAGGGAGAGATTCGTCAGCCCCTCCGCGTCGGCGAAGATGCGCAGACCGGCGACCTTGGCCGCCATCCCCGAAGCCACCCACTCGTCGTCGAACGGCGCCACTCCCAGGAAGACCAGCAGGCCGCGGTCGATCGCGCCCAGGCGCTGCCCATCGACGCTTACCTGCGCCCTGGAGACCCGCTGCAGCAGGGCCCGCATCGTCGCTCCTCGTTCAGCGGCTGAAGAGTCCGGCCGCAGCTCGCCACAGGCCGCCCAGAATGCCCAGCCACGGCACCAGGTACACGGCGCTTTGAGCGCCGCCCAGCCAGCCGAACGCGCTCATGCCATACGCCAGAAGGACGCCGACCACCGTGATCGCCAACCCCTGACCGACGAGCGCCCAGCGAACCCGACGACCGAGCCGACGCAGGGCCCCAACGTCGCCTTCATCCTCGGCCTCGACACCGGCTTCGATCTCCTCGTCGGCGATCTGCTCCATGAAGCGCCGCGCCCAGCGCGGACCGTGCAGGATCGCGAAGTAGGCCGCCAGCGCGTAGGCCACCGCGCCGATGATGTCCACGACCCAGTGCTCGCCGAGATAGACGATCGAGACCCAGACGCAGGCCGTATAGGCCAGCATCAGCCAGGCCGCTCGCGGGAACGCTCGCCGTGCAAAGAGGAATGCCAGGAATGGGTAGGCGGCGTGCAGCGACGGGAACGCCGCCACGTCGTTGGAGCTGATGCTGTACAGGTTCGTGTACGAGTAGAAGTAGCCGCCGAACTGGAACAGTTGCGCGAGGCCGGTGAAGCCCGTGTCTCGCAGATGGAGCACGCCGGTCACGTAGCCGTGCTGCTCGGCCCACCACGGGGGCGCCACCGGCAGCAGCAGGTAGGTCACGAACGCCGCCATCGACAGGACGATCAACGCGCCGACGTAGTCGTAGTAGATGCGCCTCTGGTGGATCCACAGCAGGAACCCGACGGCCAGTGGCAGCGGGAAGTGCAGGAAGTAGAAGACGAGCGAGAGCGTGGCCAGGCCGTCGGAGGCGCTGGCGGGGCCCTGGTGGAACAGACCCTGCAGCCACACCGTCGGCAGCCCGCCCAGCCCGACTATCCGCTCCAGCCACACCACGTCGGCGACGTGGATCGGCAGGCCGAACTTGTCGGCGTAGCCGCGCATCAGCTCGTATGCGAAGAACAGGGCGAGGAACGGGATCCAGTCGCGCAGGAAGAGCCTGCCGCGACCGAGCAGCAGCGCCGCTAGGCCGAAGCCGACGACCACCACATCCGGCGTGACCGAGATGCCGCGAGCGATCATCAGGATCGAGAGAAGAATCGCATAGGCCGCCACAGCCGCCAGCAGCAGCCGGTCGTTCCGTCTACCCAGATGAGCGTGCGGCTGGCCGACGGCGTCTCTTTCCGCAGGCGCTTCCCTCGTCGCGGCGGCCACGGGAATGTCCCGGCTCGCGGCCGCCTCCTCGCTCACGCAGTCTCTCCTCGATCGATTCGGGCCTTGCCGGCGCTCGTTTCGTAGCCCGCGTCGGCAAGCGCCTTGATCAGCTGTATCTCGCGGGCGATGTCGTGGCCCTTCCTCCAAAGCGTGGAGCCCACGACCAGGACCTCGGCCCCGAGCCTTCCGCACAGTTCCGCGGACTTGCGGTTGACACCACCATCCACGTGCACCTGCCCGGAGGCCCGATCTGCCAGGAAGCCGTGAGCCGGCAGGACCTTGCGAGCCGCGTCCTTCATGAAGGTCTGGCCGCCGAAGCCGGGCTCCACGGTCATGACCATGACGATATCCAGCAGATCCCGGTACGGCTCGAGCGCCGATAGCGGAGTGCCCGGCTTGAGGGCCAGACCGGCCTGCCGGCCGGCCCTGCGAATCTTCAGCAGAGTCGGCTCGATCGGCTCCTCGACCTCAACGTGGAAGGTGATCGAATCGCAGCCGGCGTCGATGAACCGGTCCATGTAGCGACCCGGCTCCGAGATCATCAGGTGGGCATCGAACGGCCGTTTGCCGATGCATCGTAACCGCTTGATGAGCCCCGGCCCGAATGTGATGTTCGGGACGAAATGGCCGTCCATCACGTCGAGGTGGATCCGGTCCGAGCCCGCCCTCAGCGCCTTGCGTGCCTCGTTCTCGAGATCGGCAAGATCGGCATCGAGGATGCTGGCGCTGACGAGCATCCTGCGGGCGGCCATTAGTGGGTGGCTCCACGGCTGGCGGCCGCGTCCGCGACGATCGCCTGCAGATCCGCGGGCATGTCCGGGCTGCGAGCGCCCCGAAGCGCGGCCTCGCTCTGGCGGATGATGACTTCGCGACGGCGGGCTACGGCCGGGGCCGGCGGCTCGCCGGCCCTGTCGGCCGCCAGCTGCCCGCAGGCGGCACCGGCGTCCTGGCCTCGGTTGGCGCGCACGCTGACGCCCACACCGCCGCGCCGGACGCACGCGGCGAAGTGCACCACTCGCTCCGGGCTGCTGGCCTGCCAGGGAGTGTGGGCGACCGGGTTCATCGGGATCAGGTTGACGTGTGCCAGGTCTCCTCGAAGGAGCGCGGCCAGTGCGTCGGCGTCGGCATCCGTGTCGTTCACGCCGGAAATCATCACGTACTCGTAGCTCACGCGTCGGCCGGTTGCGCGAGCGTGGTCTCGGGCAGCCGCAACGACCTCGGCCACGGGCCAGCGGCGGTTCAAGGGGACGAGGACGTCTCGCAGCGGATCGCGAGCGGCGTGAAGGCTGACCGCCAGCGTGAACTGCGGGCCGAGCCCGGTCAGGCGACGAATGCCCGGCACCACGCCGGAGGTCGAGACGACGACGTGGCGCGCTCCCAGGCCGAAGCGTCGTGGATCGGCGAGGGCCGCGACTGCCTCCAGAACGCGGTCCAGATTGAGCAGCGGCTCGCCCATGCCCATGAAGACGACGTTGGTGAGGTTCTGACCGCCGCCGGCCGTCAGCCTGCGAGCGGCATGGCGAACCTGGTCGAGGATCTCGGCCGTCTCGAGGTCGCGGCCGTACCCGAGCTCCCCGGTGGCGCAGAAGGGACAGCCCACGGCGCAGCCCGCCTGGCTGGAGATGCACAGCGTGTGGCGCTCGCGATGAACCGGCCGGCCGGCTGCCCCATACCCCCGCGCCGGGTAGTGCATCAGCACCGACTCGATGAGAGCCCCGTCGGAGAGCAGGTGCAGCGTCTTCTCAGTCAGGCCGCGGTCGGCGACCGTGACCTCGTCCGCGGCGATCGTGTCCACGCGGAACGCCTCTTCGACGCGGGCTCGAAGCGGGGCCGGCAGGGTACGGAGCTCGTCCGCGGTCTGCGCGTTCGTCCGCCACACGGCGTCCCGTATCTGACGCGCTCGGTACGCGGGCTGCCCCACGGCCGCCAGCCAGGCGTCGATGGCGCCATCAGCCAGGCCACTCAACCCGGGGCGCGGATCGGTGGCATGGCGGGCGGAGCGGGGCGGGCGGAGCGGAGCGGTGCCCGGCGCGGGCACGGAGGCGGTGGCGCCGGCGGCCACGTCGCCGGTCACGTCGGTAGGACTCACGGGCCGCGATTATCGCATGCCGGCCGCGGCGCCCGCGACGCGGGGCTATCGACCGAGGTCCGGATGGCCCCGGAGGTATTCCTCGGCCCCCATCTCGCGGCCGCCAGCCCGCTGGAGCCTGTCCAGCACGAGTCGGCCGTCGATGGTCCCGATGAACGGCGCTTCCGACGACGTGACAAGCGGTACGGACGGAGGGCCGAACCCTCCGACGCGGTCTCCGGGCTGGGAGGGGGCCACGTGCGCCTTCCAAACGATCAGCCGCTCTCCGCCGGTGTTCTCGCTCTGGATGTAGCTGCCCGGCCAGGGCTGGTAGGCGCGGATCTGCCGCTCCAGCTCGACGGCGGGACGGTTCGGGTCCAGCCGACCGTCCTCGCGTCGCAACGGCCGGGTCAGCGTGATGCCCTCCTCCGGCTGCGGCCGGGCCGTCAATCGCCCCGCCAGCCACTCGGGCAGCGCCCGAGCCAGCAGGCGGGCCGCCGCCTCGGCCGCCCGCTCCTCGAGCGTCACTGCGGTGTCCTCCGCCCGCACGTCGAGCGGCTCCACCGCGACAATCGGGCCCGCGTCCATCTCCTCGCTCAAGACGATGAGCGTCACCGCGGCTTCCGTGTCGCCCGCCAGGATGGTGGCCGGAATCGGCGACGCGCCCCGGTGACGCGGCAGCGCGGAAGGATGCAGATTGAGGAAGCCCCGCGGCGGCAGGTCGAGCAGGACGCGCGGTATCAGCTGCCCGTAGTCGGCCAGAATGGCCAGATCCGGTGCCAGAGCCTGCAACGCGGCCACGGACTCGGCCCCGCGGACTCGCACCGGCTGCAGCAATGGCAGGCCCAACTCCCGGACTCGGACGGCCACAGGCGTCGGAGTCAGGACCGCCTTTCGGCCGACCGGTCGATCGGGCGCCGAGACCGCGGCTTCGACTCGAACGCGGGGTATCGCGACCAGAGCGTCCAGGAGGGAAACCGCGAACGAGCCGCTCCCGAAGAAGACCGTGCGAGCCGCCGGCGGGTCCTGGGGCGACGACGCCGAGCCGCCGGTCGGTTCCTCGCCCGCGGCCCCGTCGTTCACCCTACGGCGGCGCCGGCGGTTGCCGGCGAGGCCTCTTCTCCCTCGCCCTTGGCGGTCGAGATCAGCTCATCCATCGAGTCGAGGTAGTCGATGTAGAGCTTGCCGTCCAGGTGATCGATCTCGTGCTGCATCGCTCGCGAGAGGACACCCGTCCCGGCCAGTTTCACCTTTCGGCCGAAGCGATTCTGGGCCACGACCCAGACCGTCTCGCGTCGGGTGACGTAGGCCACGTAGCCCGGAATCGAGAGGCAGCCCTCCAGGTCGCGGTCGTCGCCGTCCGTCCGGACGATGCGCGGGTTGACCAGCTCGTGCAGATTGCCCTCGACCTCGATCGTGCAGGCACGCACCGCCTCGCCGATCTGGGGTGCAGCGAGGCCCACGCCCGGGGCCTTGCGCATCGTCTCGGCCAGGTCGTCCAGCAGCCCGTGCAGGTACTTGCCGAAGCTGTCGACGGGCTCGCCCTTCATACGAAGCCGGGGGTCGCCGAGGAGGACGATAGGTCGGACACTCATGGCCGCAGAGTATACCGAGCCTGCCCGCCGGGGCATCCGCCCGACCCCGGTGGGTTGACCTGGCGACCTACAGCAGCGAATCCGGGTCGACGTCTATGGACCACGGAGCGCCCGGCGGCATGCCCAGCAGCTCCACGGGGCGGTCGCCGCGGAGGACGACGTTCCAGCGCCATCGACCGGCGCGACGGGCGATGTAGGCCGGCGCGGGGCCGAGAACGGAGACGCGGTTGCCGGCGGCCACATGCTCCGGCAGCGAGCAGGCGGCAACCAGCCGATCGGCCATCGCGGCGGCTTCCCTCTCCGCGGCGGCGGCGTCCGGCAGGCCGACGGTCAGCTTGACCAGGCGACCGAAGGGCGGCGAGCCGAAGCGGCGTCGTACCTCCAGCTCGGCGTCGTAGAAGGCCGAGGGGTCGCCCGAGGCCACCGCCTTGATGGCGGGATGGTCCGGCTGGTAGGTCTGGATGATCGCCAGACCGGGCCGCTCACCCCGTCCCGCGCGACCGATCGCCTGGGTCAGCAGCTGGTATGTCCGCTCGGCCGCCCGCTCGTCGGGAAGGTTGAGGGCCACATCGGCCGAGACGACGCCAACGAGCGTGACCTCCGGGATGTCCAGGCCCTTGGCCACCAGGCTCGTTCCGACCAGCACGTCCAGCCGACCCTCGGCGAAAGCGTCCAGGACTCGCTCGACCGCGCCCTTGCGCTCCGCGACGTCGCGATCCAGACGGCCGACTCGGAGGTGCGGAAAGGCGGCCCGGACCTCCTCCTCCACGCGCTGCGTCCCGCCGCCCAGATACCGGATGCGCGGGGAGCGGCAGGCCGGACAGCGCGTGGCGAGCGGGGTCGCCGTCCCGCAGTGGTGGCACCGCAGCGTCACCCCCGCCTGGTGGTAGACGAGGCTGCGTTCGCACTCGGGACAGCGCTGGACATGGCCGCAATCGCGGCACACCACCACCGAGGCCGTTCCCCGGCGGTTGATGACGAGGATGGCGCGCTCGCCCTCAGGCAGGGCTGCGAGGGCCGCCGACAAGGCCCCGGACAGCAGCCCCCGGTTTCCGCCGGCCAGCTCCGCTCGCAGGTCCACGACCTCGACACGGGGCGGCGCGCCGCTGGGGCGATCGGGCAGGACGGCGTGGCGGTAGCGGCCCTGGCGGGCGCGGCCAACGCTCTCCACGGACGGCGTCGCGCTCCCAAGAACGACGGCCGCACCGGCCAGCCGGGCCAGGGCCAGCGCGGCGTCGCGGGCCTGCAAGCGCGGCGTTCGATCGCTCTTGTAGGCGGCATCGTGCTCCTCGTCGACCACGATCAGCCCCACATCGGCGAGTGGCGCGGTCAGGGCGACTCGCGTACCGACGACGACGTCGACCTCACCGGCCTTGATGCGGCGCCACTCGTCGGCTCGCTCGCCCGCACCCAGGCCCGAATGCAGGATGGCCAGCTCGGCCTCCAGCTCGGCACGCAACCGATCGACGAGCGGCATAGCCAGGGCGATCTCCGGCACGAGGACCAGGGCTGGCCGGCCGGTTGAGATGACCTCGGCGATCGCCTCGGCGTAGACGGCGGTCTTGCCCGATCCGGTCACGCCTTCCAGCAGCAACGGCGTCGGATCGCGCCGCGCGGCGGCGGCGAGGATCGTGGAGAGAGCCTCCTGCTGGGGTGGCGTCAGGACCGATCCTTCGGGGCGCGTGCCACGCCGGCCGGCCCGCCGGCGCGCCAGCGGCCGGCGCGGCCTCTCGCGCACGTCGGCCACGGCCAGGCCGCGCCGGACCAGGCTCGCCACGGTACCGGACCCGTGGCGCCGGGCCGCTTCGGCGGCCACCAGGCCGCCCGACCCGGCCATCTCCGCTGCCCCCAGGTCCGCCAGGAGCGCTCCTTGCCGCGGCCCCAGACGTGGGACGTCCGCCGCCGTGCCGGCGCCTGCCACCCGCTTCCCCTCCTCCGTCAGCAGCAGCCACCTCTCGAAACGCGGCCCGGCGGTGGCCGCCGTCAGCCTCCACTCCAGGCTGATCAGGCCACGCGCAGCCATCGCCCGGAGATGCCGCAGCAGAGCCGCGCGCCCCTCCGCGCTCTCGAGATCCCTCACCGGCCGCGGGCCGTTGGCCAGCCTCTCCCCGATCGCGGCCTCGGCCGATTGCAGCTCCGGCTCCGGCTCCGGCCGGGAAGCCGCGGTCTCGTTCCGTCCAACGACGGCCCGATCTCCAGCCTCGTCGCTCCGATCGAGCGGCAGCCACTCGGCCACCAGCTCGAGGCGTTCCAGCATTCCGGGCGGCACCATCGAGCGCATCACGGCCGCCGGTGGAGCGAGGTACTCCTGCGAGATCCAGCGCGCGAAATCCAGCATCAACCGAGGCAGGAGCGGCCCGCCGGCGTGGACCCGAGCCAGCAGCGGCTTGAGCTCGATGCCCGCGGAGCCGGTCGACGGTCCGAGCACGATGCCGAGGGCCTGCCGTTTGCCGAACTCGACCAGCACCGCCTCCCCAGACTCAACGGGGATGAGCCGGGAAGGCACGGAATAGTCGTAGGTCCGCGTGGCGCCCGGCGCGTCGACCGCCACCTCGACCGGGGCCTGCGGGTCCGCCGGCCTATGGCTGGCAGAGCGCGGGCCCGGCGACGGCTCCAGCTCGGGGGCGTCCCCGATCCCTTCCACCATCATGCGTCCTCTCGAACAGAGCCGCGACGGGCGCCCATCTCCCTCCTCAGACAGTCACCGGGCCCCGAGACTCGCGCCGTTCCTCGTGCGAGATGATCTCGTCGATGCGCTCCGCCGTCCGGTCCACGTCGCCCTCTTCGTTCACGACTACGTGGTCGTAGTCGTCCTTGCGAGCCAGCTCCAGGGCGGCGTTCCGCTGGCGCAGCTCGAGTTCGCCGGCCGACTCGGTCCGGCGGGCTTTGAGGTGCTGGAAAAGCGTTTCCAACGACGGCGGTACGACGAAGACCAGCAGGGCATCGGGGATGCAGCTCTTGACCACCTGGGCGCCCTGGACATCGATCTTGAGGATGGCGTGCTGGCCTCTCGCCAGCGCGTCGCGGACGCCGGCTCGCGGCGTGCCGTACCAATGTCCGTGGACCACGTTCGCCTCGAGCAGCTCGCCCGCATCGCGGAGAGCCTTGAACTGGCCCATCGTCAGGAAGTTGTAGCTCACGCCGTCTATCTCGCCGGGCCGGCGAGCTCTTGTCGTGCAGGTCACTACGTAGTGGTAGGGCGGTCGATGGCTGCGCCGGTGCAGGGCTTCGATGATCGTGTCCTTGCCGACCCCAGAGGGCCCGGAGATGATGACGAGCATGGGCTTCGGGTCGTCGAGGAACGCGTCGTCGCGGGCCGGCACGTTCATCGGTGGTGCCGTCCGGCCGTGCGAGCCGCCTCCCGCTGGTAGGCCTCCGATTCGCCCTCGCGCTCCTCCTCCGGCAGCGGGCTCCTGGGCATCTCGCCGGACTCGCCGCGCGCCTGCGCCCGCAAGACCTCGAGCACGGCCTCCAACTCGGCGGGGAGTGGCGCTTCAGCGCGAATCAGATGGCCGTCCTGCGGCGACTGCAGCTCGATCCGCCAGCTATGCAGGAAGAGCCGGTCGAGCCCAGCCGGGCCTCGCCGGGAAGTCTCCGTCCCGTAGAGCGGGTCGCCCGCCAGCGGATGCCCGATGGCCGCCAGGTGGACCCGAATCTGATGGGTTCGGCCAGTGACCAGATCCAGCTCGAGGAGCGTCCAGCCGGGGAGGCGCTCGCGGACGCGGTAGCCCGTTACCGCCGCTCGACCGTCCTGCGTCACTGCCATGCGGGTCCGGTGGTGCGGGTCGCGTCCGATCGGCGCCTCGATCCGTCCGGTCGTGGCCGCGACCGCTCCCTGCACCAGACCCAGGTACGTCTTCTTGACGCCGCGGGCTTTGAGCTGACCCATCAGACTGGCCTGGGCGCGGTCGTGTTTGGCCACCATGAGCAGGCCGCTCGTGTCGCGATCCAGCCGGTGAACGATCCCCGGTCGCATGACACCGGCGATGCCGCCGTAATCGGTGCCGCGCGCCAGCAGGGCGTTCACCAGCGTGCCTCCCTCATGTCCCGCAGAGGGATGGACCACCAGACCGGCCGCCTTGTCGACGATCAGCAGGTCCGCGTCCTCGTAGACGACCGTCAGCGGTATCGGCTCCGGGGTCAGCTCGAGCGGCCGCGGATCCGGCACCTCCAGCTCGACGACTTCACCCGGGAAGACGGGCTCGTTCGCCTTGATCGGCATGCCGGCCGTGGTTATGAGGCCCTCGGAGATGAGCTTCTGAACGTAGCTGCGCGATAGTCCGGAAACATCGGCGACGAAACGATCGACGCGACCCGAGGCGGTAGCGGGTGCGGTGATCGTGAGTCGCCTCATCCGACTGCCGGCCCGTCCCCGATGCCCGAGCTGCCGGCCCCCTCGAGGGGCCTGTCCTCTTCGGGCTCGGCGTCCCCGCGCCGCTCCAAGGTAGGTGCTACGAACCACAGCACCAGCAGGACCAGGAGGGAGACCGTCACCGCCGAATCGGCGATGTTGAAGATGTAGAAACGCCAGGTCCCGATGCCGATATCGGCGAAATCGACTACGTACCCAAACCTCATGCGGTCGACGAAGTTGCCGATCGCCCCGCCCAGGAGCAAGGCCAGGGCCAGCGTGAGCAGCCAGCTCCGCCAGCCCGATCTGACCTCCAGGGCCACCAGGATGGCGACGACCATGACGGTCACGACTGCAAACACCTGCGCCGAGCGCTGGAACAGCCCGAAGAGGCCGCCGGAGTTGTGGATGAAGTCGATCCTGATCCAATCGCCGACGATCGGCGATGGTTCGTTCAGGCGGAAGTTGGCAACGACCCAGAGCTTCAGCAGCTGATCGCTGACGGCGATGACGGAGGCGATCGATGCGAAGACGATCCACGCCGCAAGCCGCCGCCCACGCGACGCGTCTTCAACGCCGGGGCGGCGTTGCGGATCTGCGGGGTGCGCATCGGCCTGGTCCAGTGAATTGCCTCCGTGGTGTTCCGCTAAGCCTAAGGGGCGACAGCTTTCGACAGCAAGCCGACCCGCGCCGCTCCGGAGTCCAGGTGGACGTCGAGGGCCGTGACGGAGGAAGGGACCGGCCCGAACTCGATCTTGCTGCGAGTCTCCGCTTCGACCGACCCAAGATAGGGCTCGAGAGTCTGCCGAATGGCAGCCGGCGCAGCCACTCGAACCACGACCTCGTCGTCAAGCTCCACGCCGGCATCCTTTCGCGCGTCCTGGATCGCCCTCTGGAGCTCGCGAGCGTCGCCTTCGGCACGCAGATCCGCCGTCAGCTCGGTGTCGATGACGACGACCAGGCCTTCGTCATGGGCAACGGCCGTGCCGGGCCGCGGCGTGGCCTGGATCTCGACCTCATCGGGGGCCAGCGTCACGTCCGCGAGCCGGACCGACCCATCCGTCAGGATCTCGAACCGACCCTCGCGAGCCGCGGCCATCACGGCCGGGATCGCCCCGCCGAGCTTCTTCCCGATCTTGGGCAGAAGAGGCTTGACCCGTCGATCCACCAACTCTGACTCGTCGCCGATCAGCTCGATCGACTTGACGTTCACTTCGTCGGCGACGAGGGTCAGGAGAGCCTCGCCCTCGACCAGCGCCGGACCCGGGATAGCGAGCCACATCCGAGCCAGCGGCTGGCGGACCTTGAGCCCGGCCCCCCCGCGCAGCGTCCGGACCAGGTCCACGGCCCGCATCGCCACGGCCATGGAGGCCTCGAGGGACCGGTCGCGCAGGCCGGCCGTCTCTTCGGTGGGCCAGTGGGTCAGGTGGACGCTGTCCGGCGCGCCCCCAAGCTCCCCGGCCACGACCAGATTCTGGTAGATCGCCTCGGCCAGGAACGGCAGAATCGGGGCGACGATCCGGGCCAGCGTCACGAGAGTGGCATGGAGCGTGGCGAAAGCGGCCGCGCGATCCGCCGCGCCGGCTCCACGGGCGAACCGCCTGCGCGACCGCCGCAGGTACCACGTCGAGAGCTCCTCCACGAAACGGTCGATGGCTCGGGCGCCGTCCAGGGCGTCGTACTCGCGCAGGCCTTCCTCGACCTCGGCGGCTAGGCCGGCCACCCGCGACAGGATCCAGCGATCCAGCGGGCCGCGGTCGGCTACCGCCGGCGCCGGGGCGCCTGGCTCCCAACCGGCCAGCCGGGCATACGTGACGAAGAACGAGTACACGTTCCAGAGCACCAGCAGCCGGCGTCGGGCCTCATCCGCCGCGTGCCAGCCGAAGAGGATGTTGTCCTCCGGTCGGGCGTTCGCGAACATCCAGCGCATGACGTCGACGCCCATCCGTTCGGCCGCCTCGTCGAATTCGATGGCGTTGCCCCAGCTCTTGTGCATCTGGCGGGCATCGGCCCCGAAGACCAGGGCGTAGCCGAAGAGCGTCTTGAAGGGCGGTTCACGGCGCAGGACCGTGCTCATCGCCAGGAGCGAGTAGAACCAGTTGCGGAACTGGCCCGGGAAGCTCTCGGTTACGAAGTCGGCCGGGAACCACCCGCGCCAGTACTCCGGGTCGGAGCGGTAGTGCATGGTCGAGAACGGCACGATCCCGGCGTCAAGCCAGGGGTTGCCGACGTCGGCGATCCGCCCGACCGGCTGGCCGCAGCCGGAGCAGCGGATCTTGACCGCATCCACGTAGGGCCGGTGCGGGGAATGGCCCTCGAACTCGTCCCAGCCTTCGGCCGCGCGCTCGACCAGCTCCTCGCGACTGCCGATGACGGTCACCGTGCCGCACGAGCAGTCGTAGATCGGCAGCGCCAGTCCCCAGTAGCGCTTCTTGCTGATCATCCAGTCGTGCATGGTCAGGAGCCAGTCGAGCTCCCGCTCGTAGCCGAAGCCGGGGATCCACTTGATCCTGTCGACCGACTCCATGATCTGGTAGCGCAGGCTGGCGTTGACTTGCTCGGGCGTCAGGTCCTCGCGGGGCACCTCGTAGACCCGGCCCATGCTGATGTACCACTCATCCACGAGACGGAAGACGAGCGGCGTGCCGCAGCGCCAGCAATGCGGGTAGCGATGGGTGATCGTCTCGACGCGATAGAAGAGGTGACGGTGCCTGAGCCAGTCGAGAATCGGGTCGGCGACGTCGCGCACATCGCGCCCGGAGTACGGCCCGAAGCCCGAGATGACGATTCCGTTCTCGTCGAGCGGGGCGATCATCGGCAGACCCAGCTTCTTGCCGAGAGCGAAGTCCTCGGCGCCGCAGCCGGGGGCGATGTGGACGATGCCCGTCCCTTCTTCCTCGCCGACCTCGTCCCAGGTCACGACGCGATGCTCGTACGGGGCGCCCGAAGGCCCGCCGGCGGCGAAGGCCTCCTGGACCGCCGGCAGATCGTCGAACGGGCCGGCGTAGCGCCAGCCTTCCAGCTCGCGGCCGGGCCTCTCCTCCATGACCCGGAACTCGCCGGTCAGGGCGTGCTTGAGCGTTCCGCGGCCGAGCCAGAAGACCTCCTCGCCCTGGCGGACCTTGACGTAGCGCAGCTCCTCGCCCACGGCCGCCGCCACGTTGGAGGTCAGCGTCCAGGGCGTCGTGGTCCAGACGAGAAGCGACTCGCCGGGCCTGTCCAGGAGCGGCATCTTGATGGTCAGGCCGGGGTCTTCGCGCTCGGCGTAACCCTCGGTCATCTCGTGCTGGCTGATGCCGGTGCCACATCGGGCGCACCAGGGCATCGTGTCGTGACCCTTGTAGAGCCACCCGCGGCGGTGGCATTCGGCCAGGAACGACCAGATCAGGTAGTTGTTCTCGTCGGAGAACGTGAAGTAGCTGCCGCCGACGTCGGGCATCCCCAGACGGCCCACCAGCGCCTCAGCCGTGTCGGTGACCTGCCCATTCACGCCCGCGATGGTGACCTGCTTGGCCGGGTCATCGGCTAGCTCGTCGCCCAAGCGTCGCAGCTCGTGGGGGTCGTTCCAATCCATCCACATGCCAAGCCGGATGGACTGCTCGGTCTGTCGGGCGGCGTAGGTCAGGACCCGCTGCTTGCACAGGCTGACGAACTCGGCGATGCCGTAGTCCTCGATGTCGCGCTTGCTGGTGAAGCCGAGATCTCGCTCGACGTTGACTTCGACCCACAGTCCCTGGCAGTCGAAGCCGTTCTGATAGCGCTGGTCGCGACCCTGCATGGCCCAGAAGCGACAGAAGAGATCCTTGTAGGCGCGGCCCCAGGCGTGATGGACACCCATCGGGTTGTTGGCGGTGATGGGGCCGTCCAGGAAGCTCCAGCGTTCTTTGCCTGCGTTCTGGGCCCGCAGGCGGGCGAAGGTCCGGTGATCCCGCCACAGGGTCAGAATCTCGTGCTCCTGGGCAACGAGGTCTGGCTTGGAACCGACTGGTCGGAACATCGTCCTCATTCTTCGTTAGGCAGTAGGTTGATTGGAGATCCCCCACATGATTTCGGCTACTCGCGGGCTACCTGGCTTACGCCTTCTCCGTGACCCGGTACTCCAGATACCGCCCCGTCAGAAGCCGCGTCTGAGCGTCGAGAGCCGGCAGGTTCGTGAAGAAGAAGCCGACGACCGGAAGGAACAGCCACTGCACCCAGGAAACGATCCGCATCCTGATCCCCCACTCCGCAGGCTTGGGCGGCGCCAGTTGATCCTCGATGAACATCAGGACCAGTAGTGAGGCAATTGCGCCCGAAAGAATCCACATGGCGTAGATCGGCAGTTGCTGGCCGAAGATGGTCAAAGCGAACGTCTGGTTGAGCGCCACGGGCAAGACCGCCCCGAACATCAAGATGAACGGTGCCACGGCCCAGTTGATGTGCTCCCACCACAGATCGATGAGGCGAACGACCCGCTGGCGAAGCGGGATCTCCATGTGCCTGAGGGCGTTGTCGATGAAGAACGGGATGTCGGTCACGCCCCAGGCCCAGCGGCGAATCTGCAGGTATTGCTGCATCAGGCTGCGCGGGTACGATCGAGCGCGCACGGCGTCACCGTAGACCGGAATGAACAACGGTTCTGCCCGGAACTGGCCGCTGTACCGAAAGAAGCTCTTCCAGTAGAAGCGGCTGTCTTCGGGGATAGCGTCCTTGGCCCAGTAATCCACGTTGTGGACAGTCTGAAGGCAGACCGCATATGAGCTGAAGCTGACCAGCCGTTCCGGGTTGAGATGGTGCCACATCTGGATGTGCGTCGACCCAACTGCAATCAACCGAACCGGCAGCGGGCACTGCCACAGGTTGTTGTGGAACATCGGGACCGGCTGGTAGAGCCGGCGGTACCGATCGCGATCCGTCACGAACTTGTAGGTCAGGTAGCCGAAATACTGGGGGTGGACGCGGTAGTCCGCATCCAGGTCCGTGACAACGACCTTCCTGGGATCGTAGCCCAGGCGCGTCAGCTCGTCGTAGAGCCACCGGCCGCCGTAGGCCATGGCGCTCGACTTGCCCACGACCACGCCCGGTTCGAGCGGATCGAGGATATGGAAGAAGTGGCGGAACTCCGCCCCGAAGATCTCACGCAGCCTGGCCACGTTCTCGCGGCCCGGCAGGTCCGTCTCGCGCGTGATGATGGCGACCATTCGCATGTCGCGCGGATAGTCCGAGTCGGCCAGAGCCTTCAGCGTCTGGTAGAGCTTCTCATAGGGCTCCGTATAGGTCGGGATGAGGGCCACGTGCCACAGTTGGCGCGGGTCCGGGATCGGCTCTCCGAGCGCGACCAACCGCTCCAGGTTGCGCTCCTCATCGATGAGCCGGCGGAGCTCACGCCGTCCTCCCCGGGCGGCCAGCTCGTTGCCGGCGGATTGCAGCTCGCCCGTTCGCATCCGCACACGCTCGATCAGGTCGGCCAGTTCGTCCAGGCGTTTCTGCGGGTCGGCCAGGGAGAACGCGCGCTGTCGCCAGTCCACGGCGACGGTGCGGCGAATACGCTGGAACGAGATCGCGACGCTGACCGCCAGGACGACCGCGCGGTAGAGCCAGTAGAAGTCGAAGCTCAGGACGAAGACGCCCAGAACCTGCGGCCACCGCAGTGACAGCGGGATCAGCGACAGGATCAGGAGCCAGGTTACCAGGCCCGGAATGATCTCCAGGATGCGCTGAAACAGCGTCCGCTTGGCCGACAACCCCAGACCTCCGGTGGCGGCCGGCATGATGGCCGAGGAGTCTCGCGCTGTCGCCTCACTCACCCTTGTTTACGGGCGTCACCCAGTGCCGGAAACCCGGAAGGCGTCCGCGCACGGCGTCGAAGTAGGTCTTGCTGATCTGCCGGGAGATCGGGCCGACATGCCCGTCGCCGACCGGCCGGTGATCCACCGATGAAACCGGCGAGACCTGGGCGCCGGTGCCGCAGAGGAAGACCTCGTCGGCGATGTAGAGCTCGGTGCGGTCGATTGAGCGCTCCTTGACCGGGATGTCGAGGTACTTGGCGATTTCGAATATCCCGGCCCGTGTGATCCCCTCGAGGATGTCGTCGCTGACCGAGGGCGTGATGAGTGTGCCGTCGCGGACCATGAAGAGGTTCTCGGCCGACCCCTCGGAGACATGGCCGTCGGCGGTCAGGACGATGGCCTCGTCGTAACCGTTCAGCATCGCCTCGGTCTTGGAGAAGGCCGGGTTGACGTAGCTGCCGGTGATCTTGCTGCGCGACGGGATCGAGGTATCGCTGGTCCGTCGCCACGACACGGTGCCCGTGGGAATTCCCTTCTCGGTGTCGATGTAGTCGCCCATCGGGATAGCCAGGACGTAGAAGTCGTGCGTCAGACCGTGCAGCTTGACGCCGATCGCCTCGGTGCTCTTGTAGACGGACGGGCGGCAGTACGCATCTTCCTGGAACGCGTTGCGGCGCAAGACCTCCAGGACGATCTCGGTGAACTCTTCCACCGAGGGCACTTCCCACATGAGCATGATCCGGCTGGAGTTGCGTAGCCGGACGATGTGCTCCTTGATCCGCAGCGCGTAGAGCTGCTTCTCGTCAGCGTTCCAGTAGGCGCGAATGCCCTCGAAGACCGCGGTCCCGTACAGGAAAGCGTGGGTCATGATCGGGACGCGGGCCTCGCCGAGCGGTACGTAGCCGCCCTGGAAGTAGCAGACGAGACTGTTCTGGTCCGGCTTGGGCGCCGCGCTAGCGGCAGGGGCCGTTGCGTGCTCCGTGATCATGATTCGACGCTCCCTGGTGCTCATCGCCGGCGTGGGCCGGCGAACGCCCAGTATACCTGGCCCACTCCTCCTCCCGGGGCCGCAGCCGGGCTACCGCGCCCCGTAGGCGATCACGGGTGGCCACCCGCGAGGGTCGCGATCACCAGGGCGAGGTATGCCCCGTAGAAGAGGCCGCCCACGAGTAGCGCCCGGCCATCGAGGCGGCGGCGGACGAGCATCGGCAGGATGATCGCGGCGGACGAGAGGAACGTGATGCCGGCGGAGGCGAAGGCGACGCCGGCGCCCGAGACCGACCACATCTGCGGAGCGAACACCAGGGCCACAGACGTCGGGATCGCGCTCTGGAAGACCATCGCGCCGGTGATGTTGCCCATGGCCAGGGTGTCCTTGCCCTGCCGGATCCAGATGACGCTGTTCAGCTTCTCCGGCAGCTCCGTCGCGATCGGCGCGATGACCAGGGCGAGCAGCGTCCCGCTCAGACCGAACGATCTCGAGAGAGCCTCCACGCCGTGGACGAAGCCCCACGCCCCACCGATGATGCAGGCCAGAGCCACGAGGACCTGGACGGAGACGATGCGGAGCCGGGGCGGCGCGGGGTGGGCCGGCGCCCGGCGGTCCAGGCGGTGGAAGCGCAGGGGCGCGAGCTCTGCCTGCTCAGCAGCCTCGGCGCGGAGATGGCCGACCACGTACCAGGCATAGGCGCCCAGAAGGAACGGGGCCGTGAGCTGTCGCGGCACGACCAGGTCCGACGGCAGCAGGGCGACCCCCGCCGCGACCGCATAGACCAGGACGAAGTAGCCCAGGTCGTGGCCCACGACGCGCGGATCGATGACTACGTCCTCACGGTTCACGCGGCGCTTCCGCATCAGCAGCACGGCCGCGCCGGTAACGAACATAGCCAGCGTGCTGAGCATGAACGGGGCACCCAGGATCGCACCGATGCCCACTTCGCTGGCCGCGACTCCGCCGCCGAAGACTATGGCGACGAGCGGAATCATCGTCTCCGGCAGCGCCGTCCCAACCGCAGCGAGGACAGACCCGATCGCGCCCTCGGCCAGCTCGAGCTTGTGGCCGAACCACTCGATGCCATTGGTGAAGAGTTCCGCGCCGGCGAGGATGACCGCGAACGAGACGACCAGGATGACGACGTCCAACTCAGCCTCCCGCTCCCAGGATTGCGCTCAGACAGACGATCTCAAGCACGACGGAGGTCGGCGCTCGGCCGAACCGTCCCGATTGATTAGGGGCGAACGTGCTGAGGCGCGTACGGCAGCAGAGCGACGATCCGGGCGCGCTTGAGGGCCACCGCCAGCTGGCGCTGATGATTGGCGCAGGTCCCGGTCTTGCGGCGCGGTTCGATCTTGGCGCGCTCGGACAGGTAGCGGCGGAGCCGGTTCACTTCCTTGTAGTCGATCGCGACGGTCTTGTCGGCGCAGAACGTGCACACCTTCCGGCGGCGACGGTCGCGGTAGTAGTCGTCACGCTTGGCGCGGGTCTTCTCTCGCGGGTAGGCAGGCATCTGTTTCGTCATCCTCTGTGATGGCCGCGCCCTCGACGCGGCGATTGGATTCGTCGGTTGGCTATCGTTCGGCCTGGCTCGTCAGAAGGGCAGCTCGTCCAGGTCGCCCGAACCCAGGTCGTCGCCCGGACCTGCGGCAGCAGCCGGCGCGTCGCCCGGACCTGCGGCAGCCGCCGGGGCGTCGCCCGGACCTGCGGCAACCGCCGGCGCGCCGCCTCGGACGGGCCGAGCGCCGGCCGGCTCCGCGGCCCCGTCTTCCCGAGGTCGCGGGTCGAGAGGTGTCACGGTGTTGGCGATCAGTTCGGTGGTGTAGTGCTTCTGCCCGTCCTGGCCCTCCCAGGTGCGGGTTTGGAGCCGGCCCTCAACGTAGACCTTGCGGCCCTTGCGCAGGTACTCGGCTGTCCGCTCGGCGAGAGGTCCCCAGGCCACTATCCGGAACCACTCGGTTTCTTCCTTCCACTCGCCGCTCGAGTCCTTGTAGTTGCGGTTGACGGCGACCGTGAACTGGGTCACCGCCTGGCCATTTGGCGTATACCGCATCTCCGGGTCGCGGCCGAGATTGCCGATGATCATCGCCTTGTTCAGCGACATCGAGCGTGCCTCCAGCTCCGCCTAGCGCGGGCCTCAGTCGATGGCGGCAGGCGCCGCTTCGCTCTCGAATTCGTCGATCAGCTCGACTTCGTCCTCGCTCTCCTCCTCGTCGGGAGGCGCGACCTCGACGTCTGCCTCGCCTTCGCGCCCGCGCGCAGCCCGAACGGGGCGCTCGACGCGAGTGACGAGGTGGCGCAGCACTTCCTCGCTGAGGAGCAAGCCGCGCTCGAGTTCGGCGATTGCCGTCGCCGGGGCCTCGAAGAGGATGACGTAGTACGAGCCCTCACGATGGTGGTCGATGGGATAGGCCAGTCTGCGACGGCCCCACGGGGCCTGCTTGACGATCTGACCGTCTCCGGCCGCGATGGCCCGGGCCGTTCGCTCGAGCGCTCCCTGGACCTTGTCGTCGGCCAGGTCGGGACGCAGCACGAGCATGAGTTCGTATCGGCGCATAAGCCAGAATCTCCTTCCCATGGGTATGCTCCGATGCGCGAGCGGCAACGCCGGTCGGTCGGAGCCGAAAGGACCGACGCATTCTATCAGGGACCCGCGGCAGCGGTCGCGCGCCCCGGCCGGAAGCATCCGTTCGCCATGAGCGGGCAAGGGTCCAGGCACGGGTCGGTATGGCTGCATGTTGCTAGACGTCACCGGGTACCGCCCACCGGCAGCCGTCCAGACGCTCGTGGCAGTACCAAAGTTCTGCCTGCGGTCGGCCGCTGTGCGCATATGCTGGAGGCGACCCCCGGGGTTGTCACGCCCGTCGCGCGGCGAAGGGCGGGCCGTCGGGGGGTCGCGACGAACGCCAACCGTCGTTTGCGAAAGGAGGCACCGTGTTCTCGGTCCTTCGTCGCGAGGAAGGACAAGGTCTCGCGGAATACGCACTCATTCTCTCTCTCATCTCCATCCTCGTGATCGGATCTCTTGTGCTCATACGCGGAGACCTCACCGCCTTCTTCAGCCGAATCGGTACCGCTCTCTGAGACAGCCGGGGAAGCCGGAAAGAGACGGGCCGCGAACGCGGCCCGTCTCTTTGTCTGCAGCCGGGCACGCCGCTGCGGTGGCTGCCTGGATGGCCGGGCACGCGCGCCCCGAAAGCTGGCAACCGCTGGTGCCGGAGCAGGGACTCGAACCCTGACGCCCTTGCGGGCAACGGATTTTAAGTCCGCCGCGTCTGCCAGTTCCGCCACTCCGGCCCGGACGCAAGGTTAGCGCGCGGCGAGGTCTCGGGCGTCTCCACTGCCACAGATCGCCCAGTCGTGGATGGACGGGCGGGCGTGCCGCAGGCAGAACTCGCAGGCGGGAGCGGCAGGGGGGAAGTGGAGGCGACGGGCGGGATCGAACCGCCGAATAGAGGTTTTGCAGACCTCCCCCTTAACCACTTGGGTACGTCGCCTCGGACGCGGGCCGGCAGGGGAACCGGCGCTTGAACGGGTCAGACTGGCTGCCCCTCGAGGATTCGAACCTCGCCCAACGGATCCAAAGTCCGCTGTCCTACCACTAGACGAAGGGGCAGAGGCTCGATCTCCTGGCGGGCGACCGTCCGGGTCGGCAGCATGAAGGGAGTGGAGCGGAAGACGGGACTCGAACCCGCGACCCTCACCTTGGCAAGGTGATGCTCTACCAACTGAGCCACTTCCGCTCGAAGAACCGTGCCAGTCCAATTGTATGGTGCCGAGAGCCAGGATCGAACTGGCGACACCGCGATTTTCAGTCGCGTGCTCTACCGACTGAGCTATCTCGGCCCGTTCAACTGACGGACTGGCTGCCCGTCGGCGCGGGGAAAGGTACCACGAGCGTACGAACCGCTGCAAGGCAGCCGAGGAGCCGACCCAGCGGGCCGTCGGGGATGCGGCTTGGACTCCCCCGCTCCCTACTCGAGCCCGGTCAGAGCCTTCGCGTCGGCCTGATCCATCGGCGCATCACCGGTCAGCTGGCGCAGCCTGTTGATGCGGTCGACGATCGGTGGGTGAGTCGAGAAGAGGTCGGACCCAACGCCGTGCTTCTTCAGCGGATTGACTATGTAGAGGTGTTGAGTAGCGCCGTTTACCGAGTGCAGCACCGCCGGGTCGCCGGCGATCTTAGCCAGGGCAGTCTCGAGACCGTGCGGGTTCCGAGTCAGCTCCACGGACGAGGCATCCGCCAGGTACTCGCGCTGGCGGCTCACCGCCATCTGGACGAGCGCCCCGAAGAAGTAGCTCACGACCGCCATGACCAGTCCGACGAGGAGCAGGACGATCGCCAGCCCTCCGCCGCCGCCGCCCTCGCGGTCGTTGCCGCGACGCCCGCCGCCGAACCAGAACGTGTACCGCAGGAAGAAGCCGGCCAGCAGGGCGATGCTCCCGACCATCACGCCCACGAAGAGAGTGAAGCGGATGTCGTAGTTGCGGACGTGGGACATCTCATGCCCGAGAACCCCTTGAAGCTCCTCACGGTTGAGCTCCTTCAGCAGGCCCGTGGTAACCGCCACGGATGAATGCTGGGGATCGCGTCCGGTGGCGAAGGCGTTGGGCGAGGGGTCGTCGATGATGTAGACCTTGGGCATCGGAACACCCGCCGCGATCGCCATCTCGTTGACGACGTTGTACAGCTGGGGGGCCTGCTCGGCGGTGACCGCCTGGGCATGCGAGCTGGCCAGGACGAGCTTGTCGCCGCTGTAGTAGGAGAACAGCGCGCTGAGACTGCCGATGCCGACGGCGATCACCAGCGCTCCGATCCCGAACGCCACCTCGTCGCCGCTTCCGTAGCCGATGCTGAAGCCGATGACAAATCCGAAGACGGCCAGGAAGGCGATGACGATGAAGGCGAGCAGGTATGAGTTGCGGCGGTTGGCCGCTTCCTCGGCGTAGAAAGTCGTGGTCACGTGTGTGGCCTCAGAGCAGGAAGGCCGGGCCGGCATCGCGCCGGCGCGGCCCTACGACGGCTACCCCAGGTTGACGGCGGGGACCTCGGCAGCTTCCGGCTCGGCCTCGAAGAACTCGCGCTTGGAGAAGCCGAAGGGGCCCGCGATGAGCACGTTCGGGAAGGTCTGCAGCGAGTTGTTGAAGTCCAAGACGCTGGCGTTGTAATGCTGGCGGGAGAACGAGATCTGATTCTCGGTCGTGGACAGCTGCTCCTGCAGCGACAGGACGTTCTCGTTGGCCTTGAGCTGCGGGTAGTTCTCCACCACCGCGAAGAGCGAGCGGAGGGCGCCAGTCAGAGCGTTCTCCGCCTGGGCCTGCGCGGCCGGCCCCTGGGCCCCGGCGGCGACGGCGTTGGCGCGGCTCTCGGTCACCTGGACCAGGACGCCCTTCTCGAAGTCCATGTAGCCCTTGACCGCGTTGACCAGGTTCGGGATTAGGTCGTGGCGGCGCTTGAGCTGGACCTGGATCTGCGCGTTGGCCTCGTCGACCCGGTTTCGCCTGGTCACGAGACCGTTGTAGATCCCGACGACGAGCAAGATCAGAACCGCGAGAACGACGATTACGATGATGAGCGGCAGCATGCCCCTTCTCCGATCCAGTTAGGCACCCGGCTTGGATGCGCGCGAACTCAGTCTAGCAGGAGGCCACGGACAGGCGCGCCGGGCTATCCGATGGTTTGACTCGTCTCATCGGCTCGGGGTTCGGATGTGGTGGGCGGTGCAGGACTCGAACCTGCGGCATCCTCGGTGTAAACGAGGCGCTCTGACCACTGAGCTAACCGCCCGGAGAGCCACCGTGGGCGGTGCCGGGACCGCCTCGCGGCCTGCGCGTCGTGTCGGGAGTGAGGTGGTGGTGCCCAGGCCGGGACTTGAACCCGGATGGATTGCTCCATACGCCCCTCAAACGTACGCGTATACCAATTCCGCCACCTGGGCACGAACAGAACCCTGGTGCCGAGGAGGGGATTTGAACCCCTACAGCCTTGCGGCCACTGGCTCCTGAAACCAGCGCGTCTGCCAATTCCGCCACCTCGGCGCACGCAACAACGGACCTATCCGTCGTTGGCGAGGCGCCAGTCTATCACATCCCAATGTCGACTCGACGGATCCGCAATCTGGGTCCCCGACACGTTCTGGACCCGCTTCGAGACGACGAGATCGTAGTCGCGGAAAGCGAGCGGCAGGATCGGTTTGGTCGTGGAGACGTACTTCTCGACCGCCGAGATTGCAGTCTGGCGTTCGGCCGGGTCGACCGTCTTGCGCGCCGTCAGCAGCAGCTGGTCCAGGGCCGCGTCCTTGATTCCCGAAACGTTCGAGCCCCCAGACCCGACCTGTGAGGAAAGAAGAAGCGGGCCCAGATCCGGATCCAGCCCGACCTCGAAATCGACGACGGCGGCAGCAAACTGCCCGCTGCTCAACCGGTCGAGGTAGGTCGCCGCCGGCACGGGGTTCAGGGTGACGTCGAGCCCGATCGCGCGCCAGGCGGCGGCCACCTGCACTGCGGTCCGATACACGATCGCGTTGCTGGCCTCATCGGGCGTGAGCAGGTCCAGGGAGTAGGACGCGCTGGCCTTGGGCGCCGTCCAGCCAGCTCCAGTCTGCTGCCATCCTGCGGTCGTCAGGTACTTCACCGCGTCCGTGGTGTCGTAGGGCGTCGGGCTTACGGCCGCGGGATCGAAGGCGGGAGACCAGCTCGGGATGGGGATGTCCGCGGTGCTGCCGCGACCGCCGAGCACCCCGGTGAGCAAGGCCGCTCTGTCGATGGCGGCGAGCAGGCCCTGGCGGGCGTTCACGTCGCGCATCTCAGGATGCTCGACCCGCTGGTTCAGGACCACACTGAGGAGGCTCGTCCAGCGATAAGGAACCAGCCGCGATCCGGGCAGGGAGAGCGCGGCGTCGGTCTGCTCGGGCGTCAATCCGCCGACCGCATCCAGCTTGCCGGCCCGGAACCCGGCCGCCGCCGATTGAGCGTCATCGAAGAAGACCAACTCGATCGTCTGGAGGAGACTCTGCGGGCCCGTCACGCCGGTCGTTGGCGTGGGGGTCGGAGTGGGGGTCGGAGTGGGGGTGAGCGTCGGGATCGCGGTCTGCGTCGGGGTCGGAGTTGCGGATGCCTTCCGACTCGGGCCCGGTGTCTGGCCCGGGCTCGGGCTCGAGCTGGTGATCGCAGTCGGCAGCGGCCGTGGTGAATTGGCCGGCACCACCGACGGTACGCGCTGCAGGACCGCGTGCGACTGGTCCAGGGCGGCAAGCCGGTACGGTCCATCGCCGATGGGCCTGGCACTGAAGCGGGAGTTGGCGAGCTGCGCCGCCGAAACGCCTGCCAGCAGGTGCCGCGGCAGGATCGGCAGGGCCGCCTGTCTCAGGAACCCGGCGATCGGCAGCGTCAGGGTGAATCGGACCGTGGAGACTCCGTCCGCGGAGACGTGAATGCCTTGCCAGGAGGAGCCGTACAGGCCGTCGTATTTCGGATCCTGCAGCAGACCGACCGTGAACGCGACGTCCGCCGCCGTGACCGGCTCACCGTCCTCCCAGTAGGCGTCCGTCGAGAGTAGGAACGTGTAGGTTCGTCCGTCGTCGGAGGCCGCCCAGGACTCCGCCAGATCGGGCAGCATCGAGCCGTCGGGCCCGGCTCGGACGAGACCCCGGAAGAGAAGCGCGATCAGATCCCGGTCGGCCTGGGAACGCGGAGTCAGTGGATTGACCGAGCTCGGATGGCCGACGACCCCTTCGCGGTACGGCACGGCCGGGACGATCGATTGACTGGCGGGATGGTCGGTGGCTGTGGGTGCCGGCAGGAACATCGCTCCGCCGACCAGGACGAACGCCACGGCCAGTACGAAGATCACGAAACGGTCGCCGCGATTCACTTCAGACCAAGCCATGGGGAACGGGACTCGGCTGCGGGCGGCTCTCGCGAGGCGCCACGTGACCGCTCTTCCCGAAGGGTCAACTCTGCGGCAGGATTGTGTAGCTCGCGACGGAGAAGAAGCAGAACAGGACCGCCAGAACGATCGTGAACTGCCACAGGCGCCGCTCGATCCCGCGCCGGCTGCGGTACACGGACGAGTCGCCGCCGAATGTGGCGGACAGGCCCGACCCTCGCGCCTGGAGCAGGATGGCGACGATCAAGAAGGCGGCGATGATGTCCTGGCCAATGGCGATCGCGGGATTCACTGCTTGAAGCAACCTCGTGTGTGGGTCCGCCCGACAGCGGACCGGCGCATGGTAGCACACGGCCGCGACCGTCCGGCCCTGCGCCATGGTCGACCGCGGCACGGCATCGAACGTGGGCGGGTCAGCTCTTGGTCGCCAGCAACGAGCGTCCGGTCACCTCCGGCCACGGCCGCAAGCCTCCGATCTCCAGGATCGTCGGCGTGACGTCCGCAAGGCGGCCGTCTTCCAGGCGCTTCCCGTTCATGAACCGGCCGATACCGACCAGCGGCACCGGGTTCAGGGAGTGCTTGGTCACCGGATCGCCGGCCTCGTCCTTCATCTCGTCGGCGTTGCCGTGATCAGCGGTTATCAGCAGGACGGCGCCGGACGCCCCGGGATCCCCCTCTCCGACCGCCAGGATCGCGGCCGCGACGCGGCCCAAACAGGCGTCCACGGTTTCGCAGGCCTCGATCGTGGCCTCCCAGACGCCGGTGTGGCCGACCATGTCCGGATTCGCGAAGTTGGCCACGATCAGGTCGTACTTGCCTCCCTCGATCGCGGCCACGAGAGCATCGCACACGCCGTCGGCGGCCATCCTCGGCTGCAGGTCGTACGTGGCGATCTTGAGGCTCGGGACCAGAAGCCGGTCCTCGCCAGGCCACGGCTCCTCACGGCCGCCGTTGAAGAAGTAGGTCACGTGGGCGTACTTCTCCGTCTCGGCGACGTGGAATTGCCTCCAGCCGGCTTCGCTGGCGGCCTCCGCCAGCGAGTGCACGACCTCAGGACCGAAGACCACCTGCGCCGGCAGGTCGGCCTCGTATGCCGTCATCGTGGCGTAGAGAATCCCCTTGGGGGCCGCGCCGGCTTCGTTGCGATCGAAGCCCGCGAATTCGGCGTCGGCCAGGGCGTGCGAGAGCTGCCGGGCCCGATCGGCCCGGAAGTTGCAGTGCAGGACCGCGTCGCCGTCGGCGATCGTCCCGTGGTCCACGCGTTCGATGACCGTCGGCGTGATGAACTCGTCGTTCTCGCCTCGCGCGTAGCCGGCCTCCACGGCGGCCACGGCGGACGGGGCATGGAAATCGGCGACGCCGTGGACGATCGCGTCGTAGCCCTTCTTGGTCCGCTCCCAGCGCTTGTCGCGGTCCATGGCGAAGTAGCGGCCGCCGATCGTGGCGATCTTCGCGTCCGGGTGAGCGGCCGCGAGGCGCTTCTCCAGGTCGGGCACGAACTCGATGGCGGATCGCGGCGGAGTGTCCCGGCCGTCCAGCAGGCCGTGGACGCGGACGCGCTTCACGCCCTGGCGGGCGGCCAGCTCGGCCACGGCGACCAGGTGGCGGTCGTTGGCGTGGACGCCGCCCGGCCCGACCAGGCTGATGAGGTGGAGGGTGTGGTCGGCCTCCCTTGCCCGGGCACACAGCTCGAGGAGAACGGGCCGGGTGAAGAAGCTGCCGGTGTCGATCGACTTGTCGATGCGTGGCAAATCCTGGAGCACCGGTTGCCCGGTGCCGAGGTTGAGATGACCGACCTCCGAGTTGCCCATCTGGCCCTTGGGCAGGCCGACGAATTCCTCGGACGCCTCGAGGGCGCAGTGCGGCCAGCGCTTCAGGAACGCTCGCCAGTTGGGCATTCGGGCCTGCTCGATGGCGTCGACCGCCGGGTTGTGCCCGATTCCGAAACCGTCTAGCACGACCAGAACTATCGGGCGGGGGCGGCGGGGGTCTCCGGTGGCCGGGTGGCCGGGGCCCGAGGCGCTCCTGGCCGTCATGCCGGCCTGCCTTCGGCCTCGGCGCGAGCCTTGGCGGTGACGGCGGCGCAAGCCACCATGCCAGCCATCTCGTCGGGCTTGAGCGAGGCGCCACCGACGAGGCCGCCATCGATCGAATGCTCGGCCAGGAACTCGCCGATGTTGGCGCTCGTGACGCTGCCGCCATACAGGACAGGGACGCCCTCGGCGGCCTCGCCCCAACCCAGGTCGGCGGCGAGAGTGGCCCGGATCGCTTCGGCCATGGCCGCGGCATCCGCTGCGGACGCGGTGCGGCCGGTGCCGATGGCCCACACCGGCTCGTAGGCGATGACGAACCCCGCGTTCTGGAGGGCCTCGACGTCCGTGCCCTTCAGGGCGCCGCGGAGCTGAGTGGCCACTACCTCGACGGCCCGGCCGGCTTCGCGCTCGGCCAGAAGCTCGCCCACACACAGGATGGGGCGCAGGCCGGACGCAATGGCACGGGCCAGCTTCTTCCCGATCAGCTCGTCGGTCTCTCCGGCGTCGCGGCGCCGCTCTGAATGGCCGAGGATGACCCACGTCGCCAGCCCGCTCAACATGGCGGCGGAGATCTCGCCTGTGTAGGCACCGGCTGGCTCGTGGTGGACGTTCTGGGCTCCCACAGCCACGTTCTTGCCGGCCAGGGCGTCCCGGACGGCGGACAGGCAGACGAAGGGCGGGCAGATCACTCGAACCACGCCCGGCTCCTCGGTCCGGGCGGCGATTGTCGCGGCCAGCTCTCCAGCGTCCGCGGGGGTGGTGTTCATCTTCCAGTTGGCGGCGATGATCAGCGGTCTCATAGCCGCGAATGATGACAGAGTCGAGGGAGCGTCCGGAGAGGGGTTCGGCCCTCGCTCGACGGCCGAACGGCCGCGCCGGAGTGTCAGTCGGCCCGAGCGCGGCCGAGCCAGGCGTGGACTATCGGCGCCGCGGGCCCCGCCCCCGCTTCTCCACTCCCTCGTCGGGATGCAAGGCCAGGCGCTCGATCCGGTCGAGGGCGCGCTGGACGGCGGAGCGATGCAGACCGAGGCGCTCGGCCAGCTCGGAGAACGTCGCCTCCGGCTCTTCCCTGCGGGCGTCGGCGACGAGCCTGACCACGTACGGCTGCTCCGCCAGGCGGCCATCGGCTTCGAGGGCATCTATCGCCTCCAGATGGCGAGCCGCGGCGGCCACCGCCCGCTGCAGGTTGGCCGACTCCGCGTTGATGACGCGGTTCAGGTCCCCGCGAACCGAGCGCGAGACCTGGCGCGCCTCCAGCTCGAGCAGCGCCGCCCCGCCGCCCACCAGTCGCAAGAACGTGCCGACCGTCTCCACGCTCTTCCAGGTGACCACGCCACGGCCGCGGCGGACGCGCCAGCTGGCCCCCATGTCGAACTGGCGCAGCCTCTCACACAGCTCGCGAGCCTCCTCCACCGGCAGCACGAACTCGAGATGCGTCCGGCCCGACGCCAGGCTGAGCGACCCGTGCGCCAGAAACCGGCCGCGCAGGTAGGCCACTCGGCAGTGCTCGGCGGAGCGAGCCCAATCGAACGTGGCAGGCACCGGTCCGGCGGCCTCTGCAGTGGTGCCGGCGGCCGTGGCCCCGGTTGGAGCCGTCTGGCCCGGGACGCGCCCGCGGCCGAGGCGCAGCGCCACTCGGGCGATCGCGCGGCGGCGCGGCGCGAAGGTGCCGGCCAGTCCGGCCGCCTCAGCTATCCGGCAGCATCGACGTGGCGGAACGATCGCCGCCAGCTCGGCGCGGAGCGCATCTGCGAGGTCACGTTCCGCGGTTGTCACACTAGTCCCCCACAAGGCGCCTCAGACCGTGGCCCCGGCGCCCGCAAGTCACGCCGTCCGGGAGACTCGCGAGCGGCGCCGTCCGTAGGCCTCGCGCTCGAAGACGCGCATGACCGCCGCCGCCAGTCGCGACGGATCGTGGTGGTGGGCGTTGTTCGGATCGACGACGTCCTCGAGGACCAATCGCGGCGCGGCCACGCCCGACCGAGAGCCCGCCGGCGGCCAGCGCAGCTTCACCGGCTCGGCCGCGTAGCCGTCGGGACGCCTGGCGTCGAACCGGTTGTTGGCCAGTACCACGTCGATCAGACCCGCCCCGGCGTGGCGTTCGAGCGCCCCGACATGGTCGCCCAGGTCGTATCCCTCCGTCTCGCCCTTCTGTGTGGCCACGTTGCAGACGTAGAGCCGGACCGCCGAGGAGAGGCGGATGGCCGTCGCGATCTCCGGCAACAGCAGGCTCGGCATGATGCTCGTGTACAGGCTGCCGGGCCCCATGACGATCACGTCGGCCTCCTCGACGGCACGCCGGGCGTCGTCGCCGGCCGAGACGTCGGCGGGCGTCAGCCAGACCCGATCGATTCCGGAGGATCGAGCGATCTCCGATTGGCCCGTCACCTCCGTCCCGTCGCTTAGTCGAGCATGTAGCGTCACGGGCGTGGCGGTTGCCGGAACGACCTGGCCTCGGACCGCGAGAACGCGGTTCATCTGGCGGACGCCCTCTTCGAAGTCGTCTCCCTGCACCGACGTCATGGCCGCCAGGAGCAGGTTGCCGATGGCGTGCCCGCCCAGATTGGCGTCCCCGTCGCCCGGGAAGCGGTACTGCAGCAACTCGCCCATCAGCGGCTCGGAGTCGGCCAACGCGACGATGCAGTTGCGAATGTCGCCGACGGCCGGGATTCCCAGCTCCTCGCGCAGCCGCCCGGACGAACCGCCATCGTCCGCGACCGTGACCACCGCCGTGATGTTGCTGGTGTGCTCCTTGACGCCACGCAGCAGCGTCGACAATCCGGTTCCGCCGCCGATGACGACGATCCTCGGGCCGCGCGACAGGAAGCGCTTCTGGTAGATGACCTCCACGAGCGGTTGGTCCGCGGAGGACGAAAGGAACGGCGCCATGAGAGCCCCCACCACGCGCCACGATCCGTACAGGAAGAACCCCAGGCCCACCAGGCCCACGACCACGGCGCGGGCCCAGTACGGCAGGAACTGCAGGGTCAGCGTCCAAACGGCCGCCTGGCCCGGCCCCGAGACCTCGGCCTCGCGATAGACCTGGCGAAGCAGCAGAGCGCCCGCAAGTGCCAGACAGAGCTCGCCGATGAACACCACGACGAGCCAGCGCTTGATGCCGATCCCCGGGACCAGCCAGCGTCGCAGTGTCGAGGCGGTGACCCGCAGTCGAGGAACGCTCATTCGCGCTCCAGCTCGCGGTGGAAGACGGCCACGGTTCCGTAACCTCGCCGTTCCAGCCACGCCCGCAGCTCCTCGGCGATGACGATGGAGCGGTGGTAGCCGCCCGTGCAGCCAATGGCGATGGTCAGCCTGGTCTTGCCCTCGCTCTTGAACCCTGGCACCGTCAGCTCCAGAAGACCGCTCAGGAAGTCGAAGAACTGCTGGGCGATCGGCTGGCCCATGACGTAGCCGCGCACGGCCGGCGTCAGTCCGGACAGATGCCGAAGCTCGTCGACGTAGTAGGGGTTCTCCATGAATCGGACATCGAAGACCAGATCGGCCTCGAGGGGCACGCCGTACTTGAAGCCGAAGCTGATCAGCTGGAAGGCCAGCTCCTGGTCCGAGGGCACGTCCACCAGGTGGGAGAAGATGCGCTCCTTGAGCTGGCGCAGCGAGAGGTCCGAGGTGTCGATGACCGTGTCGGAGTCCGCCCGAACGGGCTCGAGAAGACGGCGTTCCTCCGCGATCGAACCGGCGATTCCCCGCCGCCCGGCCAGGGGATGGCGGTGTCGCGTCTCCGAGAAACGACGGATCAAGACGTCGTCACGAGCATCGAGGAAGATGACCCGCGTCTTGATGCCTCGCCCGTCAAGGGCGCCGCGCATCGCGGCCAGTGCCAGCGGCGCGTTGCCGGCCCGGACGTCCAGGACGATCGCGACCTTCTCGAACCTATGCCGATCGGTCGAGACGAGCTCTGCGAGGTCGGGCAGGAGCTCGCCCGGAACGTTGTCCATACACGTGTAGCCGAGGTCCTCGAACAGCTTGGTGGCCGCGGTCTTGCCGGCCCCCGAGAGCCCGCTCAGGATCACGACGCGCTGCTCGTTACCGCGCCCATCCTTGGCGTGGGCCGGCTCGGTCACGCCGGCGCCGCGCGCAGTCTCGGACGGGCCGCCACTGCCGCCACGAGTGCGTGTCCCTCCGGCCGGGCGCCCCTGGCGCGGCGGACGCGACCGGACGCCGACCTCGCCGGGCGATCCCCCGGCGGTTGTGTCGAACGCGTCCGACCCGCCTGGCATGGGCCTAGTCTATCGCGCCCGCCCAGCACGACCGGCAGTGGCGCCGGTCGTGGTTGCGGTCGTGGTTGCGGCCGAGGCCCCGTCCGCCACAGGTTCGGCGGCGCGGCCGGGTTGCCTAGACGGCTACTCGCAGCCGCGCCGCCCACTCCGCCGCCGCCGCGGCGAGCAGCTCGCCGACGTCCACGGCAACGGCTCCGGGCGTGGCGGAACCGGCCGCCCCGGCGATGCCGCGCGAAACGTTGACCAGCAATCCCCCGCCGGGGCGGCCCCCTGCGGGTGGCGCGACCGCTGGGCCAGATCGCAGCACCGGCTCCACCTCCCCGCCCTGTGCGCCGACACCGGGCACCAGCAGAGCGAGCCCCGGCGCAATGGCCCGTATGCGTTCCATCTCCGCGGGTGCCGTCGCACCGACGACCAGGCCGACGGTCCCGCCCGGACCCCACGCCTGCGCCCGCCGCGCCACTCGCGCGTACAAAGGCTCGGCGGGAGCCCCGGGCTCCGGATCGGCCGCCACCTCGAGCCCCTGCAGCTCGCCCGCACCGGGGTTCGAAGTCCGGCACAAGAGGTACGCGAAGCGGTCGCCGCGGGCAATCAGCGGCTCGATCGCCTCCGACCCCAGATACGGATTGACCGTAACCGCATCGCAGCCAAGGATGTCGAACAAGGCAACGGCCTGACGAGCCGCGGTTGTCCCGATGTCGGCGCGCTTGGCGTCGCCGATGAAGGGCACGTCCACCGGCACGCGCCCCCGAAGGCGCTCGAGCGCCGCGATGCCGCCCGACCCGAACGCCTCGAAGAACGCCAGATTCGGCTTCACGGCCGCCGCATACGGCAATGTCGCGTCCAGTAGCGCCTCGCAGAAGCGCTCGACGCCGGCAAGCGTGGCCGGAAAGCCCGCCGGCAGGAGCTCGGGCTGAGGATCCATGCCAACGCACAGCACGGATCCGACCGTTCGCGTTCGAGCCGCCAGGCGTTCGAGGTAAGAGTTCATCGCATCGAAGGTTATCCGACGCGGGCCCAGCCCATCACGGCGCCGCCGGGGCCACCGGCCTGGCCGTGATCTGCTGCGCTCCAACGGCTGCGACATCGACGACTTCGAGCTGGATCGACTCGAAGCCGCCGAACCGACGACTGGCCGCCCGCGCGACGACGTCGATCCGGTCGCCCTCGTGAAGCATCGCCGGCAGGTCCGATCTACGAAAGGCCACGGCGTCGAGCACGTCGCGACTGCGGCCCAGGACGAGCTGGGTGTGGCCGCCGCTCGCCGGACGCACCCTGACCACGCGGAGCCCCGTGATGGCAAGGGTCGGGGCGGGATTGCCGACGCCCGTGGGATCCAGCAGAACGATCTCACGCACGAACGCGTAGTCCACCTCATCGGCCCTGAGCACGAGATCGACGGTTAGCTCGGGTGGACCGGAGGGCCGAGCGTTCTGCGAGGCCAGCTCCAGAAAGCGAACCGCGAACTCCGGCCAGCGGTCCGCCGCGATGTCGAAACCCGCCGCGGCGGCGTGACCGCCGTGACGGACGAGCAGGTCCCCGCAGGCGATCAGGGCCTCCGCCAGGTTCCATCCGCCGGGGCTGCGGCACGACGCCCGCAGGATTCCCGCATCGCGATCGGCGAAAGTCGCGACCACGGCGGCGCGATCCAGGTCCTCCGCCAGCCGCCCGGCGATCAGGCCGACGATCCCCACCGGCCACTCCCCTCGGACCAGCAACGCGGCGGGCAGGACGAAGGGCGCAGGCGGAGCGACTCCCGCCTCCGCCGTGGCATCGGGCATGGGGTCCAGCCCAAGCTCGCGCCGCGCCTCGGCCAGAGCCACACGGGTCATTTCGCGCCGGTCCACGTTGGCCGTCTCGATCTCGGCGGCCAGGGCGTCCGCCTCGACGCGATCGCCGGCGAGGAGCAGGCGTGCCGCCCGCGCCGCCTCCCCCACTCTGCCGGCGGCGTTGAGGCGCGGCGCCACCACGAACCCGATGTCGTCCAGGTCCACACGCTCGCGGGCCACGCCGGCTCGCTCGAGCAGGGCCGCGAGCCCTGGGCGGGGCCTGCTGCGCAGTTCGCTCAGCCCGAGACGGGCGATGGCCCGGTTCTCGCCGAGGATCGGCGCGACGTCCGCGACCGTGCCGATCAGGGCCAGGTCCGCCATCGCTCGCACGACCTCCGGCATCGACGCACCGCCGCCCGGCCGTTCCTCTCCGCCCAGCTCGTCGACCAGGAGCGCAGCCACCTTCCAGGCCACGCCGGCGCCCGTCAGCTGGCGCTCCGGATAGGCACTGTCGGCGCGCAACGGATTGACCACGGCCACGGCCGCGGCCGGCCACGTAGGGGCGTGATGATGGTCCGTCACGAGAACGTCGACTCCGCGGCCGGCCGCCAACTCGATCTCGGGGCCGCTGCTCGTACCGCAGTCGGCGGTCACGATCAGCGACCGTCCCTCCGCCACTGCCCGATCGATGGCCCTCATCGAGAGGCCGTGGCCGTCTCCCAGCCGCTCCGGCACGTACGGCTCCACATCCAGGCCCAGATGCCGGAGCGCCAGCACGAGTATCGACAGTGCGGTCAGGCCGTCCGCATCGAAGTCGCCGTAGACGAGGACTTGCTCACCCTGCGCCCGAGCCTGCCCAACTCGCCGCACGGCGGCCTCCGCGTCCGGCAGCAGCCGCGGATCGTGGAGCCCCTCCTCGGCCGGCGCCAGGAACGCCGTCAGGGCGTCGGCGTCAGCCACGCCGCGGGCGGCAAGGATTGCCAGCAGCCGTTCCGAGATGCCTCGCTCGGCACCCAACTCCCGACACGCGCGATCGATCGAGACGGGCGCCGGGGCACGCCAGCGGTAGAGGGATTGGATCATGCCGACCAGCATGCCACGCCCGGCTCATCGCCGGCGTACCTGCGGATCACCCCACAAGGAGTCGCGCCAGGGATCCGGGCTCGCGCCTGCCGGGAGCTAGTAGGACCGACGGCCTCCGCGCAGCGCCGCCAGGCGCTCGGCTCGCCTTCTGTCGTCCCACAGCTGCCACACCACGAGCAGCGGGCTGGCATTGAAGATGGACGAGTAGGTGCCGGAGACGATGCCGATCAGCAGCGCCAGGACGAAGTAGTGGATCGACGCGCCCGCGAACAGGAGCAGAGCGGTGAGGGTCACGACGACGGTGAGGCTCGTGTTGATCGACCGGCCGAAGGTCTGGAGGATCGAATGGTTGACGATCTGGTCGAAGGGCTCGCCGGCGTGGCGGGCCTTGTTCTCGCGGATCCGGTCGAACACCACGATGGTGTCGTGCACGCTGAAGCCGATGACTGTCAGCATGGCTGTGACGAACAAGGCGTCTATCTGGACCCCGAAGAGCGTGCCGAGGATGGCGAAGATGCCGATCACGACGATGATGTCGTGAACGAGGGCCACCAGGGCCGTCGTACCGAACTTGATGCTCCGGAACCGGATGCCGATCCACAGCAGGATGCCAAGCGAGCCAAGCAGGATCAGGAGAACGGCTTGCTGGATCAGCTGGGCGCTGACGATCGGGCCGACCGTGCTCTGTAGGCCCGTGCAGGCGATCGGACCGAGCTTCGGATCGGCCTGGAGCGCGGTAGCGATCTCGGCGAGGGTCCCGCCCGTGGGCAGGTGCAGGGTGCACGCCTGGCCGGCCTGATCGACGCTGTTCGGAGTGGCAGTCGGCGAGGGGGATGGGCTGGCCGAGGTACTCGCGCTAGCGGCGGTACTGGGCGACGAACTGGCGCTCGGTGCGGCACTGGGGCCGGCGCTGGGCGCGGCACTTCCGCTGGCGCTCGGTGCGGCGCTCGGAGCCGCACTTCCGCTGGCGCTCGGGCCGGCGCTCGGAGCCGCACTTCCGCTGGCGCTCGGTGCGGCGCTCGGGCTCGCCACGGTAGAGGCACTGGCACCTGGGCTCGCGGACGCGCCCACGGAGGCGCTCGCGCTGGCGCCCGCCGACTGGCTCGGTCCGGCCGTGAGCACCGGCTGTGGAGTCGGAGGCGGGAGAAGATCGGCCCGCTTGGTGCGGATCTTGATGTTGTGGGCGGTGTCTTGGACGACTTCGGCGTCCGTGACGCCCTGCTGGATCAGGACGGCCCTCACCTCGTCAAGCGAGGCGTTCGGATTCTTGAACTGGAATTGCCATTCCGTGCCGCCGGTGTAGTCGATGGAGAACTGCAGGCCGGCCTTGCCGTTGGTGGCCGGAGTCAGCAGGATGAAGATCAGGCCGGGTACGACGATCAGGCCCGAGAAGAGGAAGAACCAGTTCCTCTTGCCGATGACGTCAAACACGTCCTCGGGCCTCCCGCCGGCCGTATCGACCGACCATCGCTCTGGCCTGGAACTCCTCGTCGGTCACGCCGTAGAGCCAGGCCCGCTGGGCCCATTCCTGGTGGACGACCAGCCGGAGGAGGGTCCGCGAGACCGTGACGGCGGTGAACATCGACGTTGCCACGCCGATGATCAGGACCAGGGCGAAGCCCTTGATCGTGGACGAGCCCCCGAAATAGAGGATCGACGCGGTGATCAGCGACGAGACGTTCGAGTCGAAGATCGAGTTCCAGGCCCGGTTGAAGCCGGCCTCCATCCCCGTCACCAGCGTCTTGCCGGCTCGCAGTTCCTCCTTGGTGCGCTCGAAGATGAGGATGTTGGCATCAACTGCCATGCCTACCGAGAGCACGAAACCCGCGATACCGGCCAGAGTGAGCGTCACCGGGATGATCCGGAAGATCGCAAGGACCGTCACGCCGTAGTAGGCGAGGGCCAGGCCGGCGACCAGTCCGGGCAGTCGGTAGAAGATGAGCATGAAGATCAGCACCAGACCGATGCCTATCGCGCCGGCGAAGAGGGTCTGGTGGAGGAACGACGCGCCGAGTGTGGCCGGGATGTCCTGGCTGCTCTCCTCCGCGACCGGATAGGGCAGGGCGCCGTACTGGAGGATCGTCGCCAGGCTCTTCGCGCTATCCGCGGTGAAGCTGCCGCTGATCTGCCCCTTGCCTCCGGTGATCTGGCTCTTGAGGTATGGCGCGGAGATGACGTTGCCGTCGAGGACGATGGCGAAGAAGTCGTCGACGTGCGCCCCGGACCACGTCTCGAAATCCTTGGCCCACTGCCCCTGGAAGGCGAAGTTCACGACCCAGAGGCTCTGCCCACTGCTGGTGTCTGCCCCGGCGCTGATTGAGCCCAGGTCCAGCTGCGCGCCCGTGAACTGGGCCGGCAGCGTCGGATCTATCGGCGTGTCTGGATCGGGCACGGGCTTCGAGCCTGCAGCGCTGTGGGTGCCATAGGTCTCGGGCGGAAGGAGCACGAACGAGAGCTGCCCCGTCTTGCCCACCAGGTTCCGGATGGCATCCGGGTCCGTCGCGCCCGGCACCTGCACCAGGACTTCGTTCGATCCCACGGTCTCGACGATCGGCTCGGAGACGCCCGTGGTGTTGACCCGCTGCTCCATGATCGAGCGGATGACATCCATCTGGCCCGACGCCGGAACGACGGGGTTGCCTTTGGCATCGACGGTATGGTATTTGATCTCGAAACCGCCCTGCAGGTCCAGGCCGAGCTTCGTCTGGGGCGTCTGGCCCAGTCCGGCGTCGATGTTGCTGAGAACGGCGAACTTCGCACCGGGCACGAAATCCACGTAGAACGCGACCGCGCCGATGACGAGGATCAGGATCGGGACTAGCTTTCGCACGAGGTGGGATGTTACCAGGGATCGGCGCGGCGCCGCTCGGCCGGCCTACGGACCGGCGAGGGTCGCCCTCAGCCCTCCAGGCCGGCCTTGATCCTCGCTGCCAGGGCGGGACCGATCCCCGGCACCGCCGCGACTTGCTCCACCGGCGCCTCACGCACGCGCTTCGCCGACCCGAAGACCCGTAGCAGGGCGGCCCGTCGCTTCGGGCCCACGCCCGGCATGTCGTCGAAGGCGGAGTGGGTGGCGGCCCGGGCCCGCAGGGAGCGGTGATAGGTGATCGCGAAGCGGTGGGCCTCGTCTCGGAGCCGCTGCATCAGGTAGAGCGCCGGCGAGGTGGTGGGCAGCGAGACGGGTTCCCCGCGATCGGGCAGGAAGATCTCCTCACGCTCCTTGGCCAGCCCGACGACCGCCAGATCGTGGTACCCGAGTTCGTCCAGTACTTCCTTCGCCGCGGAGAGCTGGCCCTTGCCGCCGTCGATGACGACGAGATCCGGCAGCCGCCAGCGCAGCTCCTCCTCGTTGCCCTCCTCGCCGGACCGGGCCCGCTTGAAGCGGCGGCGCAGCACCTCCTGGTGGCTGGCGAAGTCGTTCGCCCCCACCACCTCCTTGATCCGGAAGCGGCGGTACTCGCCCGTGCGTGGCCGGCCGTCCTCGAAGACGACCATGCTGCCCACGGACTGCGCGCCGCCGAGGTTGCTGATGTCGTAGCACTCGATGCGGAGCGGTGCGGCCGGCAGTCCGAGGGCCTCTGCCAGCTCCTCGAGCGCGGCCAGGGTCTTGCCCTGGTCGGCCAGCCAGCGGGCGTGTTCGCGCTGGAGCGTTTCGGTGGCGTTGCGGGTCGCCAGCGCCAGCAGCTGGCGCTTCTCGCCGCGCCGCGGGATCCGGAGGTGGACGGCCGCTCCCCGCCGGCCGGCCAGGAATCCCTCCAGATCCGCCGTGTCCTCGGGGAGCGCGGGCACGAGCACGTCCGGCGGGACGCTGGTGGCGCGCTCGTAGTACTGCTGCACGAAGCCCGCCAGAACGGCGGCGTCGTCCGTCTCGCGCGGGGCGTCGAGCAGGAACACGTCCCGCCCGACCATCTTCCCGCCACGGACGGCGAAGAGCTGCACGGCCGCCTGCGCATCGTGGCGGGCCAACCCCAGCACGTCCTCCTCGGTCGCGGCGTGAGCGGCCATCTTCTGGCTCTCCATCGTTCGCTCGATGGCCCTGACCTTGTCCCGCAGCGCGGCAGCCCGTTCGAATTCGGTCGATTCCGACGCCTGCTGCATCTGGCGCGTCAGCTCGCGGGCAACCGCTTCCTGGCGGCCTTCGAGGAACCGTTCGATCTGGCCGATGTCGGCGCGATACTCGGCCTTCGATACGTAGCCGACGCAGGGCGCCTGGCAGCGCTTGATGTGGTACAGCAGGCAGGGCCGCTCGATCGCGTTTCGGCCTTCGTGGATGTCGAGCGTGCACGTCCGGAACGGGAAGAGCCGGCGGATGAGGTTCATCGCCTCGTCCACGCTGCTCGCCGACGCATACGGCCCGAAGTAGCGGCTGCCGTCGGCCGGCAGTTTGCGCGTCCGCTCGATTCGAGGGAAATCGTCGGCCCAGGTGATCTTGATGAACGGGTAGCTCTTGTCGTCCTTGAGCCGGACGTTGTAGCGGGGCCGGTAGCGCTTGACCAGGTTGATCTCGAGCAGCAGCGCTTCGCTGACCGAGTCGGTCATCGTGTACTCGAGGTCGGCGATCCGCTCGATCACGGTCCGGATGAGCTGGAACTCACCGCCGCCGGCCCCCTTCTGCCAGTAGCTGCGGACGCGGTCGCGCAGGCTCTGGGCCTTGCCGACGTAGATGACCGTGCCGCGCGCGTCCTTCATCAGGTACACGCCCGGCCGGTCGGGCAGGCGCTTGAGGGTCGCAGCTATGTCGGGGGTCACCCGCAGATTCTAGTCGGCTGGCCGCACAGGGCCCGGCGCATCGGTCCGGGCCCTGTGGATGGGATTCGGCAGCCTAGCGGCTGTTCAGGGTTCCCACCGCGACGACCACCGCGTCGTCGCCGGTCATGGACGAGAGATTGTCACCGAGCCGGCAAGCCATCGTGGACAGCTGGAACCCGTCCGGACCGGGCAGCGGCTGCCAGGTTTGGCCCCGGTCGGACGACTGCCAGACCGAGTACGGGCCGTCGTTGTTCGGCTGCGAGATGGTCACGACGAGCCGATCCCCCACCTGGGACAGGCTGAACAGATGACCCGCCGGAGTCGTGGAGTCGGCCTCCCAGACGAGCCCGTCGGAGGAGTGCATGAGCGTGCCGCTGCCGCCCGAGACGAGGTCGAGGCCAAGGCCCACGAAGCCGCCGTCGGGCATCTGGATGGATCTCGAGATGTTGGTGACGCCCGCGGGTAGCGTGACCCGGGCCCATTGCCGGCCGTCCGTCGTGAGCCACGTCCCGGTCTGGGACGTTCCGGCGACCTTGCCATCCACGTACAGGCCGAGGGAGCTGAAGAGGTATCCGTTGGGAACCGCCGGCATGTCTCCGGCCCTCGTCCAAGCCAACCCGTCCGCAGAGAGCAGCGCGCTGGCGGATTGCCCGTCGGCGGACTTGACCATAGCCACGAAGCCTCCGGACAGCAGTCCGGCGTCGACGAGCGACTGACCTGCGAAGGCAGGCGACTCGACTTGACTCCAGTGCCGGCCGTCCGTCGAGCGCCAGAGCGACGCGGTCGGCTCACCCACCGTCGGCAGCGGCCGAGACAGCGCAAAGGCCAGGTAGACGCCATTTCGCTCCGTGACGTGAACCGGCCAGAACGGACCGTTGCCCTGCACCGCGATCAAGGCCGGATCGGCCGGCACCGTCCAGTTGAGGCCGTCAAGCGAGGAGCACAGGGAGGCGTCTGCGAGCTCGTTGCCGGCGATGTGTCCGCACGTGGCCACGAACCCGCCCGGGACCGCGAACGCGCCCGCGAAATGCGTTCCGTCGGTCTGGCGCCAGGTCCATTCCCCGGTGAGTGACGCGGGCAGCGGAGTCGGATTGGCCGAAATCGTCGGGGTAGGCACGGCCGTCACGGAGGGCGTTTCCGATCCGGATGGGGGCGCCGAGACCGGGGCCGTAGCGCTCTCGACTGGACTGGCGGCCGGATCCGGTTTGACCGGGGTCAGCAGCCAATGCACGATCATGTCCGCGCCCATGATCCCGAGGTGGCGCTCGCCCAGGTAGCTGATGGTGCCGGACACGGGCTTGCCCGAGAGATCGAGCAAGGGTTTCCACGACCTGCCCCAGTCGAGCGACTGCAAGACCTCATAGGGCCCGT
>JBEKPL010000016.1:0-40373 GCA_049520815.1 Candidatus Limnocylindrales bacterium
TTGCACACTGATTCGGTCCCCAGGATACAGTTCGAAATTCTGGCTGGCATCGCCGTCTTCCAATAGCCGTTTCAGGTCAACTGGCACGGTGCCGGAATGCACGAGCGTGCTTTCCAGTTTAGTGTCCGAGGTCTGCTCGGCTTCCGAGACCCGGCTCGCGAGGTCACCGCGCGTAATAATAGCGGTACTTCCGGCATCTTCGGCCAGCCCCTCGGCCTGTGCGAGAGCATCGAGGACCGTCGTTTTGCCGAATATTTCATACATCTGAGGCTTATGCACCGCGCCCGCAACAGTTACCGCGTGAAGCCGAGACCGATTGACGTGGACCGTCACGTGCGGATGAGAAACCATGCCCGCAGCTTGAAGTTGGTCGGCGATGGACTGCGCCAGTTGTTCGAGCGTTAAGCCCATGGCTTGGATGGGCTTGGAGAGCAGAGGCATGGTAATCACGCCTGTGGGACTCACACGATACACACGCGAAAACTCGCCCACGTCTACCACATCGACAGCTAACTCGTCATCCGGACTAATGATGTAGTCTTGGGGAATTGTCTGGACGTTGGGCGGCGTGGTGCGCCGAAGCTCGATGCGACCCGGCTGCATTTTGGCAGGAAGCAAATCCAGACGCGGAGGCTGTGGGTCCACCGGAAGCGACGCGGGTTTCTGTGCCCGCAGGATTCCCGCCGCACCGCAAAGAATTCCTCCCCACAACAAAGCACTGAGGAGTACTTGCCCTTTCCAGCCGAAGCTGTGAAATGAATGCGCGTTCCTGCTCGAATATTGCATCATGAACCTCCTTTTGTACCCGACTAAAGACAGGAGAGAGCGTCAGCGAAATCGGGAGTCATCCGTGGAGTCAGATGGTGGAAGCAGTCGCAGCCAACCAGGATTGTGGGGCGGCTCCACTTCGGCCGGCCACGCGCTCCACCATGGTGGCGTCCACCTCCACCGCCACGGATTTTTGCAGCAATTCCACCGAAAGCACTAGACGAAAGGAGTTTTTTTTCCGAACTAAAATACCTTCGATTCCCTCTAGAGGCCCGGACTTAATCCTGACCACGTCGCCCGACTTGAGAAACGGGAAGGGTTCCACCGCTGAGCCCTTCTCCAGTGCCCGGCGTATGGCCTCAATCTCGGGTTGTGGGATCATGGCAGGCCGATTGCCAACGGTCACGAAGCTGTGAAAGCCCGGGGCGCGGGGCTCGGCCAGGAGCCATTCGGCGGCCGTGATAGCGCCGGCGGCGTAGGCCGATCGATCGCGGGCGGTGAGGCGCATCTCCAGGCTCTCCCCCGGGGCATCGAAGCCGACGAGGTGCATACCCGGCGCGCTTCCGGCCCGAATGACGGCCACGTCCAGCTCCTCCGGAGCGGGTGCGCCATGGGCCATTGGCTGAGCCACTCGCCGCTTGCGCGGATGAACGGCAATCAGGCGGCGCGACAAATCGATGGCGGTGCCGGAGGGGCGGTCTGCCTTGGTGCGGCGGTGCCACTCGACGAGGTACGGGTCGTATTCGGCGAACGGGCCGAAGAGGCGGGCGGCGTCCTCGACGAGGCGGGCGAACAGCATCACGCCGAGGCTGAAGTTGGGGGCGGCCACGGCAGCGGCATCGTGGTTGACCAGGAGGGTCTCCGCCGTGCCCCGGTCGCTGGCCCAGTTGGTGGTCCCGATGACGAACCGGCGGATCCCTCCTTGAAGCGCGGCTCCGACGTTGGACAGGACGGCCTCGCCAACGGAGAACTCGAAGAGCACGTCCGCGTCCGCAAATCGGGCCGGTGAGTGGCCCGCGTCGGTCTCCGGCATGCCCAGGATCGCCCGGGGTGGCATGCCGCGCCCGGCGAGGGCAGCGGCCACCGCGCGACCCATCTCTCCGTCGCCGGCGACGATGCTGAGCATTCCTGGTCCTCCGTTGGTGTCCGTTGCGTGGCCCTCCCTTGCGAAAACATGAGGGCCGCGGCACCGCCCTCGGTGTCGCGGCCCTCGGGAGCTTCGTGCCCCTCGGCTCCGCGGTTCGTTCCGAACGCCGCCGAGCCCTAGGGCCGTGCCTCCCGGCAGGGCCGCCAGCGCTTCGACTTGGGCTTGGCGAGCATTCGAACGAACATGGTCCGCGGATTATGCACCAAGCCGCGGGCGATGCGCAACCTTTGCGAGGATCATGCAGACTGAATACGCTGAGGATGCATAGCGAGCATGCATCGCGGATTCCGAGCGGACGTCCGGCGTGGGCGGGGGCGGTGTGGGCGGAGGCGGCGAGGACTACAGTCAACCCGGACTCCGACGCGATCGCAGGCGTTTGAATCGTGGGTCCATCACTGACCGGAGAGGAAGGGCAGCGGACATGCGCAAGCTGGCATCGGTCTTGATTACGTCCATCCTCCTGATGGCCGCGTGCTCGAGCTCGAGCGGAACCCAGCAGCCGGCCGGGACAGGTGGGGGCGCCCCCACGACGGCGGCATCCCAGGCGAGCGACGGCGACGTCACGACTCCGCCACCCCTGCCGAGCAACGCCGGCGACTGCACCTTCTGGTGCGGCACCGGTTCCGCGCAGGTGACCGTCGGCGGCGCAACGGTGACGATGTCTCCCGGCGGCTGCTACCCCGCCAGTGACAACGACGTCGACGCCCGGTTCGGCGACTTCACGAACCAGAAGAGCGACTGGATCATCGCACTCGTGTACTACGGCGGCAGCAAGACGCCCATACTCAGCGGCAGCGTGGGCGGCAAGGCGTTCATGTTGAGCACGAGCGGCGCGACCGGCACCATCGGCAACGACGGCAAGGGCAGCGTCTCGGGCAGTGAGTTCCTGGGCACCGCCGCGATCTCGGTCACCTTCTCCTGCAAGTAAGGGGCCACCTCGAAACCAGGGACGCCGGCGCGAGCTAGGATCGACCGACTCGCCGCCCTCCGCCGAAGGGACTATAGTCAACCCGGGCTCCGACGCGATCGCGGGCGGTTGAGTCGCTGAGCCGTCTCCACCGCAATGGAAGGGGCGACGAACATGCGCAAGCTGGCTTCGGTTCTGGTTGCGTCCATCCTTCTCGTAGCCGCGTGCTCGAGCTCGAGCGGAACCCAGCAGCCCGCCGGAACGGGTGGCGGCGCCCCCACGACGGCGCCATCCCAGGGCGGTGGCGGCGGAGGTGCCGACAACTGGAGCGGCAACGGATCGGCAAAGGTCACAATCGGCGGAACGACGGTCACGATTTCCCCCGGCGGCTGCTATGACGGCGGCTCGCTGGGCGTCGACTTCCGGTTCGGAGCGTGGGACAAGCAGACCGACGACTGGATCATCGGCATCGCGCACCACGACGGCTCCCAGCCGGAGGCCATCAGCGGCTCAGTGGGCGGCAAGCCGTTCGTCCTGGGCACCGACGTCGCTGCCACGATCGGCGCCGACGGCAAGGGCACGTTCTCCGGGACGGACTCCGTCGGCGGCAACGGCAAGATCACGGCCACCTTCTCCTGCAGCTAGAAGCCACTCGAGTCAGGAAGCGCCGGCGCGATCGGCGCCTTTCCGGGCTGGCCGGCCGCCCGACCGCGCCTTCGGACGGGTGCCGTTCGTCGCCGCTCGATCGAAGCCCGCAAGGACCAGCAGTTCCAGGTCACCGCTGGCGCGCCCATGTCAGCCTCGCCGTCCAGGCTTGACAGCCTCCGCCTCGCGTCCTAGCATCAACCGGCCTTTATATAAAGGCTCGTTTGTAGGCGCGGCGAACCGCCCGGGCGGCAGCCGGCAGCGTTAGCCAACGAGGACGCCATCTTGCCCTCTCCCGCGCACATCCGCTCTACCGTCGCGGCGATCGTCGATCAGCCCGAGGATCTGCGTGAGCTGCGCATCTTCCACAAGGCCCTGGCCGACGTGAACCGCCTGCGCATCGTGCGGCGCCTGGCCGAGGGGCCGGCCACCGTCGGCGAGCTGATCGACACGGTCGGGCTCAGCCAGCCGCTGGTCAGCTGGCACGTCTCACGCCTCAGGGCGGCCGGCCTGGTCGAGACCATGCGGACTGGCCGCGAGGTCTTCTGCCGGCTTCGACCGAACGTCTTCGACGAGGTCGCCGAGCTCCAGCGCACCGTGCTGGGCATGGCTCAGATCCCGGCACGGCCGGCAGAGGCGCATTGATGGGCGACCAGTCGCTCGTCTCCCAGCAGACCCGGACTCGAGTCCGCGGCGCCATCACCCCGATCGCGGCCGGCGCCGGCAAGCTCGGCCTGACACCGAACGCCCTGACCATCATCGGCTTCGGCATCTCGGCCGGCGCGGCCGCGGCCGCGGCCGCCCAGCTCTGGCTCCCGGCCGCCGCACTCGTCATCCTCGGCGGCTCGTTCGACCTGCTGGACGGAGCCCTGGCGCGCGCCCAGAACCGGGTGACGCGTTTCGGGGCCTTCCTCGACTCTACCCTGGATCGCTGGGGCGAAGGGGTCGTCTACATCGGGATCGTTGCCGGCGCTTCGGCGGCCGGCTTCGTCACGGGGGCGGTCCTGGCTGCCGCCGCGGCAGTCTCGAGCTTCCAGGTCAGCTACACCCGGGCCAAGGCCGAGAACCTGCAGCTGCACGGCGAGGTGGGCATCGCGCCCCGAGCCGAGCGGCTCGTCCTCCTGACCGCCGGCCTCGTCGCGGCCGGTCTGGACGGCGGCCTCGCCCAGGGTGCGAGGGGCCAGCTCTGGCTGGCGCTCGCCCTGGGCGTCATCTTCGCCACGGCCAGCATCACGGCAATTCAACGCACATGGCACGTTCGTACGCAGCTTCGCAAAGAGGAGCAAGGAGCAAAGTGAGCGACAAGTTGAGCAGCGACGCCGCGAACGCAACGGCGCCGGCCAGCGGCAACGGCCGCAAGTCCGAGCGAGGCAAGAAGATCCGCGTCGCCATCGTCGGCGTCGGCAACTGCTCGAGCAGCCTCGTCCAGGGCCGCTACTACTACGAGAACGCGGATGAGAACGACTTCATCCCCGGCCTCATGCACGTCAACCTGGGCGGCTACCACATCCGCGACATCGAGTTCGTGGCCGCCTTCGACATCGACAAGAACAAGGTCGGCAAGGACCTGTCCGAGGCGATCTACACCAAGCCGAACAACACCTTCGTCTTCCACAAGGTCCCTCACCTCGGCGTCAAGGTCGAGCGCGGCATGACCCACGACGGCCTGGGCAAGTACCTGTCCCAGATCATCGAGAAGGCGCCCGGACCGACTGCCGACGTCGTCGGGATCCTCAAGGAGCGCAAGGTCGACGTCGTCATCAGCTACCTCCCGGTCGGCTCCGAGGAAGCCACCAAGTGGTACGTCGAACAGGCGCTCCAGGCCGGCGTCGCCTTCGTCAACTGCATCCCGGTGTTCATCGGCCGTGAGCCGTACTGGCAGCGCCGCTTCGCCGAGAGGGGCCTGCCGGTCATCGGCGACGACATCAAGAGCCAGGTCGGCGCGACGATCAGCCACCGCGTCCTGACCCGCCTCTTCATGGACCGCGGCGTCCGTCTGGATCGAACCTATCAGCTCAACTTCGGCGGCAACACCGACTTCCTGAACATGCTCGAGCGCGAGCGCCTGGAGTCCAAGAAGATCTCCAAGACGAACGCCGTCACCTCGATGCTCGACTACGACCTGGATCCGGACGACGTCCACGTCGGCCCGAGCGACCACGTCCCGTGGTTGCTCGACCGCAAGTGGTGCTACATCCGGATGGAGGGCACGACCTTCGGCGACGTGCCGCTCAACGCTGAGCTCAAGCTCGAAGTCTGGGACAGCCCGAACAGCGCCGGCGTCGTCATCGACGCGGTCCGCTGCCTGCGGCTGGGCCTCGATCGGGGCCTCAAGGGGACCCTCGTGGCGCCGTCGAGCTACTTCATGAAGAGCCCGCCAATCCAGATCCACGACGACATCGCCTTCAACCGCGTCGAGGCGTTCATCCGCGGTGAGGACAACGAGGCTCTGATCGGCACGGAAACGCTGCCCAAGAAGGTCAAGAAGTCGGCACCGCTCCGCGGCGGCAAGGCGGCCGTCGAGATCAAGTGACGCAGGAAGGCGTGGGAGGCAACAGGGCGGCGTCCGGCGGACGCCGCCCCGAACGACCGAAGCGGCCGGGATCCCGCAGGACTGGGAGCAACGGCGCCCCCAGGACCTTCGAGGCCCCGCATCGCCTCAAGAAAGAAACCTTCCTGACCCACGTCGCCGGCCTGACGCTGCTCAGCTTCTGGCGGACCTCGTCGTGGGTGCTGGGCCACCTCCCGGCAGGCCCGACGTATCGAGTCGGCGGCTGGCTCGCCATGATCGGCTACGCCGCCGGCCCCACCCGGCGCCGCTGGCTGCGAGCCAACTTCGGGCACGTCCTGGGTGTGTCGCCGAAATCTCGCGAAGCCGGCCGAATGGCCAGGGCGGCCTACCGCAACTACGCCCGCTACGTCATGGAGCTGATGCGGCTGCCATGGCTCAAGCGGGAGCAGCTCGATCGGCTCCTCGAGGTCCGCAGCCTCGATCGGTTCCTGGAGATCTACCAGCAATCGAAGGGTGTGATCCTGGTGGCCGCTCATCTAGGCAACAACGAGGCCGCGGCGGCGGGCTTCGCCAAGCAAGGTCTTGAGATCAACGTCGTCGGCGACGACAGCGCCTACGTGGAGCTGTACGAGCTGTTCCAGCGTCAACGGGAGAGCTGGGGGATCAAGATGATCTCCTGGCGCAACCTTCGCGGCGTCTATGGAGCGCTTCGCCGCAGCGAGGCCCTGGTATTGCTGGTGGACTGGGGCTACCGCGCCGACGGCATCCCGGTCAAGATGTTCGGCGCCTGGACGACGCTCCCGGCCGGCCCCGCTCTGCTCGCGGCGAAGCACGGATCTACCATCCTGCCTTTCTCGATCAACCGCCAGCCCGACGGCACCTTCAAGGCGGCCGCCGACGAGCCGATCCACGTCGCGTCGGACTCCCCGGCCGACCTGGCCAGCGCGACCCAGAGGATCGCGACCGCGCTCGAAGCCCAAATCTCTCCGGCTCCGGAACAGTGGTACATCTTCAAGCCGATCTGGCCCGAGTCGGCTGAGGAGGCCTCGCGGCTGGAAGCCCGAAACCGCGCCGCGATGGCGAACGACGCCAGAGGCGCGGCTCCGAACGGGCCGGCAGCCGGGGCCGCTCCGGCAGTCCCAGCCGGGGCCCGCCGGCTCTCGGCGGCCGGACTCGATGGCGATCCGCCCCAGCCAGCGGAGCCGTGAGTCGTCAGGCGTCCTCGCATGTCGACCGGCGACCGGCTCGGCGGGCTGGCCTGGGGCGGCGCCTGTCCGACTGGCTCGTGGCCACCTTCGTTATCGCAGGCGGGAAGCTGATCTGCCACCTGCCCGAGGGTCCGCTATGGCGCCTGGGGAACCTGGCCGGGATGGTCGAATACCGGGCCTCTCCTTCGCGCCGTGACCACACCCGCCGCAACCTCCGCCACATCGTGGAGTGGATGGCCGCCAACGGCAAGGGAGCGGAGGAGTACCGCCGGGCCGCGACCGATCCGAAGGCTCTCGAATCGCTCGTGCGCTCGGCCTTTCGCCACCACGCCCACTACTACCTGGAGCTCGCTTGGGCGCCGCGATTCGATGCCCGCTTCGTGACCGAGCGTCTCTTCGTCGAGACACCGCGCGAGGTCGAGGCGTGGCTGACCGAGAGACGGGCCCTGATCCTGATCGGGATGCACTTCGGAGCGATCGAGCTGCCCGGCTTCTACGTCGTGCACCGTCTGGGCCTGATCGTGGCGCCGATGGAAACGATCGACAACGCCCGAGTCCAGCGCTACCTGTTCTCGACCAGAGCCACCATCGGGGTGCGCATCGTCACGCTCGAGGAAGCCGGGCGCGAGCTGCTGGCGGCCGTTCGCCGGAATGAGCCCGTCGGCCTGGTAGCGGATCGGGACCTCAGCGGGGCCGGCCTGGAGGTCGAGCTCTTTGGAGCCCGCACCAAGATCCCGGCCGGACCGGCGTTTCTCGCCACCGAGACCGGCGCTCCCGTATACATGTCCGCCGTGCGACGGACCGGTCCCGGCCGCTATCGTGGCAGCCTGCGGCAGGTCCCCGTGCCGAAGGGGGCCAACCGGCGTGAACGAATCCGCGCCATGGCGCGCGAAGAAGCTCGGCTCTTCGAGCAATTCATCATGGAAGCACCCGAGCAATGGCTGTCTCTCTTCCATCCGATCTGGCCCGATCTGGAGCAAGCGCCGATGCGTGAAAGCGGAGAGACAGCGTGACTCCCGACGATACGTCCCGAATCGGCAAGGCCGACATGCACATCCACTCGATCGCTTCGGATGGCACGGCCTCGGCGGCGCAGATACTCGAGTATGCGGAGCGCCACACCGACCTCGACGTCATAGCCGTCAGCGACCATGAGCGCATCGAGGCCGCGGTAGAGTGCCAGCGCCTGGCCGGCGAGCGCCACGGCCGGGTGGAGGTGGTCGTGGGCGAGGAGGTCACCACCCGAAACGGGCACCTGCTGGGCCTCTTCCTGCAACACCGGCTCAAGCGTGACCAGCGCGTCGAGATCACGGTGGCCGAGATCCACGAACAGGGTGGGCTGGCCATCGTTCCCCATCCCTTCTCGGCCTTTGCCCTGGGCATGCGCAGGCACGCCATCATGCGCGTCCACCTCTCGACCGACCCGCTCGTCTACTGGGACGCACTCGAGGGCTTCAACCCCTCCACGGCCGGACGCTACGGGCGAGCCGCGACTGCTCGCCTGGCCCGGGAACTGGGGCTGCCCCTGGTCGGCAATAGCGACGGGCACACCCTGGACACCGTGGGCGACGGTCGAACCCACTTCCCGGGCTCCACGGCCGAGGACTACAGGCAAGCGATCCGGGACGGCACGACGACCGGCAGTTGCGTCGACTGGGGCTTCGTGCGCGAGGCCTTCATCTACTCCCGTCAGGTCCGCAAGCAGGCCCGCGACGTCCTTCGCTGGGGGCGGCGCAACCTGCTGAGGGATGGCACTCCGCGCGACCTGGGCGTCCCGATCGACCAGCTTCGCCTGCAGCGGGCGCGCGAGGCGGACGACCAGGCAGGACGCCACCGCGCACGCGAAATGGCCGCCGCCGCGGAGCGACGCGAGGCCGAGGAGCCGCCGGCGTGAAGATCGGCCTCGTCACGCCCTACGTCTACCCGATCCCCGGAGGCGTCAACGAGCACGTCCGTTTCCTTTACGAGAACCTGCGCCTGCGCGGCCACGACGTCCGCATCCTGACCAGCAGCCACGGCCTGCAGCGCTCGTCGGAGGGGGACATCATCCGCATCGGCAAGGGCTTCAGCGTGCCGAGCAACGGCTCGGTGGGCACGATCACGCTCTCTCCCCGGTACGTGTCGCAGGTCAACGCGGTCCTGGCTCGGGAGCAGTTCGACCTCCTCCACTTCCACGAGCCGTTCGTGCCGTTCCTGTCGTTGGTCGTGCTTCGTCAGTCGACGAGCGTGAACGTGGCCACTTTCCACGCGTACGCCGGCTTCTCGCCTGCGATGGAGCTGGGCAAGCGGATGCTCCAGGGCTACGCCGGCCGCCTCCACGGCAGGATCGCGGTCAGCGCGGCCGCCCGCCACTTTGTGGACCGTTTCTTCCCGGGCGACTACAAGGTCATCCCGAACGGCGTCGACCTCGGCCGATTCCAGCGCGCCGTGCCGGTCGCGCGGTGGCAGGACGGCACGCCCAACCTCCTCTTCGTGGGCCGTCTCGAGGATCGAAAGGGTCTTCCCCACCTGCTCAAGGCCTTCCGGCTGGTGCGCAAGAGCGGCATCGAGTGCCGGCTTCTGGTCGTTGGCTCCGGACCGCAGGAGCGAGAGGCCCGCCGCTATGTGATGACCCGCGGGTTGCAGAACGTTGAGTTTCTCGGGCGCGTCACCGACGACGAGAAGGCTCAGCTCTTCCGGACGGCCGATGTCTTCGTCTCACCGGCCACGGGACGTGAGTCCTTCGGGATCGTCCTGCTCGAGGCCATGGCCGCCGGTGCGCCGATCGTCTGCAGCGACATCCACGGCTACAAGGGCGTGGTCCAGCGGGGCAGGCAGGGAATCCTCACGCCGCCTCGCGACGCCAAAGCCCTGTGCGCCGGGATCACCGAGCTCCTCGCCAACCCGCAGCTCCGCGCCCGGATGGGCGCCAGCGGCCAGCAGCGCGCCGAGCAGTTCAGCTGGGAGCGCGTCACCGCCAAGGTCGAGGAGTACTACCGCTTCGTGATCCGACGGCTCGAGGCCCAGGGCCAGCTTCCGCCAGGCTTCAAGGCGAAGGTTCCGGCCGCGATCCACACGAGCGGCCTGGAGCACCGGCCGGAGACGAATCTGTCCTGAGCGGGGCTCAGGCGGTGGGCGGCGGCCACGGGGCGTCGCCGGGCGCACCTGCGGAGGCGTCGCCAGAGACCTCGGGCGCGCCGACCCTGAGCCGCCCGGCTCGCCGGTAGCCCACGACGACCCGCCGCTCCCAGGCCGCCCAACCGGCGATACCGGCCACGATCAGCGCCAACGCCGCGCACGCGAGGCTGGTCGGGCTGATCAGGGAGACGGAGGCGGACACCTGCTGGTTCACGGAGAACTGGAAGCCGTAGAACCACGTCGGCAGCAGGCCGTTGTAGACGCCGATGATCTTGCTCGGCATTGGCAGGGCCGACAGATTCGGATAGAGCGCCAGGAAGGCCACGACCGCGACTGAGGCGACGCCCAGCACGAATCGACGCGGGTTCTCGGCTCTCAGGGCGATCGCCGCGAGCACGGCCAGGATGGGCAGCAGCATCACAACGATCAAGTCGGAAGGAAGCGCCGCCTCGAAGAGCACATTCTGGGGCGCGTTCTGACCCAGCCACACCAGCAGTGCTCCGGCGATCGCAACCGGCAAGAAGAGTTGCAGCATCCAGGCCCGATCTTCCTCGCCCCGAGCCTGGCGTCGCTCCAGGCGCAGCAACAACAGCGCGAGCATCGTCAGCGCGGCGATGAGGACGACCCCAATCAGGAAGATCCGAGTGTCGATTCGGACGTCACCGGTGCTCGCTCCGCACGCGGAGTTGCCGAAGTAGTCGGACGTCCCAACACGGGCCAGACCGCACAGAGGAGACCTCAGCGCCCAGACGACCGTCGGGAACAGCAGCGCCGCGGCCGCGGCGCAACGGGCCAGCAGCCACGTCCTGCGCGAGGGACCGTGCCACAGCTCCGCCAGGAAGTAGGCTAGCCCTAACAGGAAGAAGGGCAGGGCGGTGTAGAAATGGTACTGGAACGAGGCTCGGTCTATGCGAGACCATGAAAGCCACTGCCAGAAGAAGGCGACCACGACCAGGGCCAGGCCAAGGCTCCGTCTCTTGAATGCCTGCCAGCAGATGAATGCCATTGCGAAGATGGCCATCCACCACAGGGCCGGATTGCCTCCGTCGTAGATCATCGAGCCCTGGTCGTTGGCGTAGCCGATGCTCTCGAACCAGACCGGCTTGAGGTCCATCGGCCAGGTCCACCACGGCGACGAGGCGGCGTGCGGGACCCGCAGGTCGTTGTGGTAATTGTACATATGGATTGTCATGTCCCAGAGCGTCTGGCCCGTGTGGCCGGCCGGCCAGGCCTGGTCGCAGACTCCGGTCTCGGCGTCTGTGTGCAGGCACGCTATGACGGGCAGCTGGCCCGTGTCCGCGGTCTGCGGCTGCCACGGCATGGCCCAGGGGATGTACATGACGACGTAGATGACGATCGGCAGGACGAGCACGCTGAGACCCATCCAGAGCGCCGGGAGGCCCCAGCCGGAACCCAGTCTCAGCCAGCCCGTAGGGGCCGGGGCGGGCGGGCCGGCGAACGACGAGGGATCGTCCGGACTCGGCGGTACGGCGAGCGGCCCGAAGCCCATCAGGCCCCCTGCCCAGAGTGCGGTCGCGGCCGCGATGCCGCCGGCGAGGCCGGCGACGCCGACATCGATCAGAAGACCGTTGGACCTGGCCACGCCCAGGATGCCCGCCAGGAGCCCGACGGCGATCGGCGCGGCGATCGCGAAGACCAGCTCTTCGCGCGTCCAGGCAATCGGGTGATAGGCGTTTGCCGCGGCGGCCAGTGTCGTGGCCCCGAGCATGATGATGAAGAACGTGTAGTTCGGCGCGCCGTTCTCGAGCGATGCGGGCGAGTTGACCAGGGCCCCAACGACGGCCAGCGCTGCGACCAACGCCGTGGCCAGGCCGATGAGGATCTTGTCCGGAGTCGTGCGGGCCGAGAGCGCGCGGATCGCGCCGGTCACGACGACGATCGCCGCCAGCAGCAACAGCACTATCACGGCCGCGGGGTTGCCCGTGTCCGGCGCCGTGGTCATCTCGGCGATGGCCTGCCAGCCCAGTATGCCGGTGCCGGCTGCCATTCCCAGGATCACGATCACGCGGCCCAGGGCCGACCGGACGAGGATCAGCACCCCGATGCTCGCGATCGCGTACAGCGCCACCCACTTCGAGGCCAGGGCCAGGCCGAGGATCAGCCCGATCAACGGCATTCCCAACCAGAATGCGATGCGGCTCTTCCAGACCCCGAGCCAGAGCAGGGCGAAGAGCAGGTATGCCAGTAGCAGGAAGCCGCCGACGTACGTGTCGTTCATGGCTATGCGGGATTGGGCGAAGAGCATCCCGTCGACCAGCGAGAAGAGGGCGACCAGGAGGCCGATGCTTCGACGCCGGAAGAGGACTCGGGCCAGCAGGTACAGACAGACGGCCATGAAGGCTCCGAAGAGCACTCCCACGATGCGCCAGGAGAAGGCGAACTGGCCGACGTCGACGGCCGCCACCGATCCGTCGGGAGAGAACGCGAGCAGCTGCTCGCGGTTCGTGTCGGGCAGCGGCGGGCTCGAGTCGAGCCCGATTGCGACCGGCTGGAACGGCAGACGCGCATCCGAGAAGACGGCGTTGCCGTTCGACTCGATCGCATAGACCGTCCAGCCCCCGCCGTCCGGCGTTCGCCCGAGAACCTGGACGACCCTGGTCGCGCCGTCGAAGACGACCTTGCTGACCGACCCGGGCATCTTCCGCAGCGGTTGATTCGGGTCCTTGGTGACCGTGCTCTGGCCGTTCTTCGTGTTGATCCGGATCAGGACCAGCGAGTCACCGGCGGTCACGTACGAAGCCTGGTCCGTATTCGGATTGATGGCGATCGAGGTGGCCGGCTGGTCGGTGGCGATGGTCGCCGTCATGACCAGATACCGGGCGTCCATGACCCCGATGCCTTCCGCGTAGGCGACCAGCACCTGCGGATTCGAACTGGAGACGGAGATGTCCGGAAGCTCGCCCTGCGCCATAAGATCCTTGACCGCGGCCACCTGACCGGAGCTAAGGGGGCCCAGGTTCAGAGGCTGGTCCAGGCCGGGTGCGGTCGTAGCGTTGAGGGCTTCTTCGACAATCGAGACGTCCAGGCCGAGAGCGGAGGCCAGTCGTTCGGCCTCGGCCGAGGTGCCGCCGGAAGTCGGACTTGGGCTGGGGGACGGAGTGGCAGTGGGCGTCGGGGTCGAGGTCGAGGTCGGGGTCGGCGTGAGAGTGGGAGTCGAGGTCCTGACCAGAATCGCCGAGCCCGCTCCAAAGTCGGCGAAATCGGCCGCGCCGGGGACGACCCCGCGCGCGACGACCTCGCCTCCGTTCTTGGTCAGGTCGACCGAGACGACGTCCCCACTGGCATCGACCGCCAGGATGATCGGCGGCGTCCCGGCGTACAGGTGGGTGATGACGAGGCCGGTCTGCACGTCCAGCTCGGCGGCCGGCTTGGCCGTGCTGGCCAGCCCGAGCCTCACGTCGTCGAGGGAGTTGGTGTCGATGCGGAAGATTCGTCCCTGCGTCGTGCCCACATAGAGGACGCCGGTCGTGCCCACCGTCGATAGCGACGAGGCGCCGGGGATCGCGTAGGTCTGGACCAGGCCACGGCTTTCGAGGTCGTAGACCCTTACTTCGCCGCCCGTCGCGACGAAGACGCGATCGCCGAACCGGGCGTCCGGATTCGCCCGAGGATCGTTCGGGTTGCCCGCATCCGCAAGCGGCGAGACCGCCGTGCGCGGCTGGACCAGTGCGTCGGCGACGTTGACTCCGAGCTGGCCGGTCGAGGTGACCTTGTCGTCGGAGAAGAGCGCTATCCCGCCGGCGATGGCGTACTTGGCGACGTGAGGATGGGTCCACTCGTAGATGTCATGAGGGATGTCGTAGCGCCAGTCCTGCAGGAACTCCGTCGCGCTCCGGGCGTGGTAGACCTCATCGAAGTGCATCTGCATCGGCTCGTCCAGGCGGTACACGCGCAGGGAGAGGACGGCCACAGCGAGCGCGACGACGACCCACAGGTCGAGCTTGTCCAGGCGGCCGCGAGGCTCGCCGTCCAGCGCGGCCGACCTGTCGGGATGGCTCGAGGGTCGATACAGGCGCCGCCACGTGGACATGACCCAGGCCGGCACCAGGGCCGGCCGGTCGCGTTCGTCGACGTAGTCGTCCTCGGCCCAGTCGCTCAGCTCGCCCGTCCTATCGAAGTCGTAGGAGCCGCCAGGCGCAAATCGCGGGCCCTCGGCGGCAGTCATGGCGGGGATGGCCACGCCGCCTGCGGCGGCTTCGTCGTCTGCGGTGGGCACGCCGGAACCCGCCACGACTTCACTCGCAGCGGCGGCCTCACGCGCCAGCCCATCGGCCGATACGCCGCGCATTTGCAGCAATGCCCAGACCATCGCCAGACCCGTGACCACTCCGGAGAGCGCGATCGGCCAGATGATCCCGTCGAACCATCTGGCGGTTACCAGCCCAGTCCCCCAATCGATCAGGGTCCCAGCCAGCGCGCCGTCGTCGACAGGGATGCCCCGGTACTGGACCAGGACGGCCAGCAGGTTGGCCGAGTTGACGACCGCCAGCAGGAGGTAGGCGACGCTCCAGCGCCAGGACAGAGCCAGGAGGACCGCCCCCAGGCCGAAGAACGGGAAGAGATAGCGCTCGTGAGCGCGGGTCGGGACGACGAAGAAGGCGATCGACAGGATCGCCAGGCCCACCAGCAGCGACAGCCTGTCGTCGCGCCAGGCCGCCCAGGCGGCGACGCCGACCAGGAGCGCGATGAGGATGCCGTCGCCGACCACCGCGGCGGAGAGCGGCGCGATGAGCTGGCCGCAGACGACGAAGGCGATCGACGCGGCGGCCACGGCACAGACACCCGCCAGACCGCGTAGCTCGGAGGCCCGGCCGCGAGGCTCGGTGGGCTCGGCTGTTGCCCCGGCGGCAGCCGTGGGCGTGCTCGGCGCGTCTGCGACAGCATCGGGGTCTACGGCGCGCGCCCGCGTCCAGGCCACGACCGCTCCGACTGCGAGCAGGACGACCAGCCCGAGGGCGGCGGTCACGACCGTTGCCGGGAACGGGCCGAAGACGAAGCCCGGATCGTAGGCGCCGGTCTTGGGGTCGGTAAACGGAGCGTCGTGGATCCAGCTCAGGCCCCGGTCCATGGCCTGGCCCTGACCGGTCGTCACCAGCGCCCACGGGTTGTAGGCATTGAGCGTGAGGTACGGATACTCGCCGAAGGTGTTGAGCAGGTGGCTGGCGATCGAGTCGAACACCATCCCGGCGAAGATGACGGCCGTTCCGGCGGCGAGCAGGGCGGAGGCTAGCGTCCGCCGGGCCGCCTCGGCAAGGGGCAGGTACCGTCGCGCCAGCGAGAAGACGCCGGCCGCAGTCAGAAGCCCCGCCGCGACCGTCAGGAGGCCCGGGGCTGAAGCGAGGCGATGGGCCAGCCCCAGGAAGTCGAGCCCGGTGAAGGGCAGGCAGACCGCCGCCCCCGTCACGAGCCCCGCGCCGACCGAAGTCAGGATCCGCTCCGGATCTGGGTTCCCGGCCCGGGGCGTCAGTGAGCGGCGCAGGACCACGAACCCCACGACGACGCCCAGGATGCCGAGCTGCATCTTGGTCAGGGCCGCCAGGACGGCGAGCGCAGATGCGGTCTCGCGCCGATCCCTCTGCAGCTCCCTCAGGCCGAGCAACAGGAATATGGAGCCGACTGCGTCGGCCTGACCCCAGATGGCGCTGTTGAACCAGGTGACTGGATTGAAGAGGACGATCACGGCGGCGATCAGCGCACGGCGACCGGAACCCCCAAGCTCCTGGACCATGGCCCAGACGACTCCCGCCAGGGCGAGGTCTGCGAGAATCGGCAGGATCTTGACGCCCTCGCCGATGTTCCCTCCGGTCAGCAGGCCGACCAGGCCCAGAAGGAGCAGGTAGACGGGCGGGTAGTCGATGAAGCTCTGGCGGTCGTAGAAGCCGACCGGGCCGTTCCGGGCGATGTCGTTGCCCCAGGCTTGGAACGCGCCCAGGTCGTTGGGGAAGCCCGAGCCCGGCAGGAGAACGTATGCGATGATGAGGCGGAGGGCGAAGGCCAGGGCCAGGAGTACGACGATGACGGGAATTGCTGTGGCGACACTCGCGTCCGTCGTCGCGCGCCCCCGTGGGCTGTCCCCTCGCCAGCTCATGCCTGCCAACCTGTTCGGCCTCCTGGGCGAGCGCTGAAGTGGAGCGGAGTATACCCGAGATCGGCCCCGCGGACGGGCAGCCGGACCGCAAGCCGCGTGCCGCCGATGCTTCGACGGACGACGCGTCAGATTGGGGCGGAATCTGGTTCGGTCTGGGTCTGGTGATCCTCTGCCTGATCGTCTACTTCATCAGTCAGCCGGACCGCACGAACCCCTACCTGCACTTCGTGTTGCAGGCCCAGGCCTGGCTGGACGGCCGGACCTCGATCCCGACGCCCGGCTACCAGGACGTCATGCCGATCCTGGATCCGGCCGGCGAGAGCACCGGGCGGGGCATCATTCCGTTCCCGCCCCTGCCGGCGTGGGTCCTCCTGCCGTTCGTGGCCGTCTGGCACCTCGCGACCAACCAACAGCTCCTGGCCGCCATCTTCGGCGCGATCGACGTCGGGATCGCCTACTGGATGCTGGGCCATCTGCCCGTGCGACCCGCGATACGGTGGCTGACGTCGCTGTTCCTGGGCCTGGGATCCGTCCTCTGGTACGCGGCCGCCATCGGGACGACCTGGTTCTGGGCCCACATAGTGGCCGTCGGTTGTCTGCTCCTGGCCGTTGGGCTGGCTCTCTCAGTGGACCGCGACGCGGCCAAGCCCCGGCCCCTGGCGGATGCGATCCCGGCCGTTCGGAAGGCGATCTGGCCGGGCGGCTGGTCGTCGGCGGTACTGCTCGGCGCTCTGGGGATCTGCGGCGAGCTGCTCTTCGTCCTGGCGGGCGCCGGCACGTCCGTCGCGTCGCTGGTCGCTCTGGGAGTCGTCCTGAGCGCGATCGTGGCTGCGCTGGCCGCAGTCGTTGCCGGCCGGACCGGTGTCCTGGTGCCGTTCGCCCTCCTGGTGATGGCCGTCGCAGGATTGCCGGCCCTCCTCATTGCCGGCCAGAGCTCGCCCACTCTCATCGAGATCACCGATGCGGTCCTGGCCGTGGCCACGGTCGCGCTGTGGTGGATGTCCAGGCGCCAGGGTGGAGTGGTGGACCGAGCCCTGACATCGTTCTGGGCCGCTCTGTCCGCACCCGAGTCCGTGCAGGTGGCGGCGGGGATCCTCTTCGGCCTGGCTGTCACGGCCCGCCTGACGATCCTGTTCGGCTTTCCGTTCCTGATCCTGGTGGGAGGCGGTGGGACGTGGCTGCGGCGCGGCATCCTGGCCGGGGCGGGGGCCGCGGTGCCGATCCTGACCCTGCTGGTGGTGACCTACGCCACGAGCGGCCAGCTCTTCAATCCCGCCTACGACTACCTCTATCACCTCGAGCTCATCTACCCTTCGGGCTACAACCCGGATTGGTCCATCACGGACGTCCGCTACATCCCCCAGAACTTCGGGATCATGTTCTTCAACCAGCCGTGGTGGCTGGCGTCTGCCAGCTCCGGCGGCCAGGCGCTGTGCACGGCCGGGACCGCCCGCGGCCTCTTCGATCCCGCCTGCCCCTGGGCGATGCCGAACCCGGTCGGGATGAGCCTCATCCTGACCAGCCCGGCCTACCTGATGGCGCCGTTCTCCTGGATGCCTGCCCGGCTGCGAAGGCTGGATCGCGCGACGGCGGGAGCCACGATCGCCGTCGTCGGGATCGCGGTGGTGAACCTGATGCACTTCAGCCAGGGTTGGGTCCAGTTCGGCTACCGCTTCAGCAACGACTTCGTGCCATTTGCGCTGATCCTCGTGGCTCTGGGAGCGAGCCGCATCGGTCGCCTCTGGCCCCTCGTCCTGCTGGTCGCCGCGTCCGTCGCGATCAACTTCTGGGGCACGGTTTGGGGCGTTGTGCTTGGCTGGTGACCGCATGAAGCAGTCCGACGGCTCGCCGGAAGCGGCGGTGGCTTCCGGCCGCACGGCCGCAATCCGGACTAGGTTGGAGAGGGCCGGGCTGACTGGACGGCTGGCCGCGGCCGGACTCGCCCCCCTCGTCGGGGCCGTGGCAACGCTGTGGCTCGTCATCCCGACGCTTGCGCCTAGTGTGCTCTCGGAGGCCGGCGGGGACACGGCCGAGTTCCAGACGGTCTCGTGGGTGTTGGGAACGGCCCATCCCACCGGCTACCCGTCGTACGTGATCCTGGGTTTCATAGCCACCCACGTGCTCCCCTTCGGGGACCCGGCGTATCGGATGAACTTGCTCCAGGCGTTCCTGGCGGCCGGCGCGATTGCCGGGACGATAGCGGTAGTCCAGTTGCTGACCGGGATGCGCTGGATCGCCCTGGCCACAGGGCTCCTGCTCCTGGTCATGCCCACCTTCTCGCCCGTGGCAGTTGCCTTCCCGTCCGGCTGGTCGCTCCAGTCCAGTCCGGTGTTCTGGCGGCTTTCGACATACGCCGACCCCCACATGTTCCATCTCTCGCTCGTGGCGCTGATCTTCCTGCTGCTCCTCGTGTGGGAGCGGCGGCGGGCCGACAGGGATCCGGAGAGGCCCGGCCACGCAGACCGCTGGCTGGTGGCCGCGGCAGCCGTCTACGGCGCGGCCCTCGCCAACCACTCGTTGACACTGATGCTGGCTCCGGCGATTGGCTTGTTCGTCCTGGCCGTCGCGCCGAGGATCATCCTGCAGTGGCGGTTGGTCCTCGGCAGCGCGGGCATCCTGGCCGCTACTGCCGTTGCCTTCTGGCTGGAGCTGCCGATCCGTGCGGCCATGCACGCACCGTTGGTCTACGCCCATCCCGACACCTGGAAAGGCTTTATGTACGTGGTCACGGGCCAGCAGTTCGGGGGCATCCCCCCGACCATTGGGGACGACCTCTGGCTCAAGTACGAAGCGGTGATGGCTCTGCTCTCGAGCTGGCTCGGGCCGCTCGGCTTCGTAGCCGCTCTGGGACTCGCCACGAGCCTCGTTCGGCGGCCGCGCTACGTCATCCTGAGCGTGCTTGGAGCGGCGATGACTGCCGGGTTCGCGGCCGCCTACGCCAACTCGGACCTGGAGCGCTACTTCTTGGTGCCGGTCTTCGTGGCGTTCACCTTCGTGGGCCTGGGACTTGCGGACGCCTTGTCACTTGGCATCTGGCTCGTCGACATCGGTCGCGAGAGATTCGCCGGCCGTCCCGCCGCGGCAGCCGTTCCGGCGGCGCTCCCAGAGGTCGAACCAGCGGTGTCCGAACCCGTGACCCACGACAATCGAGCCCAAGACGACTCGCGCCGGAGCAATCGAACGCCTCTCGCAGTGGAGATCGTGGCAGCCGTGGTGCTGGTCGTGGCGAGCGTGTCGATCGTCCCAGAGCGCCAGCACGCGCCGGACCCAGGCTACCCCGGAGGCGTGAGCTTGACGGACCAGACCTCGCGGCAGACCTGGATGAGGGCCGTGCTCGCGTCGACCGGGCAGGGCGGTCTCCCGGCGAACGCAGTGATCGTGAGCAACTGGTACGACTCGACGGCACTCTGGTACGGCCAGAAGATCGAAGGTCTCCGCCCGGACATCCACGTGGTGGACGACAGCATGCGCGTGGCTGCCGGCGACAACCTCGGCCAGGTATGGGACGTCATCGACAGCTACCTTGGCCAGCGGCCCGTGTTCCTCCTGCGACTCCGGTGGAGATGCGACGGCATGGACTCGCTGAGGCTGTTCTACTCGATGAGGGACTACCAACTTCCCAGTGGAGTCATCATCGAGGAGGTAACCGGCAGGACCGGGCCGGTGGTCTGCCAGTGACCCCCAACGCGCCCGAGGCCGTCGACCGGGGCCGCGCCGCAGGATCAGTGGAAGGAGCGAAATGAGCGCAGGCCAGGATCCGGATCTGAGGTACTCCTCAGGCGCGCTCGACGGGTCCGCCAGCCGCGTCGCCGAGCTGTCGTTCTTCTTTCCGGCCCACAACGAAGAGGCCAATCTCGAGGCCCTGGTGGAGGAGGCCCTCACCGCTCTGCCTTCCCTGGCCGAGCGCTTCGAGGTCATCGCCGTGGACGACGGCTCGCGCGATCGCACGCCGAGCATCGCCGACGAGCTGGCGAAGCGCCATCCTGACGTCTTCCAGGTCGTGCACCACCCCACCAACTTGGGCTATGGCGCGGCCCTACGTTCCGGTTTCCGAGCAGCCCGCTACGGCCTGATCGCCTTCACCGACGGCGACCGCCAGTTCAAGGTGGCGGACGTCGGCCGTCTGACCGAACGGCTGATCGCGCCCGACTCACCTGACGTCGTGGTGGGCTATCGCCTCAAGCGCGCCGACCCGCCGATCAGACGCTGGTATGCCCGCATCTACCGCTTCTCCAACCGCGTCTTCTTCGGCGTCCGCGTTCGCGACATCGACTGCGCCTGCAAGCTCTTCCGACGGGAGGCCCTCACCCCGATCCGCGTGTCGTCGGGCGGCGCCTTCTTCACCGCCGAGCTGCTGGTCAAGCTCCGCTTCGAGGGCCGCACCCTGGCCGAGGTCGGCGTTCCGCACTACCCGCGCACCGCCGGCTCGCCCACCGGGGCCAAGCCCAGTGTCGTCTTCCGGGCCGTCCGGGACTTCTGGTCGCTGCGGCTGCGCCTGTGGTTCGGGCCGGGCAGTGCGATGCGGCGAGGCGAGCCGATCCTCGGTTGATCCGCGGGGCCCTGCCGCGCGCGATCGGGGGCTACTCGCGCGGAGGCTCCGAAGAGCCGGGGCTCTCACGATGGCCCTCCCCGAGGTCCACGTCGAGTGAGTTGACGAACTCGCGGAAAACCTCGAGCTTCTCGTCGACCTGCATCTCGGGTTCAACCCCCGCGCGATCGAGGACCTCGGTCGAGGCGTAGATTCGAACGCCGGTCCGGACCGCCAACGCCAGCGCGTCAGACGGTCGGGCGTCGATGGTGTACGTACGACCGTTCTGCTCCAGCTCGAGGGTGGCGTGGAATGTCTCGTCGGCCAGGCTCGATACCACGACTCGCTGGACTTTCACGCCCAGCTCCGAGAGGGCGGCGGCGAACAGGTCGTGGGTGAGCGGCCGCTCCGGCGTCACCCCCTGAAGCCGCGTGGCGATGGCGTTCGCCTCCCACGGGCCGATCCAGATCGGAAGGTAGCGTTCCCGCTCCGTCTCCTTGAGCAGGACAACGTGCTGGCTCGAGAGCATATGGACTCGAACGCTCTCGACGACGACCTCGGCGAGCGACTCTGGCATTGGCCGATTATCGCCCCGAACGTGAGGAATTGCAGACCGGCCGGCGCGGGGTGCGGTCAGTGCTTGCCGCTCGGACTGGGGCTCGTCGCCGGCGGGACGGAGGAGGACGGCGACGGCTTCAGACTCGACGACGCCTGGCTCGTCGGTGTGCTGGACGGGTTGAGGGAAGCGCGCATCAGGCTGCCGCTCTCAATCCAGTAGAGAGTGGGGTTCGTTCCACCTGTCCCGGTGGTCACGAACAGGCCCTTCAGAGCCGACAACCACGGCATCGTGGGCGGGACCATGTACTGCCCGAAGAACGTCCCGTCGCTCTTCTTGAAGGCGACGATCCGCCTGTTCAGTCCATCGTAGGCGTAGAAGGTGCCCTGGTCCTGGTTGGGGTTGTCGGCGGTCAGGCGAGTGTAGACCGGGGCCTTCGGACGCAGGAGGACGTCGCCATCCTTTTCACCGCTGCGGACGCCCGGCGGGTCCGGCGACCAGCCGGTCACCTTCTGGCCGAGCTCCCACTGGATGATCTGGCCCTTGTCGACGAGGTAGACCTTGCCGTCGACGTACATGTCATCGACGCTCGAGACGTCCTGGGCCACCTTCAGGTAGGGGGTCCGGCCGGCCGTCGGATAGCTGCTTCCGTCCGTGGCCGGCGGGTACTTCAGGATCTGGCTGGCGCTGGGCACGACGACGTACAGGTTGTACTGGCCCAGCTGCGGGTTGACGATGTAGGTGCCCATGGCGCGGGCGCCCAGGCCCCACGTGACGTTGTCCGGGATGTTGACCTTGACCAGCGCCCCGCGGCCGGTCGTGTCCCCGGACGCAGGCCGCCAGCGCCACACCGAGTTGAAGTCGTCCAGGATCAGGACGTCCGGACCGCCTGTGGCGAGCACCCGCGGGTTGCCCACGATGCCGCCGACTGCGTCCTGGCCCGCGAACAGGATGCGCAGCTTGGTCCCCGTCTGGAGGTTGACCCAGTACACGGCCGACGTCGTCGAGTCGATCACGTAGGCGGCGCCGTCCGGGCCCAGCACCAGCCTCTCCAGATCGTCCGTGCTGAACGAGGCCACCACGTTGGGCTGGATCATGGTGACGTTGTAGTAGCGGTTCAGGCCGGCGACGACCTGAGCCTGCGCGTCGGCCAGATCAGCCGTCGGGTAGCCGTTGTCCCGAGCGAACTGGAGCTGCTGGTAGGCATCCTTGAGGATTCCCGCGGCCTTTGCCGGATCGCTCGTCATGAGGTCGCGGCCGTTGCCGTAGACCTGGGCCAGGTCCGCCTGGACCTTCGCGTACGCTTGCTCGGCCCGCTGCCGGGAGTCGATGTTGTCCGTCTTGTTGGCGCCGGCGAAGAACCACATGCTCGTGCCGACGATGGCGATCACGGCCAGCAGACCGATGACCGCGAGCGCGGCTCTTTGCTGCCGCTCGCGGCGGACGGTCATGGGCGTCACACGACCGCGCGACATCGCCCTCTGCGGCATCCGGTCGAAGAGACTGTAGGCACCACGCCGCAACCAGCCGTCAGCCGTGGCCTGAGCGTGGCGGGCTGAGACTTGGACGGCGGCTACGCCGCCGACGACCGTGTCTGCGAGTGGGATCGGCGAGCGCTCCGGCGCTCCGGCGTGTGAGCCGCTCGGCCAGACCGGCTTTAGGGGCTGGGCTCTGTGGGTGGAGGCCACCTCGGTGGCTTCGACGACGACGAGGCCGTCTCCGCCCGTGCTCCCGAGACTGCCCGAGCCGAACTGGCGGTGGATCTGATCGACCGCGCCCTGCGGGTGGAGCTGGCCCACGGTGTCCTGGATCGGCCCGAGCCCGATGCGCTGGGTCACGTTGGGGGAGATCAGGATGAGGCAGTCGCCCATGGTGATCTCGCCGTGCCAGACCTCGGGCCCAACAACATCCTCGTCCGGGAGGCCGCTGTCCGGGCTGGTGTCGGGGAGTGTCAGGAGCCTGGCCTGGCGGATGAGATAGGCCTCGGCCGGACCGAGGGTCGCGACGTAGAGCTCGTTGCCTCGGACGACGGCGAGGGCCAGCCCGATCGGCGACGATTCGCCGTCGACTTGGGGCGGGCGCTCGGGCGAATGCAGGAGGACGCTGTTGGCGTTTCGGACGGCCTTTCGCAGGCAGACCGAGATACCGGCCGAAAGGTCGTAGTAGTAGTCATCCCGAATGCGCTCCGCGACGATCTTGGTCGCCTCGCGGAGCTTCCGCCCGCCGGCCCCCGTGACGAGCAGGAAGAGACTTCCCTTGGTGCGAGACATGGAGCCGATGTTCGGCTCGACCACTACGACCGTGTCGGCGGAGTCGGGGAGTCGTTGTGTCTCGGCGACGAGGCCGAGGTTCATCTGTAGACGGACTGCCATTGGCGACTGCTAGTTGCGGGACTGGTGGCGCCCGTTGGCATCCGGCTACATCCCAGGCGGCCGGACCGGCGTCGCAGGTGGGGATTATACGTGGCGTGTGGCCAAATGGAGCTGACGGATGGGGGTTCTGACGGCCGCACGGAGGGCGGCCGTCAGTTCCGGCGATCGAAGACGGATCTCCTGAGCCACGATCGGCATGTCGATCTCGATCGTCGCGACGCCTTGCTTCAGGCCGACCAGACGGCATGCTCCGACCGCGGCGGGCACTCGATCGGCCACGATTCGGTCCCAGGCCGCGGCCGCGTGCGCCTGGTCCAGCTGGTCCTCCAGACCGCACTCGCGGGCGGCCCTCGGCAGCAGATCGGCGAGCCGCTCCATGCCTCCTGGTGCGCCTTCTCGACGGTCGCCGGCTGGACCGTTGCCGCTTCGATCGCCGGCGGTGGCTCCGTCCCGGCGAGCAGTGCTCTCGGGGAGGATCCCTCTCTTGCCGCGGAGGCGTGCGCGACGGCACCGGCCCGGCTCACCCAGCCGGCCATTTGCTCCGCTCACGCGTCTCCCTCCACTACCCGCGCCCCTGCTTCCCCTGGAGTAACCCGCCACGGCCGGGCCCGGCGGCGCAGCTCTGGGTCGATGTCGTCCGGATCGGTGGTCGTGATCAGAGCCTGGGGCAGCTCGGCGATGCGACGGACCAGGTGGCGGCGCCGGTCCGGATCGAGCTCGCTGAACACGTCGTCGAGAAGCAGCAACGGCGGCCGGCCGTCGAGCGCCGTGAGCAGGTCGAGCTCGGCCAGCTTGAAGGCAAGGATCGCGGTCCTCTGCTGCCCTCGCGAGGCGAACGTGGCGAGGTCGCGACCGGCCAGGCTGAAGGCGACGTCGTCCCGGTGCGGCCCGACGAGAGTGGTCCCGTTCCAGGCCTCCTTCTCCGCCGTTTCGGCGAGTCGCCTGGTGAGCGCATCGCGCGGCTGCTCTCCGGGAAGCGGTGGGGCGTTCGTCGAGTAGCCGACCGTCAGCCGTCCCTCGGCCGGCGCGATCTCGCGGTGAGCGGCAGCCAGCGGCCCTGCCAGCAGCTCCAGGAGGCGCAACCGCGCTGTCACGATCGCCGCGCCCGATGCCAGGAATGGCTCGTCCCAAAGACGCAACTGGTCTCGATCCGCCTCGCCTTCCCGGATCGCGCGCAGAAGGCTGTTGCGCTGCTGCAGAGCCCGCGAGTAAGTGGCGATGTTCGAGGCGTAGCTCGGATCATGAGGCGCGGTCAGCCCATCCAGGGCCGCGCGACGCAAGGCCGGCGGCCCGATGACGAGCAGCATCTCCTCGGGGGCGAAGAGCACGGTCCGCAGGTGCTCCGCCAGGGCGGCGGGGCGGCGGGGAACGCCATTGACCTGGATCCTCTTCCGGCCGCCACCTGCGTAGAGAGCGAGTTCGAGCGCCACTCCCGGCGGACCCTCCTCGGGCTCACCTGCCGTGCCACGCGCCCCAGCGGCCGCATCGGCCACCAGCATCATCACTCCTTCAACGTGGAGGTAGTCGGCGCCCCAGCGGATCAGCTCGGAGTCGGCGGCGGTCCTGTGGGAGCGGCCCAGTGCGAGCAGAATGATCGCCTCGAGCAGTGTCGTCTTGCCGGCGGCATTCGGGCCCCACACCAGTTGGGGCCCCGGGCCAAGCTCCAGATCCAGCGCGGCGTAGCCCCGCAGGTTCCGGATGACCAGCGAACGGAGAAGCGTCGGCGGTCTGCTGCGAGCCGCGAACGGACGAGCGTCGGGGATCTGCTGCTCCTACGAGGTCGTCTTCACCGGCATCACGACGTGCACGTACTGCCCGTCGCCGACCGGCCGGAAGACGCCCGGCGAAAGGGGCCCGTTCAGTTCCACGGAGAATTGCTCGGCATCCACGTTGGTGAGGACATCGAGGAGATAACGGGCGTTGAAGGCGATCGTGGTACCGTCGCCCTCGACGGTTGCCTCGACCTCGCTGCGGTTGTCGCCGACGTCCGCGGCCGCGCTCACTGTTAGGCCGACCTCAGCGTCCTTGCCGACCTGAATCTTGACGATGTTCGCTGACGAGCTGGCGATCAGGCTGGCTAGACGGACCGCCTTGAGAAGCTGGTCGCGGTCGACCGTAGCCTTTGTGGTGAAGCCTTTCGGTAGAACCTGCTGGTAGTTGGGGAACTGCCCGTCGATCAGGCGGCTGACCAGGTCTATCCCCTCCAGGTGGAAGAGGATCTGGTTTCGGCTCGGCGCCAGGACGATGTCCACCGGCTCATCCGTGTCAGAAAGAACGCGCGACAGCTCGTGCAAGGATCGAGCGGGGACTACCACGCTCGTTTCCTCGACTGGATCGAGGACCGTGATCGTCTTGACGGCGATCCGGTAGTTGTCGGCCGCCGCCAGCGTCAGCTTGTCTCCCTCGAAGCGAGCCAGCACGCCGGTCAAGATAGGGCGAGCCTCATCAGTCGCGGCCGCGAAGGTCACCTCACCCAGGGCGACTCGCAGGACGTTCTGCGGCACACGCGTCGTCGGTCGCTCGCCGGCAGTCGGGATCGCTGGAAACTCCTCAGCGTCGATACCCTTGACTCGAGTCTCGAGGCGACCGGCCTTGATGCGGAGTGTCTCCGGGGCCTGGAGCTCGAGGTCGACTCGCTCATTCGCTGGCAGCCCGGCAACGATGTCCGCCAGCAGGCGGGCGGGCACGGTCATCGAGCCACTCGTGTCGATCTTGCCTGGCACCCAGTATGTGATCCCGATCTCGAGGTTGGTGGCGGTCAGCTTCAGGCCCCCGTCTTCAGTTCGAAGTAGAACGTTGTTGAGGACGGGCAGGGTGCTCCGGGTCGAGACGGCGCGGCTGACGATCTGAAGACCGCGAGCCAGGTTCTCCTGCATGACCGAGAGTTTCACTTCGGCTTCACTCCCCTAAGTCGGGCAAAGGCGGGCTGAGGGTTAGGGTAGGCGCTGGTGACGGGCGCTGATCCTACTCCAGATGGATTGTCTATCTATCTTCTCATCTCGTCATCATCGTAATAATGGTGTGGAGGGTGTGAGTCCGCCGCACGGTCGTGCTCAGGAGGTCGGTGGAAGAACTGAGCGCCAGGGTGGAAGGCCGGCCTTGAGTTGGGGAGGGCCTGCTGTGACTGTGTGGATGGCTGAGCCGATCCCGCGCCGCGTCGAGTGAACCGGGGCCTCTGCGACCCATGCCGCGGGCGCTATGGGGGCACTTTCTCCACATCGGTCCGCCGTTGTCCACAGATTCAGGCCGGTTGTCCACGATTCAGCGAGCCGGTCCGCCTCGTCAACCGTGACGCCGAAAGCTTGCATGGCCCCGCGCAGACAGCGCCGGGGCTCACATCGGTCGTCGTCGGATGATAGGTCCCGCAGCCACCGCCATGCCCGGTGCGGGAAATTGAGTGGGACCTATTCTGGAGCGGTGAGGTACGGATGACGGAAGAGTACGATGCGAAGGGCGTCGACCGGCCGGGCCCCCTGGGCGTCGAGGCGGCCATGGCGGGAGCAGCGGAGCTGGGCCTGGAGGCCCGCATCGTGCGCCCAGGCGATGACCAATCGGGTCTCGGGGCGCTGCTCGGTATCGGCTATCAGGGCAGCTTCCTCCCCGCCTTTGCCTCGCCGCCTCGCTGCCGGAGGATCATCTGGGTTGGGGAGACACTACGCCCCAGCTCCGAGACGGGGAGCAGCATGGTGTCGCGCGTCGCCCGATCTCGTGCCATGGAGTACCTGCGATTCCCGCTCCGACTGCTGAAGGACGCGCCGCTGCCAGGACCGCTGGCTCGTGCCAGGGCAGCGGGGACGATCGAGTGGGCACGAGCCAGGAACCTTCGCGATATGACCACTCTCGCCGGCCGGGTCGACCGGCTGGTCGTGACGAGTCGAGACCGCAGAGCCGCTCTCGCCGGTCAGGGCCTCGATGCCGTTGCGATCCCCTTCGGGTATGCACAGGCCGTAGCCGGGCCGATCGCCGCTCCTGGTCAGCGGGGCCGTGATCTGGCGATCGTCACGCTCGCCCGGCTGCACCCACGCATGATCGGACGGCGGTCGGTGGTACGAGCGTGGCAGGACGAGGAGCTGCTGCTGCGGATCCTCGAGAACGTCTGGGGGGCCGAGCGCAACGCGCTATTGCGGCGCTCGAAGGTCGTGTTGAACGTCTCGTGGCCGCCCGGCGACTTCATCGGGCTGCGCATCGTCCTGGCGCTCGCGGCGGGCGCCGTCGTGGTCACCGAGCCACTTGCGGACCCGTTCCCGTTCGGCGGGGTTGCTAGAGGCGGCCCGAGAGCTCGTCGCCGACGAACCCCGCCGTCGCCGCATCGCCGAGGCAGGCCAGGCTCTTCTGACTCAGGAGTTGCCGATGGCGCGCTGCCTTAGCCGCGTGCTGAGCGCGTGAAGCATCGCTCGTCCCGGTCGAACGAGAGCACCACCTCGATCGCCTGCCCCACCCCAGGGCTCCGTCCGGCGGCCTGAGGTTCGGCGGCCTGAGGTTCTTCGGCCGTCTGCTAGCATCCAGCCTGATGCCAGCCAACCGGGTAGTGCTCGTGGGCGCTGCCTCATTCGCAGAAGAGGTTTCCGATCTGGCCGCTGCGGCCGGTTTCGAGGTCGCGGCCTGGATCGAAGGCCTGGATCGAGAGCGGGCCGACCCGAACCACCTGCCGCCGATCCTGTGGGTCGATGACCAGGCAGCGTTCGAACCGGATCTGCCGGTTCTGCCGGCGATCGGCTCGGTGCGGCGGATGGGGATCATGCGGCGGCTCGCCGGCGAGGGCCGCCGGCTTGTCAGCCTCATCCACCCCTCGGCCGTGGTTTCGCCAACCGCGGTCATCGAGCCCGGCTGCGTGGTCTGCCCGCTGGTGGTCGTCGGGGCTCATTCCCGCATCGGCGAGGGCACCATCCTGGACCGCGGATCGCTCGTAGGCCATCACACCGAGATCGGCCGCTACTCGTTCCTCGGGCCCGGAGCCAACGTCGCCGGCAAAGTGACCCTCGGCGAGCAGGTGTACGTCGGGGCCGGAGCGATCGTCAGGGATCATCTCCGGGTCGGCGACCGCGCGGTAGTGGGTATGGGCGCGGTGGCCGTCAAGGAGGTGCCGGCCGATGTCACCGTCGTCGGTGTGCCGGCGCGCCCTATGGAGCGTTCGGCGGAGACCTGAGGTTGAGAGCGGCGTCAGTCGGCGTAGATCAGTTCTCGGACTGCCGCTAGCTCCCGCCGCAGCTCGTCGTTGACGCCCATCTCGCGGTTGATCTTGTCGCAAGCGTGCAGGACGGTGGAGTGGTCGCGGCCGCCCAACTCGGCTCCGATCCGGAGGAGCGAGACGTCTGTCTCCTCGCGCATCAGGAACATCGCGATCTGGCGCGGCACCACGATCGCCTTGTCGCGCTTCTGGCCCTTGAGCGCGTCGATCTGGACGCCGTAGTAGTCGGCCACGGCACGCGTGATCCGCTCCGGCGTGACCTGGCGCTTCTTCGGGTTGTACAGGACGTTCGAGAGAACAGCCTGAGCCAGTTCGATCGTGATTGGCACGGCGCCCATGCTGGAGTAGGCCACGATTCGATTGAGGGCGCCCTCGAGCTCCCTGATGTTGCTGACGACCTTGCGGGCGATGAACTCGAGCACGTCCGAGCTGACCGGGACGGCTTGCTCCTCCGCCTTGGCGCGAAGGATCGCGATGCGCGTCTCCAGGTCCGGTGCGGTCAGGTCTGCGATGAGGCCCCACTCGAATCTGCTGCGGAGTCGCTCCTCCAGCGTCAGGATCGCCTTCGGCGGCCGATCGGACGAGAGCACGATCTGCTTGCCGTCGTCATGGATCGCGTTGAAGGTGTGGAAGAACTCCTCCTGGGTCCGCTCTTTGTCGGCGATGAACTGGATGTCGTCGATCAGCAGCAGGTCGATGCGGCGGTATCGAGCCCGGAATTCGTCGATCTTGCCCTGCTGGATGCTGGTGATGAACTCATTTGTGAACTTCTCGCTCGTGGCATAGACGACGCGCTTGCGGGGGAAGCGGGCGATGACGGCGTTGCCCACAGCATGCATCAGGTGGGTTTTGCCCAGGCCCACCCCGCCGTAGAGGAACAGCGGGTTGTAGGCGTGCCCGGGCCGCTCCGCCACGGACAGGCTGGCGGCGTGGGCCAGGCGATTGGCCGAGCCGACGATGAAGTTGGCGAAGGTGTATCTCTGGTTGAGGTTGGTCGAGGCGCCCTCGGGCCCGCTGACACGCGCCGGCTCCACGTGCACGGCCCGGGAGGCCGGCTGGGCCGCCGGGATGACGGCGCCGTTGCCGCCGTTCGCCTCCCCGGCGGGCCGGACGATGAACTCGACTTGGACGCTGTAGCCGACGATGCGAGCCAGCGTCTGGGAGATCAGGGAGCGGTACCGTGTCTCGAGCCAGTCCTTCGCGAAACCGTTCGGCACCGCGATCTTGAACTTCTTGTCGTCGACGTCGACGAGCAGCGTGTCGCGCAGCCACGTTTCGTAGTTGGCCGGAGACAGGGCGATCTGGAGCTCTCCCAGTGCCGCGCGCCAGACTTGCTTTGCGTCCATCGAGGCAGGCTCAGTCCTGATCGAAACCGAAACGGATAGCCAGATTCGTGACGGACACCTGGTCCAACATCGCCTTCCCGGCGCCGTGAGGCTCCGACCGACCAGGCTCTCCTCCGGAGAAGTCCGGCGGTCCTCACGGTTCCTCTGGGCCCATGCCCCGGGTTGTCTGGCGCCTCGGGCCGACGAAGAATAGCACCGCCCCGGTGACCCGGGCAAGGCTCCGGAAGGTATCGAATCACATACTCCCGGGGAGTATCGGTCGACGAACTCGGCTGGCGCCATGGCGAGCGTCACGTATGTCCGCCCCGTTTGACACTCCCAATAGGGCCTACATATAATCCGCCGGCAGACGCGCCGAAGCGCTTCCGGGCGCCAGGCGCGTTCGTGTGTTTTTCGGGGTATCCTGACCCCGAGGCCGAATGGAGAGAAACACATCATCCGATGAAGCAGACCTTTCAGCCGAAGAAGCGGCATCGCGCCAAGGAACACGGCTTCCGTGCCCGGATGAAGACCACCGGAGGACGCCGAGTGTTGGCCGCCCGCCGCGCCCACGGACGCAAGAAGCTGACGGTCTGACCGCGGACCGCGGCCACAACTCGCCGCGGCTGGTGATGCTCTCCAGGCCGGAGGACTTTGCCGCATTGCAGGGCGAGGGAACCGTCAGGTCTCACGCTTTGCTGGTGGTTAGGATCCGACGGAACGACCTCGAGGTCACGCGCTTCGGGCTTTCGACCGGACGCAAGCTCGGCGGAGCGGTCGTTCGGAACCGAGTGCGCAGGCGGCTCCGCGAGGCGCTAAGGGTGATGGCGCCCTCGTTCCAGCCCGGCTGGGACGTCCTGATCATCGCCCGGTCGCCGGTCATAGCGGCCGACTACCAGAAACTGGCGGGCGCGCTACAGCGCCTTCTCCGCCGGGGAGGCGTTCTCGGAGGGCGGACCGTCACGTGAAAACGGTCGGCATCGGGCTCATAAAGCTCTACCGCCGTCTATTCGCCTGGCGACCGTCGGTCTGTCGATACGAGCCGACCTGCTCGGTGTATGCGGAGCAGGCGATACGGAAATACGGCCTGCTTCGAGGGAGCTGGATGGGAATGCGTCGGATCGCTCGCTGCCACCCGTGGAGTCGCGGTGGCTACGACCCAGTTCGCTAGCATGGACTCCGTCGGGCAGATGCCCTCCCCTCGCATCAGGCCCCGCGTTCGCTGGGCCGCGATCGGTCTGTTCGTCGCCCTCGTGGCTCTGGCTGTCGTGGCGTGCGGGACGGCCAGAGCGGCCGACCCATCGGCCGGGGCCCAGGTCGCGGCCGCGTCGGCGTTGCCGAGCGCGGCGGCGACGGCAGCTTCGACCACGTCGCCCGCGCCCAGCGCCACGCCCGAGCCCAAGCCACTCAAGGCGGCCCAGGCCGGGGCGGACCCGCTGAGTCTGGCCGCCTTCCTCTTCACTCCTATCTTCCAGGCGTTGTTCGTCCTCCTGGCCGGGCTCTACGCCCTGACCGGCAACATCGTCATCGCCATCGTCCTGATGACGCTGCTGATCCGACTGCTGACGCTCCGTCTGTCCGCTCGCCAGATCGTGTCGCAGAAGCGGATGCAGATACTGGCCCCCGAACTCAGAGACCTGACGAAGGAGCTCCAGCGCCGGCACAAGGGCGATCGGATGGCCGTCCAGCAGGCCACGCAGGCGTTCTACAAGGAGAGGGGCGTCAGCCCTACCGCAGGCTGCCTGCCGTCGCTGCTCCAGATGGGACTCCTGTTCCCGATGTACTGGGTCATTCGTGACGGTCTCACCAGCTACGATCCCAGCCCGATGCTCAGCGTCTTCGGCCTCAACCTGGTCCCATCGCTCAACTGTCCCCATTACGTCGCAGGCGTAGTCGACAAGGCCAAGCCATGCATCGACACGGTGGTGGCCGGTATCAACGTGGGTCAGCCTCAAGTCCTGTTCGATCTGTCGATCCTCGGCTTCACTCTCGGTGTGAGCGCCATGGCGTTCGCCTCGGCGCTCCTGCAGTTCGTCCAGAGCCGGATGCTCATGCCGCCCGCGGCCGAGAACGATCCCTCGGCCAGCAGCCAGCGCAGCATGATGGTCCTGTTCCCCTTCATCTCGATCCTGTACGGCGGCTTCCTTCCTGCCGGGCTGTTCGTCTACTGGATCACCACTTCGGCCTTCTCGATCGTTCAACAGTTCCTGATCGTTGGCTGGGGCTCGATGTTCCCGCTCTTCGGCTGGACTCCCGCCTTTGCCCAGGATCACACCCCACGGTTCCCGGTCACCATGCCCGAGCCAGCGAACGCAGGCAAATCGCTGGCAGCCACCCGGCACAAGCCGGAGGAGCGCTGGGCATCGGCGGCCTCAACGGTCCGGCCCAACACGCACAGGCGCGCGGGTCGACGAGGGAGACGACGCTGACATGACTGCCTATCGCGACGCATACCGCGAGTTCACCGGCAAGACGGTCGAGGAGGCCCTGCGTGGAGCCCGAGAGGAATTCGGCGTGGGCCTCGACGAGCTCGATTTCGAGATCCTGACCCCCGGCAGCCGAGGCGTGCTGGGCATGGGGGCCGAACCGGCCAGGGTTCTGGCCGCTCCTCGCTCTTTGCTCGGCGGGGCCGCTCCCAAGCGTGAGGCGGCGGCCCAGGTTCCGCTTCCGGCCCCGATCAGCGACCGCGAGGAACGACCGCGCCACGACCGCGGGCCCCGGCCCGCCTGGCGCGACGACCGAAGTCCGGATCGAGGGCCCGATCGCGACCGCGGGCCCCGCCCGAGTGGCGGCCGGCCCGAGGGCGGGCGAATGGGCGGCGGCGCGCCTCGTCCCGGGGGGGTTAGCCCCGAGCGAGGGCCTGGCGGTGGCCATTTCGATCGCGACCGCGACCATGGTCGCAGGCCCGGTGATGGCGGTCGCGGCCCTCGGCCCGGCACCGCCCGTCCTGCTGCACAGGTCGCCCTGACCGCCAAGGAGCTGGCCGAGGTCGCAGCCGCTCGCGTGACGCCGCACACGGAGCGCCCTGAGTCGGCAGAGGTCACGCCCGAGGCGATGGCGGCGGCGAAAGAAATCCTCGAGCACCTCATGGCTCAGCTCGATTTCGACGTCCGGGTCGAGATCAAGGCGGGCGAGACGAATCGACTCAACGTGGTCGGCGAGGGCGACGAGAAGGAATCCCTTGGCGCCCTGATCGGCCGCAAGGGCGAGCGCCTCTCCGCCCTGCAACATCTCGTCAATCTGCTTCTGTCCAAGCGCGTCGGCGAGTGGACGCGGATCCTCGTCGACGTCGAGGACTACCGCGGCCGCCGCGAGCGCCAGCTGCGCGACCTGGCGAATCGGGCCGCCGAGCGCGTCATGGAGACCGGCAAGATGCTACAGCTGGAGCCGATGCCCGCCCTGGAGCGCCGCTGGATCCATCTCGCCCTGCGCGACCACGAGCGCGTTGCGACGCAGTCGATCGGCGAGGAACCGAACCGGCGGGTCGTGGTGCTGCCGCGAGACATATGACCGCATGTTCGGTCGGCAAGCGACGCCGGCTGCAGGACGCCGGCTGCAGGAGGATAGGCTGTCTCATCCACCACGTCGGAGGGTGACAGAGCGCCCCGCTGTGCTCAACGATTCGGGCAGACGGCGTAACGGGGCCGTGAGGCTGCGCGTCTCTTGCGTGGCCGGTGCCAGACCCGGTCAGTATGCCCATGCCATCCGGTGGCTCAAGCGACGATTCGCCGATCGACGCGGAAGTTGGGAACGAACATGACAATGGATGAGCTCGATCCGTTCGAGCCCAAGGAGCAGTCGAAGGATCCGACGCTGCAGGCGTCTGCCGGGCAGTCAGGCTCGCCCGAATCCACCGGGTCGGAGCCGGCCTCGCCGGCGAGAGCCTCCGCCTCAGTCGCGCCCAGACGCCGGCTCCACTTCCGCAACCCGTTCGCAGGGGCCAGGTCCCCCATATCTCTGGATCCCCGGGCCGCCGGGTTCGTCCTTGCGTTCGCGGTGGGCGCGATAGCGTCGCTCTTCCTCGTGACGGCGGTGGCCTTGGGTCTCTCCAGCGTCTACTCGAACCGGGTCGTCCCCGGCGTCCGTGTCGGTACAGTGGACGTGTCCGGCCTGAGCCGCGACGAGGTGATCGCCAAGCTGCAGACCGCCTACGCGTATCTCAGCCAGGGCCAGGTCACGGTCACGACACCGGTTGGCACGGCCACGATCACCTACCAGGAGGCCGGCCGCAGACCCGATGTGGAAGTGATGGCCGATGCGGCGATGTCGGTCGGGCACACTGGCAATCCGATCGGCGACGCCGCCTCGGTCCTCCGATCGGCCATCGGCGGCCAGTCGGTCCCTGTGGTCGTGGACGTCGACCCGGCGGCACTGGCGACCCGCATCCGTCAGCTGGTGGGCTCGAGCCAGGTGCCTCCACAGGACGCTCAGGTGACGCTGAAGGGTGGAACCTTCGCCTTCTCGCCATCCACCAGCGGCAACGGCATCGATGAGAAGGCGATCTCCAGCGCGATCATCGACCGGCTGACTCAGCCGGACGCTCCGGCCGATCTGCAGGCAGGCGGTACGTTCGTGACGCTCAACCCGCAGGTCAGCGACAAGGATGCCCAGGACGCGATCGCCGCGGCCCAGAAGATGATTGTCAGTGTCAACCTGGTTTGGGACCCCAATCAGTCCCCGACCCAGACTCCGGCCCCGAGCCAATCCGCCAGCCCCAGCCCATCCCCGACCCCCAGCCGGAGCCCGATCCCAACCAAGACCTTCACCCTCGATGCCCAGACGATCCGCGGCTGGATCGTCTTCGGCACCAAGGCCGACGGCAGCTACGGTCCGATGGCCGACCCCGCCCTGGTGCAGGCGTATCTCTCGACGCTCTCCCCCAAGGTCGCCATTGCGCCGGTCGAGCCAATGATCAACTTCAGCTCTGGCAAGCCGGTCAGTCTCAAGGCGGGCAAGGATGGTCTCGGCATCGACCTGGGCGCGACTTCGCAGGCCATCCAGGCCTACCTGGACAGCCTGGTCTCCGGCAGGAACCCCGGGCCGACCATCGCCATCGTCCCGGCGCCCATCCACCCCCAGATATCCACCGTCGACGACCTGAACGTCATGGTCAAGATCGGCGGCTGGACAGTCTCGTTCTACCCCAGCGAAAGCAACGGCAACGGCAAGAACATCCGCAGGCCGGCGGATATCCTCAATGGCAAGATCGTGGGCCCCGGGCAGCAATTCAGCTTCCTGGAGGAGGTGGCGCCCATCACCGAGGCCAACGGGTACGCGACCGGCGGCGTCATCCTCCACGGCAAGAGTCAGCACACCGGCGCCATAGGCGGCGGTATCTGCTCTACCTCCACGACGATGTTCAACGCGGCCGCGACCGCCGGGCTCCAGATCGACGAGCGCCACCAGCACTCCTACTACATCAACCGCTATCCGGTCGGGCGCGACGCCACCGTTTACTCCAACGGCATTGACACGTTCGACCTGAAGTGGACGAACGACACACCGTACCCAATCTTGATCCTCGGCTCCTCGACCTCCAGATCCGTCACTTTCGAACTCTGGAGCATGCCACTCAACCGGAAGGTCACGTGGACCGGTGGGGCTAAGGCGAATCTGGTCAAGGCCACCACTGGTGCAAACGAGTACAACGTGAGCACGCTCAAGCCCGGGCAGACCTGGCTCGGTGAGGTACCGACCGACGGTTTCGACACGTGGGTGACCTGGACCGTGACCGACTCGAGCGGCAACGTGCTCCACACCAAGAAGTGGATCTCCAACTACGACAAGGTGGATGGGGTGATTCAGTTCGGCGGCTCGGCCCCTCCGTCTCAGAGTCCGAGCCCGTCGTCGGAGCCGCCAACGCCGACTCCGGCTCCCACGCCGACTCCGGCTCCCACGCCGACCCCGGCTCCCACGCCGGCTCCCACGCCGGCTCCCACGCCGGCTCCCACGCCGGCTCCCACGCCGCCGCCTACTCCCACGCCCACTCCGCCGCCGGCCACTCCCACACCGGCTCCGCCGCCGACTCCGACCCCGGCCCCGACCCGGCGTCGCAAGGTGCGCTGACCGCTGTCCCGGCGGCTCGGCCCGCGCGTCCCTACTCGGAAGGGCGTCGCAGCAGCACCAGGGCGACACAGCCGAGCCAGAACAGCAGGCCCAGCAGCGACGCCCACTCGAGCAGCGGGACCGTCCAGAGGGTCGGCCGGTCCAGGATCCTGGCGTCCAGGTTCGCCGGGTGGTATGTCGAGTAGACGCCGATGAAGGTCAAGAAGACCGCGACCACCAGGCAGCCGGGGGCCAGAAGCCAGCGCGGGAAGCCCGATCTGGGGCTGGTTAGCAGCCACAGGCTGAAGATGGCGACCACGGTCCAGCTCGACAGGAAGAACGCGAGCGAGACGACGCGATGCGTCGCCAGGTAGTCCATGGGGTAGACGCCGACCAGCGTCCCCGAGGCCCCCGCGACGGCCGCGGCGACCGCGAGGGCGGAACGGTAGCGGCCGCTCAGCTCTCGCCTCACGAGCATCAGGAACGAGCCGAGGCCCGCCCCGCCGAGCGCGATTCCGAGGTTGAAGACCCACGCCAGACGTGAAGCGGATATCTCGCCGAGCTCCGAGATGAAGTGGTTCAGCGGCGAATACGCCTCACCTCTGAAGCCGCGATACGGAATGGCCGTCACGACCATGCCAGCCAGGATGACGGCGACCGACATGAGCCCCAGCAGCCCGATCCGCCGGGAGGTCAAGCCGATCGTTAGCGAAGTCCGCGGGGCTGTCTCCACGAGTCGCGCCTCCCTCTGCCTGTCAGCGACCACGTGCGCAGTTCCAGCGAGGACGTCGGCAAGATACCAGACGCATCGGTCCGGTTTGCCAGGGCACACCGCGCCCCGGCCCACGACAGGTGACGGGGTTGTCATCCGGACGCGCTCGACGCCATACTCTCCGGACGCCGAAGGCAACCCCGGTCCCCGTCTCGGGATTGCACGCAGCATCGGCGGTGGAGGTAAACCATGGCAGGTCCCACAGGCCCGACCACAGGCCGCAGCAACGCCGCCGGCAGGCGGAACGCCACCGCTCCGAAGCCAGCCGCGGCTCCGGCCCCGCAGGTGGTCTCCAGCCCGGAGGTCTCCGGCCCCTCGGTCGTGGTGAGGATGCCGGCGGCCGCTCCCGCGGCTCCGGCCCCCCGAGAGAACCCGGCCATCCTCTACGGCCTGATCGTGGTGATCGCGGGCTTCGTTGCCATCCTGTTTGGCCTGTGGCTGGTCGTGATCAACTACAAGGCCGCTACCGACGCCACGGCCATCCTCGGCATCATCACGACCGCGATCGCCGGCCTTGGCGGCGCGTTCTTCGGCGTCACCATCGGCCAGCAGGGCACCTCGTCCGCCAACAAGGAGCGGGCGAATGCCGAAGCGGCGAAAGACGAAGCCCAGATGCGGACCATCAAGTTCGCCGCGAACATGGATCCGGCCGTCGCCCGCCGCCTGGTGGAATAGCCGCGCGCGGGGCGCCCCGAGCGGAACTCAGCGCGGCTGGTTCGCCTGGGTGCAGCCGGGTCCACGCGGAAGCAGCCGCCGCTTCCGGTACGTTCGATGCCGCCTGCCGTTGCCATCCGGAAGCCACATGGCCTTGAGCTTCCAGTCGGCCTCGAGGCTGTGTATCGCGGGGTATAGGAGGCTTTCGTCGCCCGGGTCGACTCGGCCCGCGGCCCCGACTTCAGCTCCAGCCTCGGCTCCTACCGGTCGTTCGCGCATCCGGCGAAGGACCGCCGGGCCGGTCAGAACCTCGCCGTCGAGAGCCTCGAGGACTCGTCTGCGCTCGGAGGCCAGCGGCGTTGCGCCCTCGTCCGGGCCATCGATGCGGCTCATTGCGGCGCCGTCAGCCAGTCCCAGGCCGACCCGTTGAAGCTGGTCGAGTCGCCTCCTCCGATGTCCAGCCGGTAGCGGTGGCCATCCGGCCCGACGGCCGTGAGGACGATCCACCACGATCCGGCGTTCCGGTACTTCTGGAAGGAGAAGGAGGCGCTCAGGGAGTCGCCGTGGAGGGTCGCGGGCTGGACTGCAAATGGGCTCGTGTAGTGCGTGTCAATCCCGCCGGGACCCGGCAGGTCGATCGAGATGGCGTGCCAGGCCTCGAAGCGAATGTCCCGCCAGTTGGAGAGCAGCGGCTGGATCGGGAGTGTGGTGTCGGGGGTGGATGACGATGGGCCGGCGAGGCGATCGGCACTCACGACGGTTGCGCCCGATGCGTAGTCGACCGTGTAGTCGCCGCTTATGACCTCTGCCTCAGGCAGCCACTTCGTTGGGGCCATGGGTGCGACGGTGTCCAGGTGGAGGTCGGACATCTGGAAGGACGTGGCTTCTCCGGTAGTCGAGACTGAGACGGACGAGACGCCAGTAGCCGCGAAGAGGATGAGTGGCAGGACGATGACCGCTATCAGCCCGACGACGATGGCCAGGCGGGGAGCGCGAACAAAGGGTCGCTCGGTCCGGAGGAGGGCGCCGGCAACCGCGGCAACGGGAATGCAGAGTTCGGCGGCAACGGTGGGCCAGCTCTGGTAGCCGTGCAGACCGAAGAGAGCCCACCACCCGAACCCCAGCCCGCCGGCTACGGCCCAGAAGACCGCGAACGCCTGCGGCGTCCGATGGCTCAGGCTGGCCGAGGTGCGGACGGCGTATCGAGTCGCGGCCAGGGCCGCAATTGCGGTGGCGAGGACTATCAGGATGGAGTTGCCGCCGATCCCATGGGGGTCCTGGATGAGGTCGGGCAGGTGGAGGCCAACGGCCGCCAGTGCCGCTGTGATGGCCGCGAGTCCTACTGCCAGGCCCGCAACCATGAAGCCTCCAGCGATGTATCCCAGCACGAAAGCGCCGCTTGCCGCGAAGATGCCTCCGCCGGCGCCGGCCAGGAGCCTCCTGGTGGACTGGTGTGCGGCGCGGATCTGGCGGCCGAGCTCCGCGGCCGGCCCAAGGCGTCCAAGTGCCTCGCGGATCGCCGTCTCACGGTCGAAACCTTCGGCCTCCAGGGAAGCGATGGAATCCTGCAGGTGATCCGCCAGCTCGGCTCGAACCTCGGCCACGTCGGCCGCGGGCAGCGCCAGTTCCCCGCTCATTCGGTCGAGGTAGGCGGCTATCGGATCGGGCGCGCCACCAGTGGCGGGCGTGCTTGGAGTGGATGGAGTGCCCGGACCTGGTCCGAGGCGACGGTCGCTGCGACGGATCAGCGCGACCGCCCCGACCAGCAGGCCGACGACGCCGCACAAGATGGCGATGGCCAGAATCATCGGTCTGCTCCGCCCACCGCGCGGGCCATTCCGAGCGAGAAGGTTGCCCACTCCTCGGCGTGCGCGTCGAGCATGCCGAGGCCCGCCTTCGTGATCTTGTAGTAGCGACGGCGCGGCCCGCGGTCGCTCTCGCGCCAGCTGGCCTCGAGCGCGCCGTCGGTCTCCAGGGCGTGGAGCGCCGGATAGAGCGCCCCTTCGCTCGGGGCGAAGGCGCCGCCGCTCCGGTCCCGGATCCGCAGCGCGATCTCGTAGCCGTACAGCTCGCCCTCGCGGAGCACCGTCAGAACCAGCAGCGTGGTGGTCCCCTTGAGGAGTTGTCCTCTGATCCGCCCCGGCATCTTCCTCACTACCTCACATCGATGTATATCGGATACTTTGGTAGTGGCAGGCTAGCAAGGCCACTCGGGAGTTGTCAAGACGAGAGTGGCGGAGGTGGGCAGGAAAATGGTGGAGATGGGGGAGAGTCGAACTCCCCGTCCAGAAACCTTCGCCGGAGACCACTACGAGCGTGTTCGATGATTTGTCGTCGATCGCCCGGTCGACCATCGACAGCCTGCCGAGCGCTCCAGTCACGTTCCCTTTCGGGCTTTGACTCCGGCTACGCGACGCTACCCGGGATCGCACCCCCGCTCAATGACGCTTCCGCAGCCCACGGGGGTGAGGCTGTTTCCACGTTCACCTTACTGCCTAAGCAGCGAGGGCGAAAGCAGAC
>JBEKPL010000017.1:0-40198 GCA_049520815.1 Candidatus Limnocylindrales bacterium
GGCGAGGCTCGACGCCCTCCCCGCCTTCGTTGCCCACTACAACGAGCACCGACCCCACGGCTCACTGAACGGACAGTCGCCCATGGCCGTCCTCGTCAACAACGTGTCCGGGAATCACATCTAGCTCGGCTCCGACGGGGAGGCTGTCCCGCACCGGGATCGAACCGGCGATTTCGCGCCCGAATCGAGCCTGGCCGCGAATCCTTCGTGCTCCCGGATAGGCGATCTGCTGGCGACTTATCGCAAAGTGATAGGTGGGACTTGACAAATAGAAAGGCCAGATGTCATAGTGCTAATCGGATGGAGTCATGTCTCTCCCGGCAAGCTGGCGGGGTGCCTCCGGTGAGCCGGGGGTCGGGCTCGCAACAAAGGCTGCAACGAATGTCACGCGACGTCATCTCAACCTGTCCTGTCTGCTCGAGCGAGTTGTCGATAGCCCGGCTGGTGTGCAGGGGTTGCGGCACCGCGATCGAGGGCGACTTCAACGTCGGTCGCTTCGGGCGCCTGAACCGCGAGCAGCTCGCCCTGCTCGAGAGCTTCCTGCGCGCTCGCGGCAACGCCAAGGAGCTCGAGCGCGAGCTCAAGGTGTCGTATCCGACCGTGCGGGCACGGATCGACGCGCTGGTACGGGCGCTTGGCCTGGCAGACGGAGCGCCGACCGGCGAGGAAGCCGACGACGGCTCCGGTCGCTCGGGCGAGATGGCGGAGATCCGCCGGGACGTGCTCGAGCGCCTGGCGCGGCATGAGATCACTGCGGACGAGGCCGCGGCGGTGCTCCGCGGTCGGAAGGAGTAGCAGGATGGGGACGCTGGAGCGCACCGAGACGCTCGCCCATCGACTGGGTACCAACGGACGAATCTCGATCAAGGCCATCGGCGGTCTGCTGAGGGTCCGCGGGATCGAAGGCGAGGAAGCTCGAATGACGGTCGCGTACAGGATCCGCGCGACCGATCACGCCTCGGCCGAGCGAGCCCTGGAGACCGGGCGCGTCCTGATAGACCGGGGCCCTGGATCGCTCGAGGTCGAAACGCCCGAGCGGCGTCTCTCGACCGGGCTGGCGTGGCTCTTCGGTGGAGCCCGGGTCAGCGCGGACATCAGCATCGACGTCCCGTGGGGGACGCGGGTCCGCCTCGAGACGATGAGCGGCTCCATCGAGGCTCTCTCGTTGATCGGCGATCAGAAGTACCGAACGGTCTCGGGCGACATCCGCCTGTGGGGCCTGGGCGGGCTCGTCGAAGCGGGCACGATTTCAGGATCGATATCTCTCGATGGCGGCGGCGATCTGCGACTCCGCTGCAACACGATCTCGGGTGGGATCAGGGCCCGAGCCAACGTATTCCACGGGATGATCCTCTCGTCCACGAGCGGCAGCATCTCCGTCGTCGGGGCGTTCGATCCGGCAGGCGACTATCGGGCGGAATCCATCTCCGGCAGCGTCGGCTTGACGCCGCTGTCCGGCGTCACGGCCGAGCTCCGCACCGTCTCGGGTTCGATCGTCTCGGACATCGAGCATCGGATGGAAGGCGGACGAGGTTTCTGGCGATCGATCGTTGGCGACGGTCGCTCGGTCTTCCACGTCAACTCCACGTCCGGCGGCCTGCGATTGCTGGCCGCAAGTCCGGAGGACCGGGTGGTCGCGGCGACTGCCCCGTCTGCGCCAGCGAGCTCGGAGTCGGAAGCACCGGCCACCTCCTCGCCGGCCGCCGGAGCCGCGGCGGAACGGGCGGAGGCTGGGGCGGCGGGGGCCGCGGCTGAGGCCGAGGAATCCTCTGCGCCTGAGTCCGTCGAGAGCTGGAACCCCGAAGAGACGGCCGGCGCATCGGGCGATGTCGCCGAAGAGGAGGAACTGGCGGTCCTGCAGGCCCTCGAGCGAGGTGAGATCGGTGTGGACGAAGCCGCCGAACGGCTCGATCGGTCGAGGAGGTAGGGCGATGTCGGGTGAGCTCGAAGCCCTGCTGAAGCTCGTCTCGGAAGGCCGCCTGACCGCTGAGGAGGCGGCACCGATCGTGGCCGCCCTCGAGGAGAAGGCGCGACTGGATGCACGCGGGTCGACCGGCGCGGATGAAGCCGCCGCCGCCGATTCGCGAGGGCGCGGCGAGGGCCGCCGGGGGCGGGCGCAGGACGCCCTGGCGGGACGGCGCATACGAGTCTTTGTGGCCGAGAACGGCCGTCCGGTCGTCAACCTCCAGATCCCGCTCGCGGCAGCGGGGTTCGCAATCGATCAGGTGCCCGGCCTCTCGCCGGACCACAGGTCTCGCATCGTCGGGGCGATCCAGAGCGGCATGACCGGGCCGATTCTGGAGGTCTCCGACCACGGCGACGAGGTACGAATAGTCATCGAGTAGAGCTGCGGTCCTGAGCCGCCAGCCAATCCCAATCCCCGCAGACCCGGGACGCCGAAGCGGCCCGGCTTGGATAGGTGTTGCCGAAAACAGGTTTCGAAGGAGGAGGCGGACCGGAGAGCCGCTCGCGAAGCGCTCGAATCGCAAGGCGACCTAGCGCGAAGCGACGGACTCCGGCGGACCGCGAGGCAGTTGAAGAAGGGCGGACTCGGGAGCCGCTCGCGAAGCGCTCGAGTCGCTTGCGACTTTGCGCGAGGCGACGGACTCCCGAGGCCACCACGCTCAGGCAAAGGGGACGATCATGTTGCTGCAGATCGAAGAGTTGACGAAGGTCTACCGGACGGGGACCCGGGCCAACGACCGGATCAGCCTGGCCATCGGCGAGGGTGAAGTCTTCGGCCTGCTCGGCCACAACGGCGCCGGCAAGACAACACTGGTCAACCAGGTGATCGGGCTGCTGCGGCCCACCTCGGGCGCCGTCCACATCGATGGCCGCGACGTCGTCGCCGATCCCGGCCTGGCGCGGCGGCTGTGCTCGTTCCAGGCGCAGGCCCAGGTGCCGATCGACGGTCTTACGCCCCGCCAGGCGATCGATCTGCTCGGTCAGCTCCGCGGGGCGTCAAGGGCGGACGTCCGGCACCGCCGCGAGAGACTCGTCGACGCCCTCGATCTCGGGGAGTGGCTGGACATCGACGCGGCCCGTCTCTCCGGCGGCGTGAAGCGGCTCGTGGCATTCGCCATGGCGGCGATCACACCCGGCCGCGTCGTGATGTTGGACGAGCCCACCAACGACGTGGATCCGGTCCGTCGCCGCATGCTGTGGCGGCAGGTCCGGACGCTGGCCGACCATGGCGCCGCCGTCCTGCTGGTGACCCACAACGTGATCGAAGCCGAGCGTTCGGTCGATAGGCTGGCGATCCTCGACGAGGGTCGGGTCATCGCCGAGGGGACGCCGGCGGAACTCAAGGCCCGCATCGGCGCCGCCCTGCGCCTGGAGCTCGTCCTGGAACCGGACGCGGTGGATACGCCGGTCTCACCGTTCCCGGGGTCGTCGGTCGCGGTGGGCAATCGACTCATGGTGGGCGTGCCCGTGGACGGCGCGGGCCAGGCTGTGGCCTGGGCCGAATCACTCCAGCGGGCGGGCGCAATCGAGGAGTTCACTCTCGGGCCGGCCACGCTGGAGGACGTCTACGTGGCCCTGGTCGGCGGCGTCGGAGCCCGGCCGGCGGAGATCGAGGAGGCCCTGAATGCAACTGCTGCATAGCTATCGGCTGCTCGTGACCTGGCAGATGCTGCGCAAGAAGGCGTACCTGCCGCTGATGATGGCGGTTCAGACGCTTTTCACCCTGGGCATCGTGCTCGGCTACCCCCTCCTGTTCCCGACGCTTGACCGGACCTCGATCTACCTCATCGCCACGGGAGCGCCGGCGATCTCGATGATCTCGGTCGGTCTGGTCGCCCTGCCCCAGACGATCGGCGAGCAGAAGACCGAAGGCAGCCTGGCCTACATGCGCTCGCTGCCGGTGCCGCGTCTCTCGTATCTCGTGGCCGACCTGACGGTCTGGCTCGGCATCGTGATCCCGGGCGTCGTCCTGGGCGTTCTGGTCGGCGCGTGGCGGTTCGGTCTCGACTTGCAGGTCAGCCCGCTCGTCGTCCCGGCCGTGCTGATGGTCGCCCTGACGGCGACGTGCGTCGGCTACGCCATCGCCTCGGTTCTGCCCTACATGCTGACGGTGATCATCACCCAGGCCATCGTGGTCTTCGTGTTCATGTTCTCGCCGTTGACCTTCCTGCCCGACAAGCTGCCGGGCTGGTTCGAGACGATCCACGCCATCCTGCCAATCCAGGCCATGGGCGAGGTGACCCGCGGCACGATCGCACCGAATGAATTCGGGCTGCCGCTGGGGGCCTTTCTGACGCTGGGTGTGTGGTGCGTACTCGGGTTCGGGGTGACCTACATGGCCATGACGCGGCGCGGCTAGGCGCGGTCATGGGAGGGGATCGCGCGCGAGAGGTGCACCCCGACGCGGCTCGCACGCTAGGCTGTCGGGCATGACGACGCCAATCGCCAACCGGCCGCGGGCGTGACCGGCCAGCCGGGCAGGCTGCCGGCCCGGGACTTCGAGGAGATCCGCCTGGCCGAAGCCCTGGAGCGCGGCCGATGTCCGATCTGCGACGCCCGCCAGGAAGCGAGCTACGCAGCCTTGCGGGGCCTGGCCCGGGAGGGCGCCACCGATCGCGGCCTGCGGGACCAGATGGACAGGGGCCTCGGCTTCTGCCGCCCGCACAGCATCGGCCTCTCCAAGATGGAGCTGCTGCAGACCAGCAGCCAGCTGGCCACGGCAGTCCTCCTCGACGCGGTCCTGCGCCGCCGCCTGGCCGCTCTCAATGATCTCGCCGGCAATGATGCCGCCGCCCAGGGCCGCGGGCTGGCCGAGCTCGCCGATCCACGCTGCCCCGTCTGCGCCCGAATCGCCGAGGCGTCCACTGCCGCCGTCATGCGAGTGCTCGATCTATCCGCCCGTCCCGTCTGGTCGGCCGCCCTGGGTTCGGCCGAGATCTGCCTGGAAGACCTGTACACCCTCTGGGCAGCTGCCGCTGCCGGTCCCAAGGAAGTCCAGCAACGCTGGTCGGCCGTCCTTGCGGCCCAGATGCGGCGTCTGGAGGACCTCCAGAAGACGCTCGCCGAGTATGCCCACAACAGCACATCGGATCGGCGCCACCTGATCACACGGGAGCAGCAGGAAGCCGGCGCCGCCGCGATCAGGCTCTTCGGCGGCTCACCGGACCGCGATCGCATGGGCTGAGGGCACCGGCCCAGGCGTGCGCAAGGAGGGGTCTGTCGGCCGACCCGCCAGAGCCGCGCCGTACTCCTACAATTCCCGGGAGTGATCCGTAGGCGTCCCGCGCTCGGAGGTTCGAATTGCCCGCGCTGCCATACCCGGTTGCCCGCCTCGTGGATGCCGCCCTCGTGGGCGAGCTGACGGTCATCGGCGCCGACGGCCGCCCCATCACGTACCCGATGATCCCGCTCCTGTGGGGCGACCGCATCTTCATGACTTCCAGCGCGCTGGATAGCACCAAAGTGGCCCACATCAAGGCCAATCCGCGGGTCAGCTTCTCGATCACGAACCTAGACGCCATCGGAACGTTTGCCGGCAAGGTGACGATCCAATGTGACGCCCGGGTTGCCGAGGACGATCTCCATGCCGGCTGGGAAAGGCTTCTGGACAACTGGAAGCGCAAGGATCCGGCCGTCATGGGCCTGCTGAAGTCACGTCTTGGATTCCCGCTGCTCTTCGAGCGGGTGCTGATCGAACTGACTCCGAGGCGGACCTGGTTCTGGCCCGACGGCCGAACGGATCGGGCGCCGCAGGTGACGATCGCGGCGGAGGTGGCACGATGAGCCCCACACTGCGACGGCCGAAGTTCGGCAAGGCCCGGGTGGACGGGGACAGAGCCGCGACGGAATCGACCGAGCCGAAGGAGCCGACCGAGCCGGGGCCGGCGGTGCCGGGCTCCGCCGAGGCCGGGACCGCCAAGGGTGACCCTGGTGACCATGGCGCAGCTGCCGTCCTTGCCGAAGCGCAGGTCGCGGGCGCTGATGCCGCAACCGCCGTCGAGGCCGCCGCGCCTGGCGAATCCCTCGAGCCCGAGAAAGCCCCGGGCCCGCCGCCGAACTTGGCGGAGAGCCTGGCCAAGCTGGCCGCATTCGGGCACGCCGTCCTCAGCTGGATCGCGGAAGACGGTTACCCGGTCAATGTCGACGTGGAGATCGAGGTCAAGCCGGACGCGGGGATCGTCCGGTTCAGCGAGCCGCCCGGCTTCAAGCTGCCGCCCAAGGCCCCCGTGGCAATCACCGGCAGCCACGTCAGGTCGCTGTCCGAGGGCGGGTTCGACGAGCGCAGCCACGTGACGATCTGGGGGGTGGCGGCCGCCCGGCCGCGCGGTCGCTTCGCCGTCGTCGCGGACCGTGCCTGGGCCTGGGATGAGCGAGACCTGCCGCTGCCCGCGGCCTACGAGCGCAGCCTGCCAAAGGCCCGGCGGTACTTCGAGACCCTCTCCGCGGCCAGGGGCGTGCTGGTCCGACCGCGCCTGTCGCCGGCGCTGCTGCTGTTCCGCGCCACCCGCGCCCCGTTCCTGAGCGCCACTTTCGCGCCGGTGCTCCTGGGTCTCGCCGTTGCGGCGCGGGCCGGCTTCTTCGACGTCGTGACGGCTTCGATCACCCTGTTGGCCGCGAGCGCAGTCCACCTCGGCCTGAACGTGGCCAACGACGTATTCGACACGCTCCAGGGCGCTGACGATGCCAACGCCACGCCCACCAAGTTCAGTGGCGGTTCGCGAGTCCTGCAGAACGCGCTGATCTCGATCCGCGAGATGTCGCTGCTGGCGGCCGGCTGCTATCTGGTCGCGGGCGCTCTGGGTCTGGTCCTGCTCTTGCTCCGAGGCTCGCCGGCCCTGGTGACGATCGTCGCCATCGGCCTCTTCATCAGCCTGGCCTACACGATGCCGCCGTTCAAGCTCGTGTATCGGGGAGTGGGTGAGATCGCGACAGCCATCGGCTTTGGGCCGGTCATGCTCCTCGGGGCGTTCACCGTCCAGTCGCGCGGCACCGTCACGCTCGAGGCTTTCGTGGTCTCGATCCCCGTAGCGCTGCTGGTCGCCCTGATCCTGTACGTAAACGAGATCCCCGACCGGCCCGGCGATGCGAAGGTCGGCAAGAGGACGCTGCCGGTCCGCTGGTCCAAGCAGGCCGTGATCCGTGGCTTCGACGTGGCCGCTGCCGCCAGCTTCCTCGTTGTCGTAGGCGGAGTGGCAGCCGGCACGCTTCCGATTCCTGCGTTGCTCGCCCTGCTGGCGATTCCGCTGTCGATCCGGGTCCACCGCGGTCTGGTCAGCTTCTACGACAGCCCATACGCGCTGATGGCCACCATGGCCGCCAACATACAGCTCCACATGACGGTGGGCCTGCTGCTGGTGGTGGCCTACCTGGCGACGATCGCAGACCAGCTGCTGCTCGAGCGACGCCCCTTCCTCTGGTAGAGCGGTCGCAGACTCGGTCCTCTCGTCCGCCACAACGGTCTTGCCGCCACCCCTTCAGCCGCGTTCGGCGAACCAGCTGTCGAACCCCGGCGTCCAGGCCAGACGAGCGTTCGAGCCGTCCGGGTCTGCGGTCACGGCACAGCCCTCGAAGCCCGGCAGGCCGGCCACCCAGGCGAGCCCCGTGGGACCCATGGCGAAGGCGGCCGTGGCGTAGGCATCGGCGAACGTGAGGCTGGGCCCCACAACCGTAACGCTCAGCACACCACGGGGAGGCAGGCCCGTGAACGGGTCGCGGACGTGCTCGCCCCGTTCGTAGGCCCCAGAGGTGGCCACGCAACCGTCGCGCAAGGCCAGCACCGTGGCCAGCCGGTCCACGATGAGCGGGTGCCGTATCCCGACCCGCCACGCCTGCCCCGGCGCCGCCTCGCCGCGAGCGACGATGTCGCCACCACCGTTGATGCAGTAGTTGCGGGCCCCGGCCGCCTCCAGTATCCGGCCGGCCTTCTCGAGCGACCAGCCCTTCACCAGACCCGAGGGGTCCAGCTCGCCGTCGGTCCGGTGGGCACGGATGTCGAAGTAGCCTTCGCTGTCGCGGCGCACTTGCTCGCACAGCGCCAGAACCTCGCGCAGCTCCGGGCTGCAGTCGATCTCCTGGATCTCTCCTCGTCCCAGGCGGCTGACTTCGCTTTCGGGCTTGTACGTGCTGAATCGGCGATCGACCCCGCGCAGGTAGTCGAATGCGTCGTCCAGGGCGCCGGGGGCGACGGTCGGATCCCGCACGTCCAGGCTGACGGCCGTTCCCATGATCTGCTCGACGCGACGCAGGCCGGGCAGGGGAGTGGTGGCCGGGCCGATCGTCGTCGGCAGAAGTGGGCGATCCGGAATAGGCTCAGGCATGGCAGCATTATCGGGACTCGCGCTCTCGGTGACGGTCCCACGCGCCGGCTGAGGGCGGAAGGAGGTCAAGTGTTCAGAGGTCGCTTCGGCATCTTCCGGAGGCCACGGTTGTGGAGGGCGGCCCTGGTTGGCGGGCTCGGTTTCGCGGCGGGCCGCGCCAGCAAGCGTTCAGTGGAGCCGGCCGTCCCGGCTCAGCCGGGGCCCGCGGGAGGGTCCGAGTCCCCACAGCTGACCGCGAGGCTGCAGGAGCTGGCCGACCTGCACGCCTCCGGCGCGCTGACCGACGCCGAGTTCGCGGCCGCCAAGACGAAGCTGCTGGCGTCCTAGATCGGGGAGGACGTTTGGCGGGCAGGCACGGCCGGCGAGACTGTGCAATGCTGCGGGCTACGCGGCGGCGCAGGCTGACTGGCAGCGTCGCCGCCACCCCCTGAGAGCCGGCGCGATCTCAGCGCGCCCTCAGCGACGCTTGGGACGGAAGAGTCGAGTCAGCACGCCAATCAGTCCCGGCACCGGCATGAGCTCCGGCCTGCCGGCGGCGATCCAGGTTCCGTAGCGCCTGTCCAGTAGCGGCGCGATCCGATCGTACGTCTCCCGTTCGTCGGGGACGTCGTACCGATCCGCCCGCCTCCCGAAGACCCCTCGCCAGTCGCGGGCGTACCCGTACTCCGGGGCATAGTAGGCGCCGGTGAACGCCCGGCCCTCGGGCGTGAGCATCTCGCTGGCCAGTCGCCCTGCGGTTGCGTCGCGCAGGGCGCAGGGCCTCGCCCGACGTTCGGTCATCGCGGAGACCGTTCGCCCGACCTTGGCCCGGGCGATCCAATCCGGATCCAGGAAGCCGCGGCCGTTCAACCACGTTACGAACACCCCGATGTGAACGTAGCCCTGCTCGGGTGGCGCATCTTTCGGGAAACGGCCCTCGACGTGCCAGCGCCAGTCGTCGTACTCGGCGAGGGCCGGTTCCTCGGCGGGTGTTGGCTCATGGGTGGCGGGGGACTCTCGAGGCGGCATGGCCGGATCGTACCCGAGAGACGGCGTGCGCGTACCCAGGTCTTCGGAGATCGCGAGTTCAGCCCCGATACCGGAAGCAGCCGGGCAGGTGATCATCCACCAGGCCGACGCTCTGCATGAAGGCGTACATGATCGTCGATCCGACGAAGCGGAAACCGCGCCTGCGCAGGTCGGCTGACAGAGCGTCCGACTCGGGCGTGGTCACTGGCACGTCGGCCCAGGAGTGAGCGGCCGTCAGGACCGGCGCCGGACGAGAGAGGAACGTGGCGAGGTAGCCGGCGAACGATCCGTGTTCGGCGGCCACATCCAGGAAGGACCCGGCGTTGTGGATGGTGGCGTCGATCTTGGCTCGGTTGCGCACGATGCCTGCGTCGGCCAGCAGGCGTTCGCGATCGGCCCCGTCGAAAGCCGCGACCGTCCTCGGGGTGAATCCGGCGAAGGCACGCCGAAAGGCCTCGCGCTTACGCAGGATGGTCGCCCACGAGAGTCCTGCCTGGAAGCTCTCCAGCGCCAGGAGTTCGAACAGGGCGCGGTCCTCGGAAACCGGCACGCCCCATTCCTCGTCATGGTAGGCGACCATGAGAGGGTCGGCGCCGGTAAGTCCCGCCGGCCACCAGCAGCGGAGTCGCCCATCCGGTTCCATCGGATCGCCCATCAGCCATTCCTCTCTACGAAGCGGTAGACGGCGTCACGGAACAACTCGGCCCGCTCCACGGCCGTGGCCGCGGCGGCACGATCGATGGGACCGGCCAGCTCACCCGTCGAGGCCTTGCGAAGATCGACCGCGTCCAGCAGCCAGCGGTGATAGGCCGAGTAGAGTCGAGCAGTCCGGCCGAAGCGCTCTCCGTAGGCCACGCATACCGCCTGCGTAGGACCGGGCGAGAGACCATCCACGTCGAGGCAGGCCTTGGCCAGGTGGAGCATGGCCACGCACGCTCGTTCGGCGGCCGTCTCGATCTCGTTGGCCTCGAGCTCGCGCTGGGCCGCGGCGATGGCTCGATCTGCCCCATCGAGCAGCTGGGCGGCGCGAGGTGTCACAGGGACACCGCCTCGGCCCGGACTCCGGGCAGCTGGCCGTCCGTCCTCTCCCGCCAGTCCGTCTCGGACACGAAGATGCGGCTGACGACGACCCCCAGCAGAAGTGAGAGCGAGGCGCAGACCGTGCCGGTTCGGTCGAGCTCCTCGCCGTAGCGCTCGATGCGATCGAGCACCACCAGCAGGTCCACGTCCGAGTCCGGCGGCGCCACGCCTGACGCCCGCTGGCCGTACAGGTAGACGCCCCGAAGGCGCTCGCGGTAGATCACTCGCATCTGCGCGGCTACGGTAGCCCCCGCCTCGAGGCCCAACGGATCTGCCTTGGTACCCGGCTGAATGCCGCCCGCGATAGTGACCGGCCCCGAAGGCGGCGCTGCGATTCCCGGCCGGACGACGCGGGGGGCGATCGTTACACCGGCGGCCGCCCCGGCGACGGCGTCTGGCGTCGCCGGGGCCGGAGCCGCGGCACCGTCAGGAGCTGGCAGAGTCGCACCGACGCGGGACGCGAGAGAGGGCCCGATCCCTGCCGCCGACGATGCGGTCGAGCCGGGCAAGAGTGTGGGCGCGGTCACCAGCAGCGAGCGCAGCATCGTCGCGAACGGGGAGGTCGAGGCGCGGAAGTAGACCTGGTTCCCCTCGGCCTCACGCTCGATCAGGCCGGCCGAAACGAGCTTCGTCAGCTCGCGGCTGGCGGTGCCGGGGCTGGTGCTCGCGCGTCGCTGGATCGCCCGGAGATGCAGTCGAGTTCCGGGTTCGGCCATCAGCAGGGCGAGGATCCGCTGCCGAACGGTCGACCGGCCAACGGCCAGGTCGGCGAACTGGCGGTTCTCAAACACGAGAGCCGCCACGCTCAAGCACGGAGCGATCGCTCTCGGAGTGGGGAGGTGGCGTTCTCAGACACGGAACAATCGTACTCAGCATTGAGAACAGGTCAATAGGCGCGGGCCGTGGCCCGCCGTCCCCGCGGTTCGGCACCGAGCGGTGCGTCCCATGCGAAAGGTTGGCGTGCCCCCGCCGGGCGGCTGCCGCCCGAACTTGGCATACTCGCGGCATGGCCACAGCCCAGCTCGACAAAGCCGCGGAGGGCGAAGCGGCACTCTCGGGGCGCGGGGCAAGCGCTCGAACCCGAGATCGCATGGACACGCAGGCGCCGAGGCGATCGGCTCATCGGTACGAGGCGGCTCGGTTGGTAGTCCTGGTCGTGATGAGACTTTACTCGAGGCTGCGGGTGGAAGGCCGGCCCAGACTGCCGGCTGGAGCGGCGGTCCTGTGCTTCAGTCACCAGAACTGGGCCGACCCGCTGTACGTGTTCGCCTCAATGCCCCGCAGGCCTCGGGTCTTCTTCTTCGGCCCTGAGCAGGAGGACATGAGACGAGGCGTTCGGAACCGGCTGATGCGATGGGCCGGAGTGGCGGTGCCGTTCCGGCCCGGCCAACGCGGTCTGGTCGCCGCGACGGCCAGGGCTGAGACGCTGATCCACGATGGCGGAATCGTCGCTGTCGCCGGTGAGGGCCGAATCCACGCCGGCGAAGCAACCGTTCTGCCGCTGCGGGCCGGTCCGGCCTATCTGGCCCTGCGCGCTGGTGTCCCGGTGGTTCCGGTGGCCGTCAACGGCACGAGCTGGCTGGGATTCCGCCGGGTCGTCCGCGTCCGCATTGGCCTGCCTATCGCCGGCGGGTCCGAGGCGTCTTCGCGTCCGACGAGCGAGGAGGTGGATCGGCTGGTCGCGCGCATCCAGTCGGCGCTCGAGATGCTCGTCGCCGATTTTCCTGATCAACCCAGACCGGGCCGGATCGGCAGGTGGCTGACGGAGCTCTTCAACCGCTGGCCGGAGGGTTCCCGGCCCCCCGCGCCCGGAGAGTCCCGCTCTTCATAGCCCGCGGAGGCCACGCCCGCTCTTGGCCTCGACGATGGCGGCAAGCGGGCAGCCGGCCGGCGGTCTGCGATACTGCGACGGACACGCACAAGGAGGAGAAGTGGCCGCGACGGGCCTGGCTGCAAACTCGACGGAATACCGGGAACGGCTGCGCGAGCAGACCGACGAGCAGATCGACGCCTGGGCGGCCGAGCTCATGCGGGACGTGGCGGTGCGGCGGGGGGTGGTCAAAGTGGTCGCGGACGTTCAGAGGACCGCGCACCTGGACGAACGAGCTTTACGCCGGGTCTTCGCGCGGGGCGGCGGAGCTCCGCAGGTCGTTGGCAAAGACGTCCAGGGGCACCTCATCGTTCCGGCCGTCGCGCTGCACTTCCTTGTTCCGGGGTTGCACGCCGAGGTGCCGGACGCCCGCGAACGCTTGATCGCCTACCTCGTTGCCGGCTTCGACGAGATCGTCTACGTTTGATAGGTCGGCTCGGGACGGCTGGCTGCGGCCGGTGGCTCGATCCGCGGCCGGGCTCGTCCGCGTCGTCCATCCCTTTCCGTCCACTCTCGATGCCGCCGCTGCCGTGGCGGTCGCCCTCATCGCCGGCGCCGGACCATCCATCGCCGTTCGCCTCGGCCTTGGGATGCTCTTCCTGCAGTTCGCCATCGGCATCGCTAACGACCTGGCCGACGCTCCTGCCGACGCCCTCGCCAAGCCCGGGAAGCCTCTCCCGGCAGGGCTACTGACCCGCCGGCAGGCCGGCACGGCGCTGTGCGCGGCCGGCGCAGCGGGGCTGCTGTCTGCTGCTTCGGTCGGCGTCCTGGCCCTGGTCGTTGGGATCGTCGGGCTGGCTGACGGGTTCCTCTACGACCTGCGGCTGAAGGGCACCCCGCTTTCCTGGGTTCCTTTCGCGGCCGGTGTCGCCCTGCTGCCCGTGTACGGATGGGTGGGCGCCACGGGCTCCTGGCCGGTGGCTCTGTGGGGAGTGGTGGCCATGGCGGTACTGGCCGGCATCACGCTGGCACTGGCCAACGCCCTAGCGGATCTCGAGACGGATCGGCGCTCGGGAGTCCGGTCCGTCGCCAGCGCCCTGGGACGGGATCGCACGCTCGCTCTCGAGGCGGCTCTGATGCTGGCAGTCCAGACGATTGCCCTGGCGACTTCTCTGACGCTCGGCCTGGACCACCGAACTCTGGCGTTCAGTCTGTCCGGCGTCTGCCTTGGCTGGCTGGGAGTTGGGCTGGCGTCGACCGGTCGTGAGCGAGCTCGCCAGGCCGGCTGGGAGGTCCAGGCGGTGGGGTTCGTGCTGCTTGGGGCTGGCTGGCTGTCAGCCCTCAGCTCGGCCGGGTCGCTTGGCCCGTAGAGGAATGCGGGTCCCAACGGCCCGCCCCACAGCCACGGACATCACCCAACGCTCCTAAAGTGCCCCCAAGTGACCATGCCCCGCTCGCAATTAGGGCGGCGGCAGCGCGGCTGCGACCAGTGCGCTGGCGGCCGAGCTACCGGTCCGGGGCGCCCCGACGGACGACACCGATAGCGTTCTCCAGGCGCACCTTGACGATCATCAGGTACTTCGCCAGGTTCTGGCGGTCTGTGGTGTCGATGGTCTTCATGACGTCCGACTGGAGCACCGCGATGAGGTCCGCGATGGCGTCGTTGAGGTGCGTCCGAACGGCGATCAGCGAGTCGTCCGTGAGGGGCTTCTTGGAGCCGCTGGCCGTCCAGGTCGCCTCCGTCTCCGCCTCGATTGCGTCCTCGACGGTGCCGCCGGCGGGCGAGCCCTTGGCCGCGCTCCCCGACGACGGAGCCCGGCGGGCCCGCGGCCCGGCCTCGATCTTCTCGCGCAGCTTGACTAGCGACAGCTCGCCCCGGGCCACCATCCCAGCCAGATGCTTGCGCTTCTTGGGGTCCTGGACTTTGAGAAGCTCGTAGACGTGCGACAGGGTGTCTTTGCGCACGGACACCAGGTCGCGGATTTCCGGCGGCGCATCGGCCAGACGAAGCCGGTTCTCCAGGTAGCCCTTGTCCTTGGCGAGCTTCTGGGCCAGCTTGCGGATGCTGTAGCCGTGCTGGCGGATCATCTTGGCGTAGATGAGGGCCTCGTCCAGCGGTGAGAGATCCTCGCGCTGCAGGTTCTCGATGAGGGCAATCTCGAGAGCCGTCTCGTCGTCGATCTCCTCGATGAGGGCGGGAATCACCTTGAGGCCCGCCGCGCTGGCTGCCCGCCAGCGGCGCTCCCCGGCGATGAGCTGGTAGCGGTTGCCGGTCTCGGGCCTGACCAGGATCGGCTGGAGGACGCCATGCTCTCGAACGGAGGCGGTCAGGTCGTCAAGGCCAGCCTTGTCCATCGTGAGGCGCGGCTGGTTGGGGTTGGCGTCGACCTTGTCTACGGGGATGTTGCGGACCGCTGTCGGCCGGATGACGGTCGTCTTGTCGGCGCTCAGGAGGCTGAGGACGTTCTGGGAGAGACTCTGGCCTCGCTCCTCGTTGAGGCGGGCGGTCGCCACGGCGCGGAAATCTGGCTTAGCCAAGCGCGATTACCTCCCTGGCGAGATCGCGGTAGTTGTTCGCGGCCTCCGAGGCGCCGGCATATTCCGTGATCGGCCGGCCGGTCAGCGGGGCCTCACCGAGCTTCACGGCGTTCCGGATGATGGTGTCGAAGACGTGGTTGTCGCCGTGCTCGCGCATCTCCTCGAGCATCTCCCGGCCGAGCACGGTTCGCGGGTCGTGGAATGTCGGCAGCAGCCCCAGGACCCGCAGGTTCCTGTTGAGTTTGGCGCGGATCGTGGCGATCACCTTGACCAGGGCGGTGAGGCCCTTGAGGGCGTAGTACTGCGTCTGGACGGGGATGATCACGCCGTTTGCGGCCACCAGGCCGTTGATCGTCAGCAGGCCCAGAGTCGGCGGGCAGTCGATCAGGATGTAGTCGTAATGGGCCTGAGTCCAGTCGTCGATGACCTCGGCCAGGGCGTACTCGCGGCCGATTGCGCTCAGGAGGTCGACTTCGGTGGAGGCGAGGTCGAGCGTGGCCGGCGCGACGTCGATGTTCGCGGTCTCGGTGGTCATGATCACGTCCCGCAGGCAAGCCGTCGGCCCCATGAGGACGTTGGCCATGGAGCGTTCGACCATCCCGAGGTTGATGCCGAGACCGACGGTCAGGTTGGCCTGCGCGTCCATGTCGATGCAGAGCACTCGTAGGCCCTGCTCCGCGAGGGCGCCAGCCAGATTGATGGCAGTGGTCGTCTTGCCGACGCCACCCTTCTGGTTCGCGATCGCGATGACGTTGGCCACCGTGGTTCCACCTCGCTCGCATCAGGATCCGTCGCCAGCGCCCAACTCGGACGACGCTGCCCCGCGAAGCAGGCCTTGGGAATGGCTGGTGTGAGGCTCGTAGCGACCCTCCAAAGATGCTACCTCACGGGACCCGTTTGGCGGTTCCCGCTTATCCACAGAATCGGGAAGTTGTTCACCAGTTTTGTGGACAACGCGGCCTTTTCTCTGCACTCCGATTGGCAGGATGCACGCGGGTATCGGCCTGATGCGAGTCATCGAACCCCGAAACCCGCGACAAACCGGTCTGGCGTCTTTGCGCAAAGACGGCCATTCGCGGGGAGGAACGTCCGGCCACCCCGAGGCCGGTCCGGCTGTTGGGGCGCCGGGTTAGCCATGCGGGGCGCGTCCGTGCCATCATCCGCTGGCACGCTGGTGCGACGACAGCGACGACAGCTGGAGGAAGCGGCACGTGGCTCAGGATCAGCACGTAACTCACGACGGACGAGCCGGTGGATCGGCGCCCGATCCGGGCAGAGAGCGCTGGCGGGCCTCCACGCGTGCCAGGGCGGTCTCTCGCTCGCCCGAGCGCCAGGAGCGCTTCCTCACCACATCCGGAGTCGAGATCCAGGATCTCTTCACGCCGGCCGATGTGGCCGGTCTTGATGAGGACCGGGACCTTGGCCGCCCGGGCGAATACCCGTTCACGCGCGGGGTTCAACCCACGATGTACCGCGGCCGGCTCTGGACGATGCGCCAGTACGCCGGCTTCTCCACCGCCGAAGACACGAACCGCCGCTTCCGCTACCTCCTCGAGCAGGGCCAGACCGGCCTGTCGGTGGCGTTCGACCTGCCGACGCAGATGGGCTACGACTCCGACGCGTCGCAAGCGGAGGGCGAGGTCGGGCGGGTTGGCGTGCCGATCAGCTCGCTTGCCGACATGGAGGTCCTCCTCGACGGTCTGCCTCTCGATACGGTGAGCACGTCGATGACGATCAACGCCTCGGCAGCCGTCCTGCTGGCGCTCTACGTGGCTGCGGCGGAGAAGCAGGGAGTGACCCGAACCCAGGTCAGTGGAACGACCCAGAACGACATCCTCAAGGAGTACATCGCTCGCGGCACCTACATCTACCCGCCGCGGCCGTCCATGCGGCTGGTGACCGACATCTTCGAGTTCTGCGCCAAGGAGCTGCCCCGCTGGAACACGATCAGCATCAGCGGCTACCACATGCGTGAGGCTGGGGCCACGGCCGCACAGGAGCTAGCCTTCACCATCGCAGACGGCATCGCCTACGTCGAGGCCGCCGTGAGCCGCGGGCTCGACATCGACGCCTTCGCCGACCGCCTGAGCTTCTTCTTCGCATCCTGGAACGAGATGTTCGAGGAAGTGGCCAAATTCCGGGCCGCCCGCCGGATGTGGGCCCGGATCGTCAAGGAGCGTTTCGGAGCCGTCGAATCCCGTTCCATGGCCTGCCGCTTCCACGTCCAGACCGCCGGCTCATCGCTGACTGCTCAGTCGATCGACAACAACGTGGTTCGAACCACCGTCCAGGCCCTGGCAGCGGTGTTGGGCGGGGCCCAGAGCCTCCACACCAACTCCCGCGACGAAGCTCTGGCGCTGCCCACCGCGGAGGCGGCGCGCCTCGCTCTCCGGACCCAGCAGATCCTGGCCTATGAGTCCGGAGTCACGGAGACTCCGGATCCTCTGGCCGGCAGCTACTACGTCGAGTCGTTGACGAATGCCCTGGAGGCGGCCGCCAACGACTACCTCGCCGAGATCGATGCCCTGGGCGGAACTCTCGCGGCAATCGAGGCGGGCTATCAGCAGCGTCAGATCCAGGAATCCTCGTATCAGGTTCAGCGAGCCATCGAGAACGGTTCGAAGATCGTCGTGGGTGTCAACAAGTTCCGCGACGAGGAGGCCTCGACGCCGCCGCTACAGGGCATCGATCCGGAGGGTGAACGACGCCAGGTGGCTCGCGTCCGGAAGGTGAGGGCTGAGCGGGATGCCGCCGCCTGGGAGGCGGCCCTGCGCCGCCTCGAGGAATGTGCCCGCGGCGAGGAGAACCTGCTGCCGCCCATGATCGAGGCGGTCAAGGCCTATGCCACCGTGGGTGAGATCTGCGACCGCCTGCGGGGCGTCTGGGGCGAGCACCGCGAGTTGATCACGATCTAGGCGGAGTAGGGGAGAGCGTGCCACGGGAGCCAGCCGATAGCTGCGAGCAGCTGCCGAATCGGACAGCTGCGCACAGCTGCCCGGGCTGGCCGCCCGAGGAGGGCCAGGCAGCTGCCGGCAGCTGCCAGACGCGCCGTTCCCCCTTCGGCCTGAGGTGGGCGAAGTGCGCTGCGCGATCGTGGTTCTCGTACCATGGGGCCACCAAGAGTGATCAAGCCGCGCGAGCGCATCGAACGCCTGTCCGGTCCGGCAGCCAACCCGCGAGTCGCAGGAGAGTCATGGATCAGCTCACGTCCGCACTGCCCCAGGGCCTCGGTATCGGGAAGATCCACCACGTGGCCGTCATAGTCCGAAGCCTGGATGCCGCCCTCGATCTGTATCGCGACAGGCTTGGCCTGACGGTCGACATGGTCACGCCGCTTCCGTTCGATCGGGTGACGATCGGTTTCCTGCCCGTCGGCGAAGTCAAGATCGAGCTGGTCCAGCCCGACGACGACACGACCGGCGCCGCCCGCTTCCTCGAGACGAAGGGCGAAGGCTTCCATCACGTGTGCTTCGAGGTGCCGGATATCCAGGCCGCTCTCGACAAGCTGGCCGCAGATGGACTCCAGCTTATCGACCAGGAAGCGCGGAAGGGTGGGGAGGGCCCCGTCGCGTTCATCCACCCCAAGAGCTGCCACGGCGTTCTGGTCGAGCTCATCGAAGCCCCTGGCGGCCCGGCCTGGACGAAGCTCGGCTACTGATCCGGAGCGGGCGGTCGCAGTAGCCAGATTGCCTGGTCGTGTTGGCGCCGCTGTCGCGCCACGGCAGCTCTCGCTCCGCGGCCGACGTCTACGGCCGGAAGCCCGCCTCCAGCAGCAGCCTGGGTATCTGGGTGGGCGAGTCCGCAACGCGAACTCCGGCCGCCTCGAGCGCGGCGATCTTCTCCGCGGCGGTCCCCGAACCGCCGGAGATGATCGCTCCGGCGTGGCCCATCCGACGGCCGGGCGGCGCGGTCCGGCCGGCGATGAACGCCGCCATCGGGACGCCGCGCAGGTACTCGGTCGCGTAGGCGGCAGCCTCCTCCTCGGCGGCCCCGCCGATCTCGCCGATCATGACGATCGCCTCGGTCTCGGGGTCGTCGTGGAACAGCTTGAGAACGTCGAGGAACGTCGTGCCGATGATCGGGTCGCCGCCGATACCGACGCATGTGGACTGTCCGATGCCGGCATCGGACATGGCCTGGACCGCCTCGTAGGTGAGCGTCCCCGAGCGCGACACCACGCCCACGCGGCCGGGCTTGTGGATCGAGGCGGGGATGATGCCGACCTTGGCCCGGCCGGGCGACGTGACGCCGGGGCAGTTGGGGCCGATGAGCCTCGCCCCGGCCCGCCGAACCACCTCGACTGCCGGAATCATGTCCAGCGCCGGGATTCCCTCCGTGATGCAGACGATGGTCTCGATGCCGGCGTCGACGGCCTCGAGGATCGCGTCCGGCGCGCCCGGAGCGGGGATGTAGATGACCGACGTGTTGGCTCCGGCCTGCGCGACCGCCTCGGCGACGGTGTCGAAGATGGGGACTGTGCCGTCGATGGCCTTCTGGCCGCCCTTGCCCGGCCGTGTCCCGGCCACGACTTTCGTGCCGCAAGCGATAGAGGCGCGAGTGTGGAACTCGCCCTCACGGCCTGTGATGCCCTGGACGAGGAGCCGTGTGTCGCTTCCGACGAGGATGCTCATCGTGCCGCTCCCTTCGCCAGGGCTACCGCCTTCTCGGCCGCCTCGTCGAGCGTGATCGCCGTCTCGAAGCGAGCCTCCTGCAACAGTCGGGCCGCCTCCGCGGCATTGGTGCCGACGATACGGACGACCATGGGTACCTCGCGCGACTGCTGCGCCCGAGCCTCGATCAGCCCCTCGGCAACCTCGTCGCCGCGGGTGATGCCGCCGAAGATGTTGACCAGGATGGCCCGAACGTTGGGATCGGCGAGGATCAGCTCCATCGCCCCGCGAACGGTCTCGTGACGAGCGCCGCCTCCGATGTCAAGGAAGTTGGCCGGCGCGCCTCCGTAGTGCCCGACGAGATCCATGGTCGTCATGGCCAGGCCGGCACCGTTGACCATGCACCCGATCGAACCGTCGAGGTGGATGAAGTTGATGCCCAGCTTCCGGGCCTGCGCATCCGTCGGGTCCTCCTCGTCCAGATCTCGCAGCGCCTCCAGGTCGTGATGACGCGACAGGCCGGAGTCGTCGAGGGTTATCTTGGCGTCCAGGCAGACCAGCCGTTCCCGGCGGGCGCCGTCCACGGCCGTCTCGGCTACCACTGCCAGCGGGTTGACCTCGACGAGATCGGCGTCGTTGGCCTTCATCGTGGCGTACAGGCCCTCGGCGATAGCCACGAACTGGTTCAGCAGGGGATCGCGCAGACCGACGGCAAGGCCCAGGCTTCGAGCCTGGAAGGCAAGGAGGCCGAGCAGCGGATCGGCGGAGACGCGGTGGATGGCACCCGGATTCTGGCGAGCCACCTCCTCGATCTCCACGCCGCCCTCGGCCGAGGCCATCAGCACGATCCGGCGGCTGGCCCGATCGACGATGGCGCCGAGGTAGAACTCCCTGGCGATCTCGACGGCCGCTCCGACCAGGACCTTCCGAACGGTGATGCCCTTGATATCCATGCCGAGGATGCGACCGCCGACTTCGGCGGCCTCCCGTGCCGTGGACGCGAGCTTGACGCCGCCCGCCTTGCCTCGGCCGCCGACAAGGACCTGGGCCTTGACGACCACGCGGTCCGACCCGGCGGCGAAGAATCGCTGGGCCGCGGCCTCCACCTCTGCCGTGGTTCGAGCCACTTCCCAGGGCGGCACGGGTAGTCCCTGGGCGAGCAAGAGCGACTTCGCGTCGGCTTCCTGGATCTTCACGCCGGCCACTCCCGATGCATATAGGGCGCGGGGGCGGAACCGAGCTGGCGGCGAACCCCGGCGCGAGCGAGTCGATCGTAGCAGGAGGCAGCCCGCACGTGCCCGGGATGTCCCCGAGCGCGCTACTCGATCTGGTAGCCGGCTGTGCTTCGGCCTGCCGACCTCCCGCTTGTGAGGCTAGAATGCCCGCCATGGCCCAACCAGTGACGCTCATTCCCGGCGACGGCATCGGCCCCGAGCTGGCCCAGGCAACCAGGCGAGTCCTCGACGCCTCCGGTGTCGAGTTCGATTGGGAGGTCGTGGACGCCGGAGAGGCGGTCATGGCGAAGGAGGGCACGCCCCTTCCGCAGTACGTCCTCGATTCGATCGTCCGAAACAAGGTCGCCCTGAAGGGGCCTATCACCACGCCGGTCGGCGAGGGCTTCCGTTCGGTCAACGTGGCCCTTCGCCAGACCCTCGGGCTGTACGCGAACCTTCGGCCGGTGCGCTCGATCCCGGGCCTGAAGACCCGCTACGACAACGTCGACCTGGTCATCGTCCGCGAGAACACCGAGGACCTGTACGCGGGCATCGAGCACATGGTCGGGCTGGACGCGGCCGAGAGCATCAAGATCATCACTCGCGCCGCCTCGGAGCGGATCGCCCGCTTCGCCTTCGAATACGCCGTCGCGAACGGCCGGCGCAAGGTCACGGCGGTTCACAAGGCGAACATCATGAAGATGTCCGACGGCCTCTTCCTGGAGAGCTGCCGGAACGTGGCAGCCGCCTTCGAAGGCCGCGTCGTCTTCGAGGACCGCATCGTCGACAACATGTGCATGCAGCTCGTCCAGAAGCCCGAGCTGTACGACGTCCTGGTTTTGCCGAACCTCTACGGCGACATCGTCAGCGACCTGTGCGCCGGATTGGTGGGCGGGCTCGGTGTGGCACCTGGGGCCAATATCGGCACGGAGGCGGCGGTCTTCGAGGCCGTTCACGGCTCCGCTCCCAAGTACGCGGGTCAGAACAGGGCCAATCCAACCGCCCTGATGCTCTCGGGCGTGCTGATGCTGCGCCACATCGGCGAGCAGGCCGCGGCCGAGAGGGTGGAGGACGCGATCCGGTCGGTCATCGCCGAGCGCCGAACCGTCACATACGATCTCGGCGGAACCGCCGGAACGAGCGACTTCGCGGACGCGATAGTCGCCCGTCTGGCTCAGGTGGCTGCCACGGCCTGATTGGCCACACACCCCGATCGGGCTCAGGCCCGACGGACAACGTTCGGGAGGCTGCATGCTGCTTCGCTACCGCGGCTCCGAGGGGATGGTGGCCTGGGCGTTCCATCGCATCTCGGGGATCGCCATCTGGCTTTTCGTGATGCTGCACGTCCTGGACATCTACCTGGCCGGTGGTAACCCGAACGTCTACAACGACATCCTGAAGCTGTATGCCAGCACCCCGGGCCGGATCATGGAAGTGCTGCTCGGCGCGGCGCTGCTCTACCACGCCCTCAACGGCGTACGCGTCATCCTCATGGACTTCTGGCCCGGCCTGACGGCCTACCACAAGCAGATCTGGTACGCCAACTGGGTCATCTTCGTCGGTGTTGGATTGCCAGGAGCGTTCATCATCATGCGCCCGGCTCTCGGGCTGTAGGGGAGGGAACGAGATGGCGATCTACTCCCGCTCCGGACGGCCCCGGCCGCAAAGCGGCGGCTTCGAGCTGGCGTCCTGGTACTTCATGCGGCTCTCGGGCGTGGCCCTCCTCGTCCTGGCCCTGGTCCACTTCAGCCTCCAGCACTTCCTGTTCGACCCCTCACAGCAGACCAGTACCTGGATCTTCCAGCAGCGCTGGAACAGCCTCTTCTGGCGAGGCTTCGACTGGCTGCTGCTGATGATGGTCGTCTGCCACAGCTTCCTGGGCATCCGGACCGTGACCATGGACTACCTCAAGGGCGGCCGGCGAACCTTCGCTCTCATGACGCTCTACCTGGTCGGCGCCGTGGTCTTCGTCATGGGCACGGTCGTCGTCTTCTCGGTCCCGATCCCCATGCCGACGGCCTGACCATGGACTACCCGTTCGACGCGATCGTCGTGGGCGCCGGCGGGGCCGGCCTGTGGGCCGCTCTCGAGCTGGCTCGCGAGGGCGTCAACACAGCCGTCCTGACGAAGCTCTATCCCACCCGCTCCCATACCGGCACCGCCCAGGGCGGTGTCTGCGCCGCTCTCGGCAACCTCGAGGAGGACCATTGGGAGTGGCACATGTTCGACACCGTCAAGGGCGGCGACTACCTCGTCGACCAGGATGCCGCCGAGGTCCTGGCCCGGGAGGCGATCGAGACGGTCATCGAGCTCGAGCACATGGGCCTGCCGTTCAATCGCACCCCGGACGGCAAGATAGACCAGCGTCGTTTCGGCGGCCACACCAGTAACTACGGCGAGGCGCCGGTCCGGCGGGCCTGTTACGCGGCCGACCGAACGGGCCACATGATCCTGCAGACGCTCTACCAGCAGTGCGTCAAGCACGGCGTCAAGTTCTTCGACGAGTTCCAGGTCGTGGACCTGCTCTTCGAGGGCGGTGAGCCGGGCGCCGGTGGACGTGCGGCCGGGGTCGTGGCCCATCGGCTCGCCGACGGTCAGCTCCATACCTTCCGAGCCAAGGCCGTCCTGCTGGCCACCGGCGGCTTCGGGCGGATGTTCCGCATCACCTCCAACGCCCACAGCCTGACCGGCGATGGCGTGGCCCTGTGCTACCGCCACGGCATCCCGCTCCAGGACATGGAGTTCTTCCAGTTCCACCCGACCGGGATCGTAGGCATCGGCATCCTCCTCTCGGAAGCGGCTCGCGGCGAGGGCGGCACGCTCCTCAACGATCTGGGCGAGCGCTTCATGGAGCGCTATGCGCCCAAGGCGATGGAGCTTGCCCCGCGCGACATGGTCAGCCGGGCGATGTACCAGGAGATTAGGGCCGGCCGCGGCATCGGGGGCAAGGACTATCTGTACCTCGACGTTCGCCACCTGGGCCGAAAGGTGATAGAGGAGAAGCTGCCGGACATTACCGAGTTCGCCCGCATCTACCAGGGAGTGGAGCCGCTCACGGAGCCGGTCCCGGTCCAGCCCACGGCCCACTATGCCATGGGCGGGATCCCGACCAACGTCTCGGCCGAGGTCGTCCGGGACGAGAAGAACACCGTCGTGCCGGGACTCTTCGCCGCGGGCGAGTGCGCCTGCGTCAGCGTTCACGGGGCCAATCGCCTGGGCACCAACTCCCTCGTGGATCTCCTCGTCTTCGGCCGGCGCGCCGGCCGCCAGATGGCGCGCTACGCGGGCGGCGTGGAGCGGCCACGGCCGATGCCAGATGCCGCGGAGTCGGTTGGGGCTGAGCTCGAGGCGATCCGCTCGCGCCAGAGCGGCGGCGAATCCGCTGCCGTCATCCGCACCGAGCTTCAGGCCGTGATGATGGACAACGTGGGCGTGTACCGCGAGGGCAAGCTGTTGAAGGCGGCCCTGGCCAAGGTCAAGGAGCTCGAGGCTCGCTGCGGCAAGCTCTCGATCACCGACCGTGGGTCCGTCTTCAATACCGAGCTGCTGGAAGCCCAGGAGCTCGGATACCTACTCGACATTGCGCACGCCACCGTTTCGTGTGCCCTGGCTCGGACCGAGAGCCGCGGCGCCCACTCACGCGAGGACTACCCCGAGCGCGACGACAAGAAGTGGCTCAAGCACAGCCTGGCCTATCGGACGCTGCAGGAGCCGAAGCTCGGCTACAAGCCGGTTTCGATCACGCGCTTCGAACCGAAGCCGCGGACGTACTGAGGCCGCCCGATGAACGTCGATCTGCGCATCCTCCGCTACGATCCCGAGACTGACAAGGCGCCTCACTGGGAGACCTACGAGGTCGCCGTCGATCCGATGGACCGCGTCCTCGACCTCCTGATCAAGGTCAAGGCGGAGCAGGACGGCTCGCTCAGCTTCCGCCGCTCCTGCGGCCACGGCATCTGCGGCTCGGACGCCATGTTCATCAACGGCCGCAACCGGCTGGCCTGCCGGATCAGGGTCGATCAGCTCGGCAAGAAGATCTCTGTTGCGCCTCTTCCTGGTCTGCCGGTGGTGAAGGACCTGATCGTCGAGATGAGCGGGTTCTTCGGCAAGTACCGCTCGGTCAGGCCGTATCTCATCAACGACCAGCCGGAGCCGGAACGCGAGCGACGCCAGAGTCCGGAGGATCGAGCCCGCTTCGACGACACCACCAAGTGCATTCTGTGCGCCGCCTGCACGTCCTCGTGCCCGTCGTTCTGGGCCCGACCGGAGTACGTCGGCCCGGCCGCGATCGTCCAGGCTCACCGCTTCATCTTCGACTCCCGTGACGAAGGCGCCGCCGAACGGCTCGAGATCCTGGCCGATGAGGACGGCGTCTGGCGTTGCCGGACGATCTTCAACTGCGTCGAGGCCTGCCCTCGCGGCATCAACATCACCAGGGCGATCCTCGAGGTCTCCTCGGCGATCGTGGGGCGGCGAGGCTGAGCGGGCGCACCGATCCTGCCTGGGATTCCCTGTGGCGATCGGTTGGAGCCGGGGCAGGGGAGGGGTCTGATGCCGTCCCCGAAGCGGCTGCCGATGCCGGGGCACCGGCCGGCCTGTCGCTGATCATCCGAACCGACGGCGCCGCCCGCGGGAATCCTGGCCCCGCATCGCTGGGAGCCGTTCTGATCGATGCCGCCGCGCCCGGGTCGGGCCGCCCCGACGCGACGCCCATCGCCACTATCTCCGAGTACCTCGGCGTTCAGACCAACAACGTGGCCGAGTACACATCCGTCCTGCGCGCGCTTGCCCTCGCGGAGGAGCTGGGTGCGCGAGAGGTCGAGCTGCTCCTCGACTCGAAGCTCATCGTGGAGCAGCTGGCCGAACGCTGGCGAGTCAAGGACGCCAAGCTGGTGCCGCTCAACGCGGAGGCCAGAGCGCGGCTGGCGCGGTTCGGGCGCTGGGCTGCCACTCACGTGCCGCGGGCTCAGAACAAGCAAGCCGATGCGCTGTGCAACGAGGCGATCGATCGGGTCCAGGCCGGTGGGCGGGCCGTGGTGGTGACGAGGCCGGACTAGGCACCGCCGGTCCCATATCGGAGCCGCCGCTGACCCGGCGTTACGCCGCGTCGTGGCGAGTGGCTAGCGGCGCCAGGGCACCAGCGCAATCACGAGCAGAACGGGAACCCCGACCAGCGCCGCGAAGGCCCAGGTCGTGCCATCCAGGCCAAGCCAGGTGGGCGGCACGTACGGCACCGCCGACCGTGCGCATGCGCACGAGGTCCCACCGAACAGCAGCGGGAAGGCGGCCAGCTCGAGTGCCACACCGCCGACGACGATGGCGCCGAGGAGGCGAGCCGGGGCCCGGCGGCGGAGGGCGATGGCGGGGGCGATGGCGGCGGCAAAGGCCGCTTCGGCGACGAAGAACAGGCTCGCGGCCGGCTGCAGCCCCATGCTCCGATCATCGGCAAGTCGAGCGGCCGCAACCGCTGCCAGCAGCGCCGCTGCCGCGGCAAGGGCGGCCCGCAGCAAAGGTCACGAGAGCGGGCGGCTCGGAGCGGCCGCCACTACCTCGATCGCGCGACCGCCGATCTCCATCCTAGCGACCGCCCAGACGACGAGAGCCATGATCGCGACGCCTGCGATCAGCAGAATCAGGATCGTCAATCCCAGACCTCCTTCGGATCGACTCCCGTGTCGCCGTCAGACGACCTTGAGGCCTTCGATTCCGGCCGCAGATTCCGGGTACTGCGGATCGAGCTCTTCCAGGGCGTCGGCGACGATCTCGCTGACTGCCAGATCGCGCAGCCAGTTGCGATTCGACGGCACCAGGTGCCAGGGGGCGTAGTCCGTGCTCGTTTCCGAGAGCATTTCTTCGAACGCGGCCTTGTAGTCGTCCCAGAACTTGCGCTCGGCGATGTCGGCCGTCTTGAACTTCCAGCGCTTGGTTGGATCGTCGACTCGCTCCTGGAAGCGCTGCCTCTGCTCGTTCTTGTCGATCGCCAGGAAGAACTTGAGGATCGTGACGCCCTCGTCGGTCAGCATCCGCTCCCAATCGCGGATCTCGCGGTAATGGCGGCGCCAGGTCGCCTCGGGCTCCAGGCGGTGGACCCGGACGATGAGGACCTGCTCGTAGTGGCTGCGGTTGAAGATGCCGATCTCGCCCTTGCCCGGAACCGCGGCGTGGACGCGCCACAGGAAGTCGTGGGCGAGCTCCTCGGCGGTCGGCACCTTGAACGAAGTCACCGGCGTCCCCTGCGGGTTGAATGCTCCGGCGATGACCTGGATGGTGCCGTCTTTGCCGGCAGCGTCGATTCCCTGCAGCACGATCAGAACAGCATGCTTGGCCTCGGCGTAGATGCGCTCCTGGAGGTCCGTGAGGCGGGCCAGGTTCGCGGCCAGGGTGGCTTCGGCCTCGTCCTTCTGACGACCGAAGGTCGCGCCGCAGTCGAAGCGGGCAAGGTCCACCTTCTCGCCCGGCTTCACGCCAAGAAGATCCCGAAAAGCGCCGCCCTTGCCCTTCGCACCCATCGTCCGCTCCCGGCTCGGCCTGCCCGCGCCCGATGCGCCGGCGAATGCCAATGCTACGACGTGCCGCGCGGGGGAGCGGCCTGCGCCAGGCGGTAGCGGATTTCGGCGAGGCTCGTGCCGGCGATTTCCAGCCGCTGCCGGCCACCGTCCGGTTCCCAGCCCATTGCCTCATAGAAGGCGCGAGCCGGGCCGTTGGCTTCGAGAACCCAGAGCACCAGCGTGGGGCAGCCGTGGGACCGCCAGTGGCCCACGGCGGTCTCGAGCAGAGAGCGGCCGATGCCGGTCCCCCATTCCTCCGGCAGGACGTAGAGCGCGTATACCTCAGCGCCGGGGAGAGGCACGTCCGCGTCCCGTGGCGGGCCGCTCGCCGCGAAGCCAATCGTCTCGCCATTCCGCTCGGCGACCCAGGCCGGGGCCGCGCCCTCCTCGTCGCTCTCCAGCATCGACCGCCAGGCGACCTCACGGGCCGGTAGGGACAGGCCTGCGAGGAAGTCCTCGGGCAGGATGCCGCGATAGGCCGCCTGCCAGCCACGGACGGTTACCTCCGCGATGGCCCGCGCATCGACCGGAAGGGCGCGGCGGACAAGGACGGGGCCTCCGCCCGAGCCGATCTCGCGGTCACCGGCCATCTTCACCTCCAGCGCTGAAGCGGATCGCGGGTTGGCTCGCGCCTGAGACTGGACTACAATCCCGCCTCGGCGAGTCGGCCGGATGATCGCGCGCGTGTGGCTTCGGTCGCACGCTCGAGGAAAGTCCGAGCTCCTCAGCGCAGGGTAGCGGGTAACGCCCGTCCGCCGCGAGGCGAGGACCAGTGCCACAGAGACGTAGCCGGGCTCGGGGCAACTCGAGCACGGTAGGTGAAACGCGGCAAACTCTACCCGGAGCAAGGCCAAATAGGAGGACGCGGTTCGGAGGTTCGGGCAACCGGGCGTTCGAACGGAAGAGGTCGCGTTGCCCAGTCCTCGGGTCGGCCGCTTGAGCCGTCGGGTGACCGGCGGCCAGAGATGGATGATCGTCGCCGCGACTCAAGTCGCGGTACAGAACTCGGCTTACAGGCCGGCTCGCCGCCACCTACCTAAGCTGAGCCGGAGAACGACGGCCGAGAACCCCTCATTCTTCGTCCGGTCGGAAGATGTGGCTGGCCGTACACGGCGCGCAGATCGCGAAGCTCGACTCCATGTCTCCGAGAGGCAGCGGCACTCGTCGGTCGGGGTACAGGCAGCTCACCTCATACCCGAATTCGGGGTTCGCGGCAATCCGGCTAAGGCGGCGGAACGTGCAGCGACGGATTCTCGGCGCAGCCGAAGTCGCGGCGAGGGGCTGCAGTTCTGCGACGCGTTGAGACAGTACCATCGAACGAGGTGCGACCTCCGAAGGCGGGAGGCTACCATCGCGGTCGAAGGGACGGCAATCCTCGAAAGGTACTAGACTCCCCGGCATTGGCTGCCTGGCTCATACCTGCCGGGCGTAGTCTTGGGGGGCAGGAGCGGTCGTGGAGGCAGGCGAAGGCTCGGACGGTCGAGAGGGACGAGGGGGCCGAACGCCGCCCGACGAGGAACAGATGAGGCTCGGACGTGCCCGAGTCGCCCGGGGTCTGCCGCCCGACGAGGCCGAGGCGAGCGCCTCTGAGGGGTTCATAGGCGCCGACATCGGCGATGGTGGCCTGCCGCCGGGCACCCCGCCCGTCAACCCGTCGGACGTTCCGCCAGGAACGGCCGCAGACCCGGTCGACATCGCGCCGCGATTACGGCCGTGGTCAGAGCCGGCTCCCTCCACCCCCGGCCCGATGCGCTGCCACTTCCTCCGCAGCGTCGGCCCGGACGGCCGGCTGGCGGATTCGCAGACGACGGCCGTGCCGACGCACCGCTGCGCTGCCTTCGGTGACCCGCTGCCGCTCTCTCTGCGCCAGCAGGAGCTGGTGTGCTTGCAGCGAGTCCATGTCAGTTGCCCGCGCTACGTGCGGGGCACGGTCCTGGCGAATGAGAGCGCCGCGCCGGCTGCTCTCCAGGGAGAGGCGAGGGGTCTTTCGTTGAGGACGGCCGCCGCGATCGTCCTGGTGATCACGGCAGTCGCGGTGCTGGTCACCGGTCCGGTCCTTGGCGTGCTGCCATTCGGCGGCGCCAGCCGCTCGACGTCGGGGATCGTCGTCTCGCCATCGCCAGTCGGGACCGCCACGCTCATCCCGACCGCGACGCCCTCGCCGACCGCGCCGACCGCCTCGCCGACCGCCACGCCCGCCTCACCGACCGCCACGCCGGTGGCCTCGCCGACCGCCACGCCGGTGGCCTCGCCGACCGCCACGCCGGTGGCCTCGCCGACCCCACCGGCCACGCCGGCGGTGACAAGCTCGTGGCCTCCGGGATGGGACGCCAAGCACAGGGCCCTCCTGGTTCCGTGCACCGACGAGCCCAACTGCTGGTGGTACACCGTCCGAGGGCCGGGCCCCGAGCCGAGCGGAAACGGCTCCGGCGTGACGGACGAGATTCCCAATATCGCGAGGTACTTCAAGGTCGATGTCGACAAGACCTACGCCATGAACGACTGGACGAGCTCCCACGTCATTCATCCGGGCGACAGGATGAGGATCCCGCCACCGACCAGCTAGCCAGCCGCGGTGAGAGCCGCTCCGCCCGTTGGGCGGCGTAGGACACGAGCCGGGCGGTGTGGGTCCGGCGGCCTACCCGGTCGGCGCTACTCATAGTTGGCTGGTCACGATTTGCCGGGCCCAATGGCACTGGCCGGCAGGCGGCCCTTCGCGGCCTCATAGGAGCCGCCGTCCCCGCCCGCGAGGCCGGGCACGGCCGTAGGCCGACGCGAACGAAGGAGCCACGGGATGTCGATCGGGTGGCAGCCGAGCATGGAGACCGGAGCCCCGCTGCTGGATGCGCAGCGACGGACCCTCGTCGAGCGGGCCGACGCTCTGGTGGCGACGCTCGAGACCGGATGCGACCGGGCCGTGGTCGAGCGGGCGCTCCGCGATTTCGGGGATTACTCCGTCCGCCACTTCTCGGAGGAAGAGGACTGCCACCTCCGCGGCTCCTGTCCCGCTCTCGAGTGGACCGGCAGAGCTCGCGCCGAGCTGATCGGAATCGTGGCCGGCTTCCGCCGGTCGTTCGAACGCGGCGGCGCTAGCCCCAAGCTCGCCGAGGATCTCTCGTGCGAGCTCTCCGCCTGGGTGGGGCGCTACATCCCCGGCCCTGCCGCGACCGCGCTGCCCTGCGTCACGGGCGCTCGCTAGGCAGCACGCCAGGCGCAAAGAGCCGCCCGAAGCCGGAGTAGGCCCGCAGCGGCAGCACCTCGAACTCGATCAGGCCGGCGGCCACGAGCGGCAGTGAAGCCAGAACGTCGCGCGCCGCGGACACGTCGTCGCACTCCAGCATCAGCACGGCGGACGATTCGTCCGTCCGGAAGTAGAGGTCCCTGACCGTCCCGGCCTGGTACAGCTCCCAGGCTCGACGAGCCTCCGCGGCTGTCAGCTCGGGCGTGAACTGGGCAGCGATGACGCCTGGAACAGGCCGTTCGATGGCCAGGATGCGCATCTGGATCCCTCGCTCCTGCGGCTGGCGTTGGTGGCTCGATTGTGAGGCCTCCGCGGCCTCCGACGTGTTCGAGGATTCCCCAGCAGGCTCTAGGCCGACGGATCGACGATGCGGCCGAGGAAGAGGATGGCGCCCGTGCTCCTGTCGCGGACGGCGAACACGAACGGTCGGTCGACGTGGAAGGTCACAAGGTCAGGCGGCGAGGTTGCCACGGCTATGACCACGACGGTGGCCGCCGAGGCCTCAGTACCTTTCTCGTCCACCGAGATATTCGCCTGGTGGACGACCTTCGAGATGAACAGGCGCTCCTGGTCGGTGATGCCGGAGAAGTCGGCCCGGGCGGCGTCGAAGGCGGACGGCATGCCCATCGTGGCCAGGGTCTGGTTCAGGTCGATTCGAGTCTCGGTCTTGAAGCGAGGGAGCGTCAGCTCGCCGGAAGTGTGCCGGAGAGCACCGGTGATGTGGTCGAAGAGAGTCGCGTCCAGCTTCTTCTCGAAGGTGGGCAGGTCGTCCGGGAGGATCAGAGTCATGGCCAGCGAGCCACCGACGTAGCCGAGCTCAGCCGCCTGCCAGCCGGGCCCGGAGGCGTACGTGGCCGACGCGAGGGAGAGCGACATTGTCGGCACGGTCACCTGGGTGCCGTCGAGCCTGGTGAACGGCGAGTCCTTCGTGCCCTCGGGCCAGAACGCCGCTTGCCAGGGCGCCTTCATGTAGATCGCGTTCGCCAGGACCAGGCGCGTCAAGGGATCCAGCCCATCCAGGAGCTTCGGAATCCGATCCTCCGTCTGGTCGCGGATCCAGTCGTTGATGAGCTTGCACGAACCCGTCGGGTCGTCTGCGAAGTCGGCCAGCCGCAGGCCTGCATCGAACCGGCCGGCGAGAGTGTCAAGGTAGGGCTGCTTCAGGCTGTAGCCGCGCTGCGCGAATGGCGCGTTGGCCACATGGAGCCTGACTGTCTGCTGGGAGCCGAGTGGGTTCGGGTAGCTGCCCGAGAGGCCAGCCAGGGCCTGATCGAGTGAGTTGAGGCCATTGCCGTTCCCCGAGCCGTAGGCGGCGTGCATGACCGAGTCCATCTCACTGGCCGTAGCGCCGGCCGCGCCGGCTCGGGCCATGGCCAGGGCCAGCTCGATGCTGACGGGGGAGAAGACCTCGTTTCCCGCCGCCGAGGCTGTCGTTCGATATAGATCGAAGCCGAAGGCATTGAGGGCCGAGGCGGCCTGTCCCGCTTCGGCAGCCGAGCCTCCAGCCCTGGAAGCACTGGAGCGGGCCACATCGTTCGCCGCCGCCTGACCGGCACAGCTCCACAACACGCTGCCGGCCAGCGTCAGCACGCCCAGGCGGGCGATCCAGGTACCGAACCGCCCGGCCGCCACTCGGCGTTCGACTGCAACGGACATCTCCCTCACCTCCAGATGCTCCGCCTGTGGCGGCACGTCAACCACGATCAGGTTGACTGCCCTTGAGACGTCGCACCGTTCGCACGGTTCCCTCGCGGGCCGGCTTCCTCCGCCACACACGGATGCGCCGGGTTCGGTCGGAGCGGTGGTCGAGACTCCCGACCGCAGCCGTTGACGGCCACTCAAGTGGGTGTATGATCCATCCAAGTGGCTCTCGGTGGTGAGCAGTGGTGATTCCGGCCTGCCGGCCAAGGCAGGACGGGACGATTCACTTCCTCAGCCGGGATCACGGCCGCAGACACTGATCGGACGAGCGACAGTCAGATGTTCCGGGGCAGATACACACACAGCGTAGACGCTAAGGGCCGGGTGGCAATACCGGCCAAGTTCCGCCTGCAACTCGACGAGGGTGCCGTCCTGGCGAGCTGGATGGACGGTTGTGCGGCTATCTTCACCCGCGAATCCTTCGAGGACCTCGCCGCCAAAGTCGCGGCCCTACCCTTGGCCGACGACAACGCCCGGAGGCTCTCGCGCTTCCTCTTCTCCAACGCCTTCGACGTCGAGACCGATGCCCAGGGGCGAGTCGTGCTGCCCGCATCGATCCGCGAGTGGGCCGGCCTCGGGAGCGAGGCGTTGGTCGTCGGCCAGCGGGACCACGTCGAGATCTGGAATCCGGAGCGCTGGGCGGAATCCCAGCAGCCGGTGGGCTCGCCTCGCGACCTGAATTCCCACATGTCCGGGCTGGTGTTCTAGAGATGAGCGACAAGGAATCCCGCGATCCGCTCGACGAGCCGACTTGCGGCATTGAAGCTGCCGGCTCTCCCGAGGGGGGCGCCGAACTGGAGGTAGGGCACCTGTCGGTGATGGCAGGCGAGGTCCTCGAGACACTCGCCCCGCGTCCCGGCAGCCTCCAGATCGACGCCACCCTCGGTGGAGCCGGCCACGCCGAGCGGATGCTCGAAGCCTCCGCTCCCGATGGCCGTCTCCTCGGACTCGACGCCGATGGGGCGGCCATCGCCAGGAGCGCCCGGCGCCTGGCCCGTTTCGGCGATCGCGTGGTCTTGCGACAGGCCAACTTCGGCCAGCTGACCGACGTGGCTCCGGCCGCCGGGTTCCGCGAGGTGGACGGGCTTCTCCTGGACCTCGGCCTGTCGAGCTACCAGCTCGCCGACGTGGAACGTGGCTTCGGCTTCCGGGCCGGCGGGCGCCTGGACATGCGTTTCGACACCAACCGCGGCCGGCCAGCCGCCGATCTGCTGGCGACTCTGGAAGCGGGCGAACTCGCAGCCCTCTTCCGACGCTATGGTGAGGAGCCGTTCGCCGGGCGCATCGCCCGAGCGATCGTCGAATCGCGGCGTGACTCCCCCGTGGAGACGGCGGAGCAGCTGGCGGCACTCGTTGAGCGGGCCGTGCCCACGCCCAAGGGTCGCCGAACGCACCCGGCCACCCGAGTCTTCCAGGCCCTGCGGATCGCCGTCAACGACGAGTTGGCCGCCCTCGAAGCCGGGCTTGCGGCTTCGCTCGTGCTGCTTCGGCCCGGCGGGCGCCTGGCCGTCCTGAGCTACCACTCGCTCGAAGACCGCATCGTCAAGCGCTTCATCGCCGCCGAGCAGCGCGGCTGCGTCTGCCCGCCCCGGGTGCCGGTCTGCGTTTGCGGCCGCAAGCCGGCGCTTCGGTCCCTCGGCAAGTCGCGCACCCCGAGTGCCGAGGAGATCAGCCGCAATCCACGTTCCCGGAGCGCCCGTCTCCGGGGCGCCGAGCGCATCGCCGCCTAGATGTAGTCGAGAAAGGAGGAACCGATGAGCAAGCGCCACCAGGCCAGCCGTCGCCGGACATACGGCCGCCGCCAGCACGAGATGCACGAGCGAACGGAGCGCTATGCCGGACTCCTTGGCTGGTTCGACGAATCGGAGATGCCGGGGGTCGGCGATCGCTGGGAGGCGGAGTCGTCCGGCCGCGCCGTGGCCGGCGACTGGCTGCAACTGCGAGGCATCGACTGATGGCCGTCTATGAGGGCGCTCGCCCTCGTCCCACGTTCTTTCCACGCCGGCGCCTGGAGGCCTCCCTCCTCCGCCCCCAGGCGCCGGTCGCCGTGCGCCGACGATCGCGCGTGGCCCTCCGCACCAGGCGGCATCCTCGCGTCTTCGGGATCGCCATCGGACTCATCGTGGTCGCGTTCATGCTGAGCTTCTTCTCGCTCGTCCAGACGGTCCGCGTTTCGGCGTCCGGGTACGACATGGATCAGCTCAGCGCCGAGTACCAACAACTCCAGGCTCAACGCCAGCAGGACCTCTCCGACATCGGCCGGCTCGACCGCGAGTCGGCGATCCGTCGGCAGGCGATCTCCGGCGGTCTAACCCAGCTGCCCGCTCCGATCGTTCTGCCGGTTCGCTGAGGGAGCGATCCCGATGCTCGGCCGCACGGACTCGCGAGGCCGCCTCCTGTTGCTCTTCATCGTGCTGACCCTGCTGTCCAGCGGGCTGGTCATGCGCCTCGCCTACTGGCAGGTCAACCAGCGCGAGCGGCTGACGACTCTGGCCAACGGGGCCTCGACCCTGCGGCAGTCGCTGCCGGCGCAGCGAGGCACCATCTACGACCGGACGGGCACGATCGTTCTGGCCGAGACGATCTACCGCTACCGTCTGATCGCCGATCTTCACGACATGACCCCGGCCGCGCGGCAGCGCGATGCCGACGCACTGGTCGACTACCTGGGTCTGACCGGCGACCGGGAGGCGAGCTTGCGCAAGGCCATGACCGGCACCGGCTACTACGTCCCCCTGGCCACGAACGTCGACCCCGAGGTGGCCAAGGAAATCGCCCAGGGTCAGGCGTATGGCGCCCTGCCCACCATCACCCTCGATCCGACCCCGGTGCGGGTCTATCCCCAGGCGGGAGGCGCTCCTCATACCTCGCTGGCAGCCCAGATGCTCGGCTTCGTCAACGCCTCCGGCAGGGGCCAGTACGGCCTGGAGCAGCAGTACGACGCTCTGCTCGCCGGCCAACCCGAGGTGGTCGAGGTCGATCCCAACAAGCCCGGCCCGGCCGGCACCACGGTCGTGAACCCGGGCGCACCCGGCCAGGACATCCGAACGACGATCGACGTCGGCCTCCAGCTCCAGGTCGAGCAGGAGGTGTTCGCCACCTGGATCGCCGACAAAGCCAGAACCGTTTCGGCGATCGTGATGGACCCGAAGACCGGAGCGATCCTGGCCGAGGCGAGCTACCCCTCGTACGACGCAAACGCGTACGGGCAGGTTGCCACGCAAGACCCGTCGCTGTTCATGGATCCGGTCATCAGCGCGGTCTACGAGCCGGGCTCCGTCTTCAAGATGCTGACCGCCTCGGCCGCTCTCCAGACCAAGACGACGGCCTTGACCACCAAGATCAACGACACCGGCGTGCTGACGCTGCCAGCCGGACAGGAAGTCGCCGACGCCGACCGCAAGGCCAAGGGCTGGATGACCTTCGCCGACATCGTGGCCTGGTCCCGCAACGTGGGCGCGTCGCAGGTCGCCTTCCGACTCGGCAAGACGACCGCCGCCGCCTCGGCCGCGCTCTACAAGACCTGGCAGGCGTACGGCATCGGCCAGAAGACGGGCGTGGACCTGGCCGGCGAGGTCAGCGGCAGCGACTGGGTCCGAGATCCGGCCGTCGACCCCTGGCGCCAGATAGACCTGGCCAACGCCTCCTTCGGGCAGGGCGTGGTGGCTACTCCGATCCAGGTGATGCGCGCCTACTCCGAGATGGCGAATGGCGGCACGGCGGTGACGCCACATGTCGCGCAGTCCCAGGCCGCAGCCGCGACGCCCACGCCGAGCCCAGCGTCACGCCAGGTCATCAGCCCCAGTCTCTCGAGCTCGCTGACCGGTCTCCTTACCCACGTGGTCACGGCAGTGCCGTCGTACGCGCAAGCGACCTATATCCCCGGCTACTTCGTGGGCGGCAAGACGGGCACCGCCCAGATCTGGGATCCCACCCTGAACAAGGGCAAGGGCGACTGGCTGAGCGACATCTACAACTACAGCTTCTACGGTTGGGTCGGCCACAGCTCGCCGGACCTGACTATCGGCATCGTGATCTACCGGGGGACTCCGACGAAGATCAGCCAGGGAGTGCTGGCCATGCCCACGCAGTCCACGACGCTCTTCCGGCGCATCGCGACGGACGCGGTCATGGGGCTTCATATCCCCTCCAACAAGGACGGCCCGGCGCCGCCCGGCGGGCGGACAGCCAAGCCGCTGGGCTGATGTGAAGGCCCGTAACGTGAGCCGCCGGCTGTGCGACACTGGAGGCGTGACCGACACCCGCCCCCGGGAGCCTCGGCCCGGCGCGGGGCCGCTAGCCCTGACCGCCGCCGATATTGTCGCAGCCACCGGCGGAAGACTGGTCCGACCGTCGGACAGGTCCATCCGGGGGGCAGCCGTCGACTCGCGCTCGGTCGCGCCGGGCAATCTCTTCGTCGCTCTGCCGGGCGAGACAACCGACGGGCATCGCTTCCTGGGCGACGCCGTCGCCGCGGGAGCGGCCGCCCTGCTCGTGCGGGAGACCGAATGGTCGGCCGGCCCCAGCATCGACATGGCAGCGGCGAACCAGTCGGACGTGGCCATCGTGGCCGTGCCGGACACGCTCCTGGGGCTCCACGCGGTAGCTACGGCCTGGCGAGGGCGGTTCTCACCGCTGGTCGTGGGCGTGACCGGCAGCATCGCCAAGACATCCACCAAAGAAGCGGCGGCGGCCGTTCTGGCCGAGCGCTTCGTCACTCTCAAGAGCGAGGGCAACGCCAACAACGAGATCGGCCTGCCGCTGACGGTGCTTCGGATGGGTCCGGAACATGAAGCCGCGGTTCTCGAGATGGGGATGTACGTGGGCGGCGAGATCGCCCAGCTGACGGCCATCGCCCAACCCCGGATCGGCGTGGTGACCGCGGTTCGCGAGGTCCACCTCTCACGGATCGGCAGCATCGAAGCCGTGGAGCGGGCCAAGGCGGAGCTCGTGGCGGTGCTGCCGGCGAATGGAACGGCGGTCCTCAACGCCGACGACGCCAGAGCGGCGGGGATGCGAACCCGAACCGCGGCGCAGATCATCACCTACGGCTTCGCACCACGGGCGGACGTTCGGGCCGAGGAAGTGGCTTCGGCCGGCCTGGATGGGATGAGGTTCACGCTCATCGCGCCCGGCGGAACGGTCGGGGTGTCGACGCCGGCTCTCGGCCGCCATGGCGTGCACAACGGACTGGCCGCGGCTGCCGTCGGGGTGGCGGCCGGGTTGGATCTTCACCAGATAGCTGCCGGCTTGCGCCGCGGCTGGCAGGCGGAGCATCGCGACCAGGTCATCCGAATCCCCGGGCTGACCGTGCTAGATGACACGTACAATGCCTCGCCGGTCTCGATGCTTGCGGCTTTGGAGTTGCTCTCCACGCTGCCCGGCCGCCACGTGGCGGTTCTCGGGGAGATGCTCGAGCTCGGCGAGGCGCACGAACGCGGCCATCGCGAGGTCGGGGCCGCGGCGGCGGAACTCGTGGACCAGCTCGTCGTCGTGGGCCGTGGTGCGGCCGGGATCGCAGCCGGAGCGAAAGGACTCGGCGATAGGGTCGTCCTGGTGCCGGACCGCGAGACCGCCCTGGCGGTCCTGCGGCAGCGGCTTCGCCCCGGTGACGCGGTGCTGGTCAAGGCATCGCGGGGCGCCGCGCTCGAATGGGTGGTCGGTTCTCTGGAAGAAAGCTTCGGGGGCTGGACTGCTGGCACGGAGGCGCAGGGAGGAGCGCGGCCGACGGGTGAGGAGGTCAGGTGAAAGAGCACGGGGTCGAGTTGATCCAGGGGCTGCTTCTTGCTTTCGCCTGCATGGTCATCCTCATGCCGCCCTACCTGCGTCTGCTGCGCTGGCTGGGGATGGGCAAGCAGATCCGTGAAGAAGGGCCCGGGAGCCATCTGATCAAGCAGGGCACGCCGACGATGGGCGGGGTCCTGATCGTGATCGTGATCCTGGGCCTGGCCGGCGTCTTCGGCGCCCTGGATGCCTCCACGTACTCGCCGCTCTTCGTGCTCGCGGTCATCGGGGCGCTCGGAGCCATCGACGACTTCCTGAACGCTCGCACCGGCATCGGCATTCGCGGACGACACAAGATCATCTGGCAGCTGGTAGTGGCGATCGTCGTGGCGGTCTACGTCCAGAACCACTTCGGTTTCAACGGCCTCCGCGTGCCGTTCCTCGGCGATCGCGAGTTCACTACGACGATCCTGCTCCCCCTGATCGACAGGAAGATCGAGCTGGGGGCCATCCTGTTCATCCTCGTGGCCGTAGTCGCCATCGTTGGGGCCAGTAACGGGGTGAACCTGACCGACGGCCTCGACGGGCTGGCCGGCGGCACGCTCGTCTTCGCGTTCATCAGCTTCCTGATCATCGCCCTGCTCAACGTGCCTTTCCAGGAGAACCTGGCCGTAGTCAACGCCATCGTCATCGGCGCGATCCTGGGCTTCCTGTGGTTCAACGTCCATCCCGCCCAGGTCTTCATGGGCGACTCCGGCGCGCTGTCGCTCGGCGGCATGCTGGCCGTGGTTGCCCTCATCACCGGCCAGGTCCTGATCCTGCCCCTGATCGGGATCATCTTCGTCCTGGAAGCGGCCTCCGACATCATCCAGGTGGCGAGCTACAAGCTTCGCGGCAAGCGCGTCTTCCGGATGGCCCCGCTCCATCACCACTTCGAGCTGGGTGGCTGGGACGAGGAGAAGATCACGATGCGCTTCTGGATCGTCGGTGCCCTGGCCGGCATGCTCGGGGTGACCCTCTTCGTCGCCTCGATCCCCCCGAAGTAGGCCGACGATGACCGGTCGTGCCGTCGATCTGGACCGACTTACGGCGGCCGGTGTCCGCGAAGGCTGCCTGGCCGGTCGCTCGGTGACCGTGCTGGGGCTGGCTCGGAGCGGCATCGCCCTGACCCGCTTCTTCGCCGACGCCGGCTGTCGGGTCACGGTCTACGACGGCCGGCCAGCTGCGGAGCTTGCTCCCGCGATCGAAGCCCTCGGGGGGCGCGCCATCGTGCTTGCGCTCGGACCCGACGTCGAGCCAGCCGGGACGTGGGCGGGGGCCGACCTGATCGCCGCTTCGCCCAGCATCAATCCGGACTTCCCGACCACGGAGCCCCGTCTGCGAGCTGCGCTCCGGGCCGCGGTGGATGCCCGCCGGGTGGAGCCGAACGGTGCGCCGGCACTGGTCAGCGAGGCGGACCTCGTGCTCAGGATGTGCCCCTGCCCGACGATCGGAGTCACGGGCACGAAGGGCAAGACCACGACCTCGTCTCTCACCGCGGCGTTGCTGGCCGCCGATCCGGCCCACCCGGTCGTCCTCGGGGGCAACATCGGCATCCCGCTGGTGGAGCGCCTGACCGAGCTGACGCCCGAGCATCGAGTCGTGATCGAACTCTCGGAGCTGCAGCTGCCGACTCTGTCCCGAGGCACCACGGTTGCCGTGTACACGAACGTCACGGCCGACCATCTCGACCGCCACGGCAGTTTGGAGGCATACCGGGATGTGAAGCGACGGCTGGCCGAGCTCGTCGATCGCAGCGGCGCGCTGGTCATCAACGCCGACGACCCGGTTGTGGCGACATATGCCTCCCTCGGGCATGCGCCGGTGGTTACCTACCGCCTCGATCGGCCTGCCGCCGGCGGGCTCGGCGTCGAGGACGGCTGGATCGTGGCCGCGGGCGTGCAACGGCTGGCCCTGGCCGGCGGGGGCGCGGCGGAGGTGGGGCTCAGCGGCCGCATCATGCCGATCTCCGAACTCTCGATTCCGGGCGCCCACAACGTCTCCAATGCCCTTGCCGCGGTTGCCGTCGCGCTCTTGTTCGGCCTCCCGGCCAAGACGATCCGCCGCGCCGCCGGCGCGTTCGCCGGAGTGGAGCACCGCCTCGAGCAGGTCACGACCGTCGACGGCGTGCGCTTCATCAACGACTCGCAGGGAACGCAGCCGGACGCCGTGATCGCGGCCCTGCGGGCATTCCCGCGGCCTCTCGTGCTGATCGCCGGTGGGCGCGACAAAGGCGTGGACCTGTCCGGCCTGGGGCCGGTCGTGGCGGAGAGGGCGGACGCGGCCGTGCTGATCGGCGAGTCGGGGCCGGCGCTCGCCGCACTGTTCCGCGAATGCGGCGTGGCCCGCGTCGAGATGGCGGCCACTCTCCAGGAGGCCGTGGAGCTCGCCGACGCAATCGCC
>JBEKPL010000018.1:0-39095 GCA_049520815.1 Candidatus Limnocylindrales bacterium
TGGCTGCGGCCGGCGGGGGCGGGGCGGAGGTGGGCCCTCGAGGCCGGATCCTGCCCGTCGCCGAGCTGGCGATCCCCGGCCTGCACAACGTCTCCAACGCCCTTGCCGCAGTGGCCGTCGCCCTGCTCTTCGGAGTGGCTCCGGACGCCATCCGCAGCGCAGCCGCCGGGTTCGCCGGAGTGGAGCATCGCCTGGAGCGAGTTGCGGTCGTGGACGGCGTCGTGTTCGTGAACGATTCGCAGGGGACTCAACCCGATGCCGTGATCGCCGCGCTGCGGGCCTTCTCACGGCCGCTCGTCCTCATCGCCGGGGGTCGCGACAAGGGTGTCGACCTCTCGGGGCTCGGGCCCGTCGCTGCGGAACGCGCCGATGCGGCCGTGCTGATCGGCGAGTCCGGGCCAGCGCTGGCGGAGATGTTCCGAGGCCACGGCATGAAGCGCGTGGAGCTGGCGTCGACCCTCGAGGAGGCGGTCGTGCGTGGGGACGCCATCGCCCGCGGCCTGCTTGGTGGCACCGACGCCGTCCATTCCTCCGGCCCGGCAACCGTGCTGCTCAGCCCGGCCGCGGCCAGCTTCGACATGTTCGTGGACTATGCCGCCCGGGGCCGCGCGTTCAAGGAGGCCGTGGCGGAGCTGGCCGAAAGACGGCGTGTCGTGGGGTCGTCCCGATGAGAGACTGGCGCGACGGCTGGGAGCCGCACGATGAGGCGCCCGATCGTACGCGAGTGCGGCGCAGCTCAGGTCCGAGCCCGCTGAACCGTCAGGCGAACATCCTTGCCGACCCCGGGCCCCTGAGGCGAGAAGCTCACGAGCCGGACTACATCATCCTGGTTGCGGTGGTCGCCCTGTCCGCGATCGGCATCCTCATGGTCTACTCCGCCTCGGCGATTCCGTCCTACAGGAACACCCAGAACACATTCCAGCTCGTGGCCCCTCAGGTCGCCGCCGGGCTGCTGGGGCTGGCCGCAATGGTCTTCTTCATGCGCCTCGATTACCGCTACCTCCGTGTGGCAAGCGTCCCGCTGGCGGTCGTGGCTCTGGCGCTGCTGGCGGTCGTCCTCCTGCCCCAGGTCGGCATCTTGCACAACGGGTCGTCACGCTGGATCCAGGTGGGACCGTTGCCGGAGGTACATGTCGCGGAAGTGGCCAAGCTGGCACTGGTCGTGTACCTCTCGCACTGGCTTGCGACGCACGGATCGCGCATTCGCAGCTTCTTCGGCGGGACCGTGCCGTTCGCGATCATCGTCATCCCGTTCCTGGTCCTGGTGGTGCGCGAGCCGGACCTGGGGACGGCGGCCGTCCTGGCGCTCATCGCGTTTTCGCTCTTCTTCGTGGCCGGCGCCAACCTCCTCCATCTGGCCCTCGCCGGAGTGGCCGGCGCCGCCGGCGGACTGGCTCTGATGCTGGCCATCGGCGACTACCCGCTGAGGCGCATCCAGACCCTTCTCGATCCGTGGGCCGATCCCCAGGGAGCGGGGTACCACACCGTCCAGGGCCTTGAGGCCATCAGCGCGGGCGGGTTCTTTGGCACGGGTCTCGGCAACGACCGCATCTTCGTGCCGAACGACGTCAACGATTTCATCTTCTCGGTGATCGCCCAGGAGCTCGGGCTTGTGGGCGGCACCGTCGTCATCGGCCTCTTCGTGGCCCTGGCGTACGCTGGCATCCGAACCGCGATCCAGGCGCCCGACACGTTCGGCGGGTTGATGGCGGCCGGGATCACCGCCTGGATATGCTTTCAGGCGCTCATCAACATCGGTGTCGTGGTGGCGGTCGTTCCGGTCACCGGCATCACTCTTCCTTTCGTCTCGGCGGGCGGCTCATCCCTGGCCGTGAGTCTGGCCGCCGTTGGGATCCTTTTGTCCGTCTCTCGAGAAACGGTGGAACGAGGTTGGATCAGTGCGTCTGCTGATAGTGGGCGGGGGTACGGGGGGACATATATACCCGGCTCTCGCCGTCGCTCGATCGCTGCAGGCTAGGCCCAACCCGCCGGATCTGCGCTGGGTCGGAGGCCACCGCGGTCTCGAAGCGCAGGTCGTCCCCGGGACGGGCATCCTGTTTCGGCGTCTGCTGCTGCGCTCGCTGCGGTCGGTGGAGCCCGATGTGCACGTTCTCCTTGATCCGTTGCGCCTGTCCCTCTCGGTGCCGCAGGCCATGGCGATACTGAGCCTGCGCCGGCCCGACGCGATCTTCACGACGGGCGGGTACGTGGCCCTGCCCGTGCTGCTGGCCGCGTCGGCGCTTCGTATCCCGGTGGTCATGTGGGACGGCAACGTAGTCCCGGGACGCAGCGTGCGCGTCACCGCGAGGCTCGCCGGCTGCCTGGCCGTGACGTTCGGAGGAACGTGCCGCACACTCGGCCGGAGGCGACCGTGCTATGTCACGGGTACGCCCATCCGGGACCCGCGGGGCGCCGACCGGCAGGACGCAAGAGCGGCTCTCGGAGTCCCGGACGACGATGGACTGATCCTGATCTTCGGCGGATCTCAAACGGTCAGGCGCTTCAACTCGGCGGTGACGGAGGCGCTGCCGAGGTTGGTCGAACGGAAACGCGTGATCCACATCACCGGCGAAGCCGGCTACGATCGGGCGGCTGCCTGCCGCGACGCCCTGCCGCCCCAGCTGCGGGGGCGCTACCGGCCCGAGAAGTTCCTGGACGAGGAGATGGCCCTGGCTCTGGCCGCGGCCGACATGGTCGTTGGTCGGGCTGGCTCGTCCACGCTGGCCGAAGTGGCGGCGTTTGGGCTGCCGATGGTGGTCGTGCCCTACCCCCACGCCGCCGGCCATCAGCGCCGCAACGCCGAGGAGATGGTTCGTTGCGGAGCGGCCCGTCTGGTCGAGGACGAGGACTTCGACGCGGAGGCCTTGCTGGCGGCCGCCGCCATCCTCGATCGCCCCGACGAGCAGGCCGCGATGGCGGCGGCCGCCCGGTCGCTGGCGCGACCCGGAGCCGCGGACGCCGTGGCGGAGCTGGTCGTGGTGGCCGCCGAGAGGCGAGCCCTGCCGGATCCCTCGCGGATCGAGGCCATCTCGCGGGGAGTGGCGGGGTGAGCCGCCCGGGCGGCACAACGGCCGGCGACGGTGTCGCCACCACCCGCGCCGCATCTGCGGCTGCCGCGTCAACCTGGGCCGAGCTCGCCGCCGAGATCCGCGGTTTGACCGGCGTCCGTGGCCGTCTCGACGAGCCGCTCGCCGGGCACACCACGATGCGGGTCGGCGGTCCCGCGGACCTGCTCGTCGTGGTCCACGAACTTCCGGCTCTCGTGCAGCTGGTCCGGCTCGCCCGCACCCGCGGGATACCGCACGTCGTCTTGGGCCGTGGCAGCGATCTGGTCGTCAGCGATGCCGGCGTTCGGGGGCTGGTCATCCTCTGTCGCGCGGAGGACTGGCGGATCGAGGATCGGCGTCTCACTGCGGACGCGGGCCTGCCTCTCGCCAGGGCAGCGACGGTCGCGCAACGGGCCGGCCTGTCCGGACTGGAGTTCGGCCTGGCGATCCCGGGCACGGTCGGTGGCGCGGTTTGGGCGAACGCCGGTGCCCACGGCTCGGACGTGGCCGAGATCCTGGAGTCCGTCACGGTCTTGGCGGCGACCGGAGAGGAGGTCGTCGAGCCGGCGGCCGCACTTGCCCTGGCGTATCGAGACAGCCGCTTCAAGCATCGAGCGGGGAAGGAGGGCGCCGCAGCCTCCGACGAGGCGACCACGGCCGGAGCCACTGCCGGCGCCACTGTCGGCGCCGCCTCCTGGCAGGAGCCGATCTTGAGCGCGACCTTCCGCCTGAGTCCCGCCGCTCCCGCCCAGATCCGGGCCCGGCTTGGCCAGATCCGCCGCTGGCGAAGGGAGCACCAGCCGCTGGGTCTGCCGAGCGCCGGCAGCGTCTTCCGCAATCCGCCGGGTGATTCCGCTGGTCGCCTCATCGACGCCTGCGGCCTCAAGGGCACTCGCCTGGGCGGCGCCGCGATCAGCGAGGTGCACGCCAACTTCATCGTCAACGACGGCGGGTCGTCCGCGGCCGATATCCGCCGCCTGACGGAGCTGGCTCGGGCCGCAGTCGCGGAGCGTTTCGGCGTGGAACTCGTCTACGAGGTTCAGTTCATCGGCGATTGGTCGAGCTGGCATCAGGAGGTGGCATGACGAGCGGGATCGGTCGGGAGAAGGCGGGCACTGTGCACGACCGAGGCGTCGTCGTGCTACTAGGCGGACCTTCGGCTGAGCACGACGTCTCCGTCGTCTCGGGCTGGGCCATCGCAGACGCGCTGGCAGAAGCCGGGCTCTCGGTCGAGCGGATCTACATCGATCTCACCGACGGCTGGTGGTCCGTGCCGGCCTCCGCCGCGTCCGGCCGGCCGCGGCCGGGCGCCTTCGACGACCCGCGCTCCCTCGGGGCGGATGGCCCCAGAACCCCGGCCCAGGCCCTCGAATCGGTCGCCGGCCGCGAGCCTCTACCGGTCGTCTTCCCGGCTCTCCATGGCCCCTTCGGCGAGGACGGAACCATCCAGGCCCTGCTCGAGGCGTACGACCTGCCCTACGCAGGCGCCGGCGTTGCGGCCTCGGCCGTGGGCATGGACAAGGCGCTCTACAAGAGGCTCGTGCGGGGTCTCGGCATGAAGGTGGTCGAGTGGGAGGAAGTGACGGCGGACCGCTGGGCGGTCGATCGCCGGGGCGTCCTCGACGCGCTCAACGCCTTCTCCGAGCGCTGCGACGAGCGCCGTCTGATCATGAAGCCGGCGCGGATGGGATCGTCGGTCGGGATGTCCATCGCCCACACTGCGGCCGAGAGGGGCCGGGCTCTCGACGAGGCTTCCCGCTTCGACACTCTGGTCATCGTCGAGCGCTACCTGGACCACCCGCGAGAGCTGGAAGTGGCCGTCGTCGGCAACGACCCGCGGGCCCTCGAAGCATGGGGCCCTGGCGAGGTCTTCCCGGGGCGCGAGTTCTACGACTATGTCGCCAAGTACAGCGATGGCGTGTCGGAGACGACGCCCCGCGCCGATGTCGACGAGGCCCTCGGCCGGCGGATACGCGAGACGGCTCTGCAGGCGTATCGGGCCATCGGCTGCGAGGGGTTCGCCCGCGTCGACTTCTTGCTTGCCAGCGACGAGCTGTATCTGAACGAGATAAACACGATCCCGGGCTTCACGCCGATCAGTCTCTTTCCGCAGATGGCGGCCGTGGGGCTGGGCGGATTCGGGGCAGTCTGCCTGCGGATCGTGGAACTGGCCGAGCAGCGCTATGCCGGACGTGTCCGAAGGCGGCTGACCCCGGCCGACCTGCCTCGCTGAGCCCCGATGAACCGCGGTCTGCCGTCCCGCCGCCCCGGATCGCAGGTCCGGCGCACGCCGGTGCGGCGGACCGGGCCGCCTCTGCGCTCGGTTCAGATTCTCGCCGCGATGCTCATGGTGGCCTGCGCCACCGGTCTGCTGGTCGTGAGCGTCCTCCCGTCGTTCGATGCCCGAACCCTCGAGATCCACGGGGCCCAGTTCACAAGCGAGAAGGCAGTCCGGTCGATCGTGGCCGTGGGTGACGCGCCCAACCTGTTCAGAATCCAGACGGATCGCGCGGCTGAGCAGCTCGTCCGGTTGCCAGCCGTCAAGTCGGCCAGCGTCTGGGTTCTTCTGCCGTCCACGATCGTCGTGAACATCGTGGAGCGGGAACCCAAGCTGATCTGGGTCATCGGTGACCATCGCTACGCGGTGGATCAGGACGGGCTCCTCTTCGGGCTGGTGGACTCGGCCGGGAATCCGATTCCCTCGTCGGCCGGGCCGCTGGTCTCGCCGTCGCCGGGCTCCGTGTCGAGCGGCTCGCCCTCGCTCCTCCCGTCGCCCTCGATGACGGCGACGCCTCTCCCGACGCCCACCCCCAAACCCACGCCAACGCCCAAGCCGTCCCGTGCCACGGCCAAGCCATCGCCAACCAAGGCTGGGTCGAAGGGATCGGCGGCGCCGTCGGCGGGCGCCTCCGCCTCCGGGGCAGCCTCGCCGACTCCGATCGTCGGGACGTCGCTGATCCCGTCCCTCGCGCCGCTCCCGACTGCGGATCCTGCCACGACGCCGGGACCTCGAGCGCTTGGTCTGCCGTTCGTCTTCGATCGCAGGTCGGCCGACGCCGGCCTGGGTCTGGGCAGCTTCGTCGACCCTGTCAATCTCGACGCGGGCTATCGCCTGGCCGGTCTGACGCCGGCAGATGTCGGCACCACCGTGTCCGGCCTGGCCGTGGTCCTCGACGACGAACACGGCTTCACCGTCAGCTCGGTTCCGGCGGGTTGGGTGGCGGAGTTCGGGTTCTACGCGTCGACCGTCCGAAAGGTCACCGTCATCCCCGGCCAGGTCCGGGATCTCCGGTCGCTCCTTCTCCAGTACGGCGAAGCCCATGTGGCCTGGGTCTGGCTGGTGGCGGACGTATCCGACAATGGGGTGATCACGGTAGTCCCACGATGAGAAGTGCGAAACGGGTTGCCAGCTGTCGCAGCCGCGTCTTTCCCGCCCGGCTGCAGGTCCAGGTTGCCCGGTCTCCCTCGCGTCGGGTAGCCTTCACGGAGACCCCGGATTCGACAGGTGCCATCGGCCGGCCCACCGTAGCAACGCCTCGACCCTGAGGCCACAACCGAGGACGGGAGCGAGTGGAACGCGAAGCAGTACTCGTCGGTATCGATGTAGGCACCAGTAAGGTCTGTGCTCTCATCGGAGAGGTGGCCCGAGACGGTAGCCTGACGATCGTCGGCAAGGGCGTCGTGCCCGCCAGCGGCCTCAGGAGGGCCGTGGTAGTCAACATCGAGCAGACGGTCCGGTCCATCAGCGGGGCGGTCGACCACTCGGAGCGACTGTCCGGCTATCAGATCGACCGGGCCTTCGTCGGCGTCGGCGGACAGAACGTCGAGAGCCAGAACTCGCGGGGAACCGTGGCTGTCAGCGGCCACCGGCGTGAGGTCACCCGCGAGGACGTTAGCCGCGCCCTGGAAGTCGCCCGGGCCGTCTCGATCCCCTCGAATCGGGAAGTTCTGCACGTCCTGCCCCGAGGTTTCATCGTCGATGGCCAGGAGGGGGTCAAGGATCCGCTCGGAATGAGCGCCATCCGCCTCGAGATCGAAACCCACATCGTGACTGCGGCCGCGACCGCGGTCCGGAACCTGGCCAAGTGCGTCCTGGCCGCGAATGTCAAGATCGACGAGCTCGTCGCGAACTCGCTTGCCTCGGCGGAGTCCGTGCTGTCGGACACCGAGCGGGACCTGGGCGTGGCCGTGGCCGACATCGGCGCAGGCACGATAGACCTAGCCCTCTTCATGGACGGTTCGCCGTTCAAGACGGTCGTCCTGCCGGTCGGGGGCAACAACGTCACCAACGACCTGGCCATCGGTCTCAAGACCAGCCTGCAGATAGCCGAGGAGCTGAAGATCCAGCACGGTAGCTGCGATCTCTCGACGGTCGCCGATGACGACATCATCAGCGTCTCGATGCTCGGCGAAGTGGCCGGCCGGACGATCAGCCGCGTCGACGTCTGTCGCATCATCGAAGCGCGGATGCGCGAGACGTTCGAGATCCTTGCGGCGGAGATCCGCGCCGCGGGCGACGGGATACTCCCTGCCGGCGTGGTGCTGACCGGCGGCGCCGCCCAACTGGCGGGCGCGGCGGCGTTGGGCCGGGACGTCATGGACATGCCCGTGCGCGTGGCCGGCCCGACTGGCGTCGGCGGACTGACGGACAACATCCTCAACCCAGCCTACAGCACAGCCATTGGCCTGCTCTACTGGGGCGCCAAGGCATTGGAGTCAGGCGAGGCCACGCGCTTCGAGTCGGCCCCCGCCTCAGGCCTGCTGGCGCGCATCAGAGACACCCTGCGCCATCTCCTCCCGTAGGGACCCGGATCCGATGGATCGCTGAGTGAGGGCGATGCCATGAAGACCGCCGAACTCACGATCCAGACCGGGCGCCATCGCGGGCTCTTCGATCTGACGGCGACCTGCGAGGAGTTCGTGGCCGGCGAGGGCAACGGCCTGCTGGTCGTCTTCGTGCCCCACGCCACCGCCGGAATCGTCGTCGTCGAGCTGGGCGCCGGATCCGACGCGGATCTCATCGCCGTCATGGACCGGCTCCTGCCACGGGACGATCGGTGGGTCCATCGCCACGGCTCGCCGGGCCACGGAGCGGATCATCTGGTGCCGATCGTGGCCCCTCCATCGCTCACGGTACCGGTTGTGTCGGGCCGGATGACCCTGGGCGCGTGGCAGTCGATTGCCCTCCTCGACCCCAACTCGGACAACACCACACGCTCCGTGAGACTGACTTTCCTGCCAGGCTGAGAACGGCCCCGGAACGGGCGAATCGGGAAGATCGCCGATTTGGGGCCGCTTTGCCGCAAACTGCGAACGTACGTTCGCACACCCTTCCTGGAAGTCGCGTTTCAACGTGCGAAATGCAGTCCCAACTGGCCGGCGCTGGCGTATACTTGTCGGCATCCGAGCCAGCCCCGTAACGCGCCAGTGCTCTACCGATCTCGGGGGGGCCGGACCGAACGACAAACATCAGCCGGAGAGCCACCGGAGGATCTGGAATGCCGCTACGGTCCGATTCCGAGAACTTTGCGCTGATTCGTGTGATCGGCGTCGGCGGCGGCGGTAGCAACGCCGTCAATCGCATGATCCGGGCGGAGATGATGGGGGTGGAATTCATCGCCTGCAACACGGACGCGCAGGCGCTGCTCCAGTCCGACGCTCCGCACAAGATCCGGATCGGCGACAAGATCACGCGCGGTCGGGGTGCCGGCGGCGACGCCTCTATCGGCCAGAGGGCGGCCGAGGAGGATTCCGAGAAGATCACGGATGCTCTGCGGGATTCTGACATGGTCTTCATCACGGCCGGACTGGGCGGCGGCACTGGCTCTGGCGCTGCCCCGATCGTGGCCGAGATCGCCAAGGGACTCGGTGCGCTGACGATTGCCGTGGTCACCAAGCCGTTCAGCTTCGAGGGCCCGCGCCGCAAGATGATCGCCGAGAGGGCGGCCGAGGAGCTCAAGGGCAGGGTCGACACGCTGATCACCATCCCCAACGACCGCCTTCGTGACGTGGTCCAGAAGAACACTCCCATGCTCGAGGCGTTCCGGTACGTGGATGACGTGCTGCGCCAGGGCGTCCAGGGGATCAGCGACATCATCACCGTCCCGGGCCTCATCAACCTCGACTTCTCCGACGTCCAGACCATCATGAAGGACGCCGGCTCGGCGTTGATGGGGATAGGCCGGGCGAGCGGCGACAACCGCGCCCTGGATGCCACGCGCCAGGCCATCGCCAGCCCGCTCCTCGAGGTCAACATCAACGGCGCCCTGGGCATTCTGTTCAACATCGCCGGATCGGCGAACCTCAGCCTCTTCGAGGTGACCGAGGCCGCGGAAGAGATCCGCTCGGTGGCGGACCCGGAGGCGAACATCATCTTCGGCACGAGCTTCGACGAGCGTCTGGCGGATGAGGTCATGATCACCGTGATAGCGACGGGCTTCGACCCGAGCCGCAGGCGCGAGTCGACGCGCCGCGAGACCGGCCAGCAGGTGCCGGTGGAGGTCTACTCCTCGCACTACGACGGGGCCGACAGCCTGAACGAGCTGGAACGCCCACGGCCGCACCAGGGCGATCCGGTCCCGTCCCACGTGCGGGCGCAAACCTACGGCATGCCGGGAATCCCCGAGCGTCAGCCGGTTCCGGTTGCGCCGCCCCCAATCCATCGACCGACACCGGACCAGCAGCCGACGCGCCGGACCTACGACGACACGGAACTCGAGATCCCGAGCTTCCTCCGGCGGCCCTCACCGGAGGACCGGGGATAGCCCTTCGTCACCTTGGGCCCGCTTCCCGATCCGGACGTAGTCACCCGATTTCGCGCGGCGCGCTCGCGAGTCCTGGATGTCGTGGCAGAGGCATGCGCTCGAACGGGACGCGACTCGGCGGGCATCCAGCTCGTGGCGGTATCCAAGACAGTGAGCGCCGATCGCCTTGTCGCGGCCGTTGCTGCCGGCCTTACCCAGCTGGGAGAAAACCGCGTTCAGGAGGCGGAGTCCAAGGCGCCCCACGTTCCGGGGGCGCACTGGCATCTCGTCGGCCCTCTGCAATCCAACAAGGCTCGCCGAGCGGTCGAGCTGTTCGATACGATCGAATCGGTCGACTCGGTCGAGCTGGCGCGGAGGCTCGATCGTCTGGCGGGCGAGATCGTCGTGACGCCCGGGGCGTCCTCGGCGGGATCGGCCGGCGCGGCGCGCTCGGCTGCCCTCGGCGTCTACCTGCAGGTGAACGTCGATCGAGACGAGGCGAAGGCGGGCTTTCTCCCGCAGGCGCTGGAGGCGGAGCTGCCGGCCCTCGCGGAGCTGTCGAACCTGTCGCTGCTGGGATTGATGACGGTGGGGCGGCTCGTCGATTCCCCGGAGAAGGCGCGACCGACGTTCGTCCGGCTGCGCGAGCTATCGGTCCGGCTGCGCGGGGAGGTGCCGGCCCTCGGAGCGGGGTTGTCGATGGGCATGTCGGACGACTATGCCGTCGCCGTGGAGGAGGGGGCGACGCTCATCCGTGTCGGTCGGGCGCTCTTCGGGCAGCGGCCGGGCGCCGGCGCGTATCCCGGTGGAGCGGATCGCCGGGAGCGATCCGACAACGCACGTCGTGGCGGGCCGGCACTCGGAGGGCGATAATCGCGCCATGCGTCCTGGTTTCCATACGGCCGATCGTCCGCCAGCCTCGGTCAGGTTCGCTGTCCGGCTGACGCCGCGGGGCGGTGCGGACCGGATAGACGGCGTCTCCGATGAGGGCGTGCTGCAGGCCCGAGTCGCCGCGCCAGCGGTTGGAGGGGCGGCAAACGCGGCCTTGGTCCATCTACTGGCCGACGAGCTGGATGTGGCGCGCAGCTCGGTGCAGATGGTCGCGGGCGCGACCGGCCGCAACAAGCTGATCGTCGTGGACGGGATCTCGCCGCAGGAAGTGGAAGAGCGCTGGCCCGGCGTCAGGGTCTGAACTCGGGCACAAGGCCGGTGGCGCAGCCGCCCGCCGGCCCCTGACGGCGGATCGCTATAATCGGCCTCCGGCGCGCCAGGCGCCGCTTCGGTGGGCGATTAGCTCAGCTGGTTAGAGCGCGCGGTTCACATCCGCGAGGTCACTGGTTCGAGTCCAGTATCGCCCACCACTCCAAACCATCCAGGCGGTTATGCTGCCGCTGCGCGCGTCCGTCGACCCGTCTCCCGAGATAGGCGCGCCGCCCAGTCGGCGCGCCTGGACTTCTTGTTACGGACCACTGCAGAGATAGACCCGGTCCGCACCAGCGGGGCTGCGCGATCCGCGCGAAGCCGACCCGTGCGGTCTTCGGCTGGCGACCCGCGGATGCCGCGGGCTATGGCGTGAGCGTGTAGGAACCCTCGGCCAGAAGGTTCCCCTTCGCGTCGATGAGCCGCATGGTGTGCGTGCCGATCGAGAGTTTCCCGCCGGTCGCGTTGCTGCAGCCTTCGCTCCCGGTCTGAGTGGTGGTCTTCAGCCACGAACCATCGGCCTGCTTGTCGACCATCGACGAAACCGGCACGGTCCCTAACACCGCACCATCCAGCTGGATCGTGATCTGGTCGGTGTCCTTGACCGACGCGGGCAGCTTGACTGTCGCCGCGACCTGCTGGCTGGAGGAGCAACTGTAGGTCGAGGGGACGATGGTGATGCTGCCGGGCGCACCATGGGATAGGAACGCGAAGTAGCCCACCGCGCCGATCACGGCCACGATGATGAGGCCGACGACGAGAGTCGCCGGGCTCGGGCCGGTCCTGGCGGGGGCAACCGGGGCTACCGGCGAGTACGCCGGGGGGCCGGCCGGCGGCGCCGCCCAACCCGCCGGCGCCGCAGGGGGCGGGGTCGCCCCATCAGCCGGGGCCGGTGCCACGGCGGGCGGAGGCGCGTAGGCGGGCGCCGCGACGGCGTGGCCGCACGAGGCGCAGAATGCCCCTCCCGGGGTCGTCAGCGCGGCCCCGCAGTTTGCGCAGAAGCTTGGTTGGGTCGCCATGTGAGCGTCCTTCCTGTCTTGTCACCCGCCTCGCGAGTGAGCGCGCCTCCATGGAGTCAGAGAGTGTCGGTCTCTGCGCCGCCGTATCGTACCGCTCCGGCTATGCCGCCAGCCGCTCGGATTGCAGCGCCCGGGGGCCAGTCTCGCGCGACCTGAGCGTGAGGGCCACTGCCGCTCCCGCACGCCGGCCGAAGAGCGGCCAGAATAGGCCCATGGACCGGCAGCTTCTCTCGGGCGATGAGGCGGTCGCTCTCGCTGCCCTGCACGCACGGGTCGCGCTCGGAACGGGCTATCCCGGGACTCCCTCCACCGAGATCCTCGAAGCCTTCGACGCCCTGGGCGGACGGGCCCAGTGGGCGCCCAACGAGAAGGTGGCGCTGGAAGTTGGCCTTGGCGCAGCCTTCGGCAACGCCCGCGCCCTGGTGACGATGAAGCACGTCGGCCTGAACGTGGCCGCGGACACGCTCTTCACCGCCGCCTACACGGGCGTCAGCGGAGCACTGATCGTGGTCACGGCCGACGATCCGGGCATGCACTCCTCGCAGAACGAGCAGGACAATCGCCGCTACGCCGTTGCCGCCGGGCTGCCGCTGATCGAGCCGTCCGACTCGCAGGAGGCCTACGACTTCTTCTTCACCGCGATCGAGGTCTCCGAGCGCTGGCAGATCCCGGTTCTCTTCCGGATGACCACGCGCGTCTGCCACAGCAAGTCGATCGTGACACCCGGCGGCCACGAGGCGGTCGGGGCCGCGACGGAGCCACATTTCGAGCGCGACATCGCCGGCAGGGTCATGATCCCCGCCCATGCGCGACCGGCTCACCGCCGCCTCCGGGCGAAACTGGCCGAGATCGCCGCCTGGGGCGAGGGGCCCCAAAGCGACGCGCTCAACCGTATGGAGCCCGGCGATCCCGCGCTGGGCATCATCGCGAGCGGCGTCGCCTACTTGCACGCGGCCGAGGCGGCGCCTGGGGCCAGCTTCCTCCGGATCGGGCTCGTCAACCCGCTCCCGTTAGAGCGTGCCCGCGCCTTCGCCACCTCCGTCGAACGCTGCGTCGTGGTGGAGGAGGGCGACCCGGTCATCGCCGACTCTCTCCGCGCCGCCGGAATCGAGGTCGAATCGAAGGCCGAGATGTACCGCTTCGGCGAGCTGGACGTCCAGCGAGTCCGCCGCATCCTCGCCGCCGACACCACACCTGAGCCGGTACCGGCCCGGGGCAAGCCGCCCGAGCTGTGCCCCGCCTGCCCCTACCACACCGTCTTCGCCGCGCTCCGCAAGCACGACTGCATCGTGGCCGGCGACATCGGCTGCTACACCCTCGGTGTCCTGCCGCCGTACGAGGCCATGGACACGTGCGTGGCCATGGGCGCTTCGATCGGCGTGGGCCTCGGCCTGCGCCACGTCCTCCCGCCGGAGGAAGCCCGTCGCGTGGTTTCGATCATCGGCGACTCCACGTTCGTCCACTCCGGGATCTCCGGCCTGGTCGAGATGGCCTACAACCCGCCGCCAAGCGGCCACGTGGTGATCGTCCTGGACAACGGCACGACCGCCATGACCGGACAGCAGGAACACCCGGGCACCGGCCGGACCCTCGACCACGGCCCCACCAACAAGCTCTCGATCGAGGGAATCGCCTCCGCCATCGGCATCGAGAGCGTGACCGTCATCGATCCGTACGCGGACCCCGACGGGTTCGAGCGGTTGCTGGTCGAACGCCTGGCTGCGTCCCAGTTTTCGGTCATAGTCGCTCGCCGGCCGTGCATCCTGGCCGCGGCCGATATTCGAAGATGGGAGCGGGGGGCCGCGCAGATCCGAGCTCAGGCGGCCGAGCAGGCACGAGCCTGCGACGTGGCGCCAGTGGAGGAGCAATGAGCGCGCCAGGCGCGGTCACCAACGTCGTGGTTGCAGGTCTCGGCGGTCAGGGGGTAATCAAGGCCTCGGATATCCTGGCGGACGCCGCCCTCCGGTCCGGCCTGGACGTCAAGAAGGCCGAGATTCACGGCATGAGCCAGCGCGGCGGTTCCGTCACCTCGGATGTGCGCTTCGGGGAGAAGGTCCTCTCGCCGATGGTGCCGTACGGCGAGGCCGATTTCCTGCTCGTGCTCGCCCCGTCCGAGGTGGAGGTGACGCGAGCCGTCCTCCGGCCGGGCGGCGTGCTGCTCTCGTCCGACCTCATCCCCGAGGCGGAGCTGCCCAACAAGCGCAGCCTCAACGTCGCCCTGCTGGGCGCACTCAGCCACTACCTGGATCTGCCGGCCGCGGCGATTCTCGATGCCATGAGGGCGGCGCTGCCGGAGAGGCTCCACGCGGTGAACGAGCAGGCCTTCGAACTGGGCCGCAAGAAGGCCGCCGAGCGAGGCACAATCTCCCGGACGGGGCAGTAGGCGGCCCTCGGTCGGCCGCATACCCGTAGTCGCGGTCCGTCGAAGTCGAGGAGGGCCTCGTGAGCACTTGGAACGACCCGCCGGGAGGGTTCCACCCGGTCAGCGCCCCGGACTATCTGCCGCGCCCCCAGTTGGAAGGGGTCCAGCTCCAGCGGCTGCAGTCCGTGGTGACCCGCGCCTACGATCGCGTGGCGCTCTACCGGACGCGAATGGACGAACGCGGCCTGACGCCCGTCTCGATCGCCTCTCTCGCGGAGATCGCCAGGTTGCCGTTCACCGTCAAGACGGACTTGCGGGACACGTATCCGTTCGGGCTCTTCGCCAGCCCGATGGAGGAGATCGTCCGCCTCCATGCCTCGTCCGGCACGACCGGCAAGCCGATCGTCGTCGCCTACACCCAGGCCGACCTGGACGTCTGGACCGAGGTGATGGTCCGGTCCTTCGCGGCCTGCGGGATCCACCGCGGCGACGTCATCCAGAACGCCTACGGCTACGGCCTCTTCACCGGCGGTCTGGGCATGCACTACGGCGGCGAGGCCATGGGCGCCACCGTCATCCCGATCAGCGGCGGCAACACCGAGCGCCAGCTGATGGTCATGCAGGACTTCGGCGTCACGGTCATCTGCTGCACGCCGAGCTACTTCCTCCATCTCCTGGAAGCCGCCAAGGAGATGAAGATCGACTTCTCGCGCCTGCGCGTCGGCATCTTCGGAGCCGAGCCGTGGAGCGACTCGATGCACGAGCGCATCGAAGCCGAGAGCGGCATCAAGGCCCACGACATCTACGGCCTGTCGGAGATCGTCGGGCCCGGAGTGGGCATCGAGTGCCCGGCCCAGAACGGACTCCACGTCTTCGAGGACCACTTCTATCCCGAGATCGTGAATCCCGACACCGGCGAGGTGCTGCCCGACGGCGAGGAAGGCGAGCTCGTCCTGACGACGCTGTCGAAGGCGGCCATGCCGATGATCCGTTATCGCACCCGAGACGTGACGGCCCTGGTGCCCGGCGAGTGCGTGTGCGGCCGAACCCTGCGCCGCATCCGCCGTATCGCCCGCCGCACCGACGACATGCTCATCATCCGCGGCGTCAACGTCTTCCCATCCCAGGTGGAGACGGCGCTGCTGCGGGTGGAGGGCACGCTGCCGCACTATCAGATCATCCTCACCCGCGAAGTCGGCCTGGACCAGATGGAGGTCAAGGTCGAGGTCACGCCCGAGGTCTTCTCCGACGAGATCCGCATGCTCGAGGCGCTTCAGCATCGGCTGGAGGCTTCGATCGAGAACATCCTCGGCCTGCGTGTGAAGGTGACGCTGGTCGAGCCCAGGACACTGGCCCGCAGCGAAGGCAAGGCCAGGCGGGTGACGGATCTCCGCGACGTCTGACGAATCCACGGTCGTACGGCGAGGGTCCGCCTTCGCCGAGGGAGGCCACGAAATGAAGCTCCAGCAGCTCTCGCTCTTCCTCGAGAACAAACCCGGATCGCTGCGGGCGCCGTGCGAGGCGCTGGCCGCGGCGGGCATCGACCTGCTCACGGTGTCACTCGCGGACACCGCCCAGTTCGGCATCCTGCGCTTCATCGTCCGCAACCCCGAGCACGCCAGGCAGGTTCTCCAGGACGCCGGCATGATCGCCAAACTGACCGAGGTCGTGCCGGTCGAGGTCGAGAACAGGCCCGGCGGGTTGGCCAGGGTGCTGGCGGCGATCGAGGCGGCCGGTCTCGGTGTCGAGTACATGTACGACTTCGGTGCCGCGTCCCGAGGCGGCAAGACGGCCATCGTCTTCCGCTTCGAGGACCCGGATGCGGCCCTGGCCGCACTCGGGGCCGCTTCCGTCCGCGTGCTCACCAGCGAGGAAGTGCTGGGGCAGTAGTGCCGCGAAGCCCCGCGCGGTGCCGCCGCGGCGCCGCGCGGGGCCGGGTACGATGCATGTGGGATTGCGGCGGAGCCGCGGTCAGGCGGGCTCGGAGGATGCCCAGGTCCGGCAGAGAGGCGGCGCGAGATGCGATATCGGACGTTCGGGCGGATCGGATGGCGAGTCAGCGAAGTCGGCTACGGCATGTGGGGCATGGCCGGATGGACCGGGTCCGACGACATTCAGTCGCGCGCCTCTCTCGAGGCCGCGGTTGCAAGGGGCGTCAACTTCTTCGACACGGCCCAGGCCTACGGCGACGGCCACAGCGAGCTGCTGCTCGGCCGGCTGATGGCCTCCCGCGCCGACAGGCGTCTCCACGCGGCGACGAAGGTGCCGCCCAAGAACCGTGAGTGGCCGAGCCGGCATGGCGTGCCGCTGGCGGAGGTCTTTCCGAGAGACTACGTCCGGCGCTGCGTCGACACCAGTCGCGCCAACCTGGGAGTGGAGACGATCGGCCTTCTCCAGCTCCACGTCTGGGAGGACGACTGGCTTGCCGACGGCGACCTGCAGCGGATCGTGGCCGAACTGAAGAAGGAAGGTTCGATCCGGGCGTTTGGCATCAGCCTCAACCGATGGCAGCCCTGGAACGGCGTGAAGGCGGTCCGGTCCGGTCTCGTAGACGCCGTCCAGGTCATCTACAACATCTTCGACCAGGCCCCCGAAGACGAGCTGTTCCCGGCCTGCCGCGAACACGGCGTGGCGATCATCGCCCGGGTTCCTTTCGACGAAGGGAGTCTCACCGGGAGCCTGACCCTCGACTCCAAGTGGCCGCCGGACGACTGGCGCGGCACCTACTTCGTCCCGGAGAACCTGGCCGCGTCAGTGGCGCACGCGGACGCGCTGAAGCCGCTCATCCCGCCCGGCATGACCATGGCCGAGATGGCGTTGCGCTTCATCCTGTCGAACCCGGACGTGGGCACGGTTATCCCCGGCATGCGCAGGACGGAGAACGTGGAGGCGAACACGGCCGCCAGCGACGCCGGACCGCTGCCTCCCGAACTGGTGGCCAAGCTGCGGCGCCATCGCTGGAACCGCAAGCCAACCGACTGGAGCCAGTGATCGAAGATGGGGGAGCCACGAGCCGTGATCCGGGAAGCGCGGTTTGACGAACTCGCGGCTCTCCAGGGGATCGAGGCGGCCGCCGGGCGACGGTTTGCCGAGATCGGGATGCGCGAGGTGGCGGACGACGAGCCGCTATCCGAGGAGTCTCTCCGCGACTATGTCAGCAATGGACGCGCCTGGGTCGCTGTCGATGAAATGGACCAGCCGGTTGGCTACCTGGTGGCCGATTCTCTGGACGGCAATGCCCACATCGAGCAGGTGTCGGTCCACCCGGATCACGGGCGCCAGGGTATCGGTCGATCGCTAATCGACCACCTGGCCGCTTGGGCAAAAGAGCAGGGCATGTCAGCGGTGACGCTCACAACGTTTGCCGACGTTCCCTGGAACGCTCCCTACTACGAACGGCGCGGCTTCCGGAGCCTCTCGCAGAAGGAGCTGACGCCTGGACTCTGCGACAGACAGAAGGGCGAAGCAACCCGAGGCCTCGACAGGTGGCCGCGAGTCTGTATGCGGCTTGACCTATCGCGCTGATCGCTACGTCACCGCCCCTTCTCTGGCAAGCCGGCGCAGGACCGCCGGCAGAATCCCGCCCTGGCGGTAGTAGTCGAGCTCGATCGGGCTGTCCAGTCGGGCCGTGACCCCGAAGCTGCGTTCGGCGCCGTCGTCGGACCGGGCCCCCACGGTAAGGCGCGCCCGTGGCGTCGGTCCGCCGGCGGGGAAGGGCACCGTGTACGTCTCGCGGCCGGTGAGCCCGTGGGTCGCCGCGCTTTCGCCGGGTAGGAACTGCAGCGGCAGTACCCCCATCCCGACGAGGTTGCTGCGGTGGATCCGCTCGAAACTCTCGGCGATGACGGCCCGAACGCCGAGCAGCCGCGGTCCCTTGGCCGCCCAGTCGCGCGACGAGCCCGAGCCGTACTCCTTGCCCGCGATGACGATCAAGGGCACGCCTTCGGCGGCGTAGCGCATCGCCGCGTCGAAGATCGTTGTGGCCTCACCGGACGGGAGGTGAACAGTGAACGGCCCCTCCCCCTCCGCCAGCGCGTTGTGGAGCCGGATGTTGCCGAAGGTGCCGCGCATCATCACTTCGTGGTGGCCGCGTCGCGCCCCATAGCTGTTGAACTCGGCCGGGGAGACTCCGTGAGCCTGGAGCCACTGACCGGCGGGCGACCAGGCCGGGATCGAACCGGCCGGGGAGATGTGATCGGTCGTGACCGAGTCGCCCAGGAGCGCCAGCACACGAGCCGCGCGGATCGCCGGCACCGGCTCGGGTTCCGCACGCAATCCCACGAAGAACGGCGGAAGAGCCACATAGGTGGACGCGCCGTCCCAGCGATAGCGATCGCCGGTCAGCATGTCGAGAGCCTTCCACTCCGGCCCCCCCTCGAAGACGGAGGCGTAGGCGGCCCGGAAGAGCTCGCCGCTGACGGCCGAACCGACCGTCGCCCGAACCTCCTGGGCCGAAGGCCACAGGTCGGCCAGAAGGACCGGCCGCCCGTCCGAGCCCGTGCCGAGCGGCTGCGCGGTGAGATCGATGTCCACGGTCCCGGCCAGGGCAAAGGCCACGACCAGCGGCGGCGAGGCCAGGTAGCTGGCCCGCACCAGCGGGTGGATCCGGCCGTCGAAGTTGCGGTTTCCCGACAGCACGGCCGCGACGACGAGATCGTTCTCCTCGATCGCCTCCGCGATCGGCGCATCCAGCGGTCCGCTGTTGCCGATGCAGGTCGTGCAGCCGTAGCCGGCGAGCGCGAAACCCAGCTTCTCGAGGGGGTCCGTCAAGCCGGCCCCGCGCAGGTACTCGGTGACCGCGCGTGAACCGGGCGCAAGGCTGGTCTTGACCGTGGGTGGGACCTTCAGGCCGCGGGCCACTGCATTGCGGGCCAGCAGACCGGCGGCGACCATGACCGTCGGGTTGGAGGTGTTGGTGCAGCTGGTGATCGCGGCGATGGCGACCGAGCCGGTCCCGATTTCGACCGAACGGCCGGCCGCCTCCACCCGAACGGTCGGATAGGACGCTTCGGCCATGGAAGCCGGCGCGCCGGAGGAATCGCCCGAGCTCGTGGAGCCTGCCGCGACTCCCGCCCCGGCCTTCTTCTCGAGTCCCGTGGGGAAGGCCGCGCGGAAGTTCGTTCGCAGGTCGCGCAAGGCCACGCGATCCTGCGGTCGGCGGGGCCCCGCCAGCGAGGGCTCCACGGAACCCAGATCCAGCGTGAGCAGCACGTCGAACTCGGGGGTGTGGCCGGGCAGGCGCCACAGGCCCTGCTCCTTGGCGTAGCGCTCGACGAGGGCCACCTGATCGACCGCCCGGCCCGTCAGCCGCAGGTATGCCAACGTCTCGTCGTCGATCGGGAAGAGCGTCGCGGTCGCTCCGTACTCGGGCGACATGTTGGAGATCGTGGCCCGGTCGGCCAGCGCAAGCCCGGACAAACCGTCACCGGTGAACTCGACGAACGCCCCGACGACACCGTAGGCGCGGAGCATCTGGGTCACGACCAGGACCAGGTCAGTGGCGGTGGAGCCCTCGGGCAGCTCGCCGGAGAGCCGCACGCCGATGATCTTCGGCATCGGCAGGTGGAGCGACTGGCCTAGCAGCACGGCCTCGGCTTCGATGCCGCCAACGCCGTAGCCAAGCACGCCGAGGCCGTTGACCATCGTGGTGTGCGAATCCGTCCCGACGAGCGTGTCCGGGAAGACGACGGGCCCACCGGTATCCATCTGGGTCGCGACGACCGTCGCCAGGTACTCCAGGTTTGCCTGGTGGACGATGCCCGTTCCGGGCGGGACTACACGCAGGTCGCGGAAGGCGGTCTGGGCCCAACGCAGGAGCTTGTAGCGCTCGCCGTTGCGCTCGTACTCGCGGGCCACGTTGAACGCGAACGCGTCGGCCGTGCCGTATCGATCCACTTGGACGGAGTGGTCGATGACCAGGTCGGCGGGCACGAGCGGGTTGACTCGGGCCGGATCGCCGCCCAGGTCGGCCATGGCGTCGCGCATTGCGGCCAGATCCACGACGGCCGGGACGCCGGTGAAGTCCTGGAGGATGACCCGGGCCGGCATGAAGGGGATCTCCGCCTCAGCGGTGGCGGCGGCGCCCGGGCGCCAGGCGGCCAGGGTCGCAACGTCGGACTCGCGGACGATGCCGCCGCCTGCATGCCGCAGCACGTTCTCGAGCAGGATCTTGACCGTCACCGGCATTCGGCCCAGGTCCGGGGCGGGTTTGGTGCCGCTCCGCGACAGGGCCGAAAGACGGTAGAAGGACGGTAGGCCGACGCCGAGGGAGGCCCGGGCGCCGAAGGGATCGCTGGCAGCCACGCGGCATCTCCTTCTGCGAACAACTCCTCGGTCGGTCCGACGCCCGATGCCTCCGTTGCCGCCTGTGCTCCTCGCCCACGCACCTTGAGGTGCGCTCGCTGGGGTGCTCGTCGGCGCGGCCGTCGGACGGTGCGAGAGATATCGTCAGACCCCGGCGGGGGTGCGCCTCTGCCGCCAGGGACACGCTACACTCAGGCTGGCGGTCGCCGTCCTGCCGCGCCTGGACGCGATCTTGCTGCGACCGGCCGCCACGGTGCAGATCCAGCAGAAGGATACCGCCAGTCGGGGTAAGGGAGGGAAGTCGCGTGAAGCCATGGCGCGACGATGTACGCCGCGGTCCAGGAAACCCCGAATCGGCCTCCGGGAAGGAGAGGTCGGGCACGCCCGGCTCGGGTGGCCGGCGCCACCGCCACGGCGAGCAGATCCACGCCCATCTGGAACCACATCCGCACGGCCGCGGGGCGGCCGGGGCTACGACCGTCGGGTTAGTGGGTGCCGGACCCGTCGGAACCGCCCTGGGCGTGGCCATAAGCCGGGCCGGCTGGCCGGTGACTGCGGTCGCCAGCCGCGATGCAGGCAGGCGTGATCGGTTTCGGAGCCTCGTCCCGGGCGCTCGGGCATTCATGGAGCCCGCGGCCGTCCTGGACGAGGTCGAGCTGGCGATCCTGGCCGTTCCCGATGACGCGATTCCCTCGGTCATCGACTCACTGCGGCTCTATGGCGGCCAGGCGCTGGTACACACCAGCGGCCTCCTGGGCGCCGAGGTGCTCCAGTCGACGCTTGCGGCGGGCAGCCAGATTGGGGCATTTCACCCGCTGGTCTCGTTCACTTCGGACATCGAGCGATCGGTCGAGGCTATCAAGGGTTCTACCATCGCCCTCGAAGGCGACGACCGCCTGATGGGCCTGCTGGCCGACCTGGCCGAGGCGATCGGGGGGTTGCCGGTTCGCCTGCCGCGCGGCTCCAAGGCTGCGTACCACGCCGCGGCGGTTCTGGCCTCGGGCGGGCTCGTTGCCCTGCTCGACGCCATCTCGAAGCTCGGCGCAGCGGCAGGTCTCGACGAGCGTGGCTCGCTGGCGGTCTACGGGCGTCTCATCGAGCAGACCCTCGCCAATGCCCGTGACATGGGCGTGGCCGCGTCCCTCACCGGTCCCATCACGCGCGGCGATTGCGGCACGCTGGAAGCTCATCTGGCGACCGTGCGCCGTCTCGCTCCGGACGTGATGGACCTCTATCTGGCCGCGGCGCGACGCGAAGCACAGATCACTGAAGAGCGTCGCACTCTGTCACCAGAGCAACTGGAGTGTGTCCGGCGCGCGCTTGCAAAGGTAGGCTGACCGGGTACGATTGGCCCCATGCAGCACAGCATCGCGGCACGGTGCGCGTCCTGGCCCGCTGCCCGCTTCGTCCGTACCGCCGGCCGTGAGGGGGAACGGCGGCTCGGGCTTCACTCCAGCCTCACGTTCCAGCGCGCGGCCACAAACAGGGCGATCCTGCGCCCTTCTCACGGTGGCTTGCGGGTGACCGGTTGGCCTCCCGTGACCCCGACCCGCCGTAGCGCGTCCGGGAGCGGCCTGGTTCGAGCCGCCGTCACGATTCGTTGGGCCGGCGTCGGGCGGCCACAAGCCGACCGGCGGTCGAGCCTCGCTCCGGCCCCGTGGCGAGGCTGAGCAGCGCCACCGCGACATCCGCCGGGGGCATCGTGATCCGCTACCAGGACTCGATCCCGCAGCTAGTTGTGTGCCGTCGCAAGCGCGAGAAGGACGGCCAGACCTGGACCCTACCCAAGGGCACTCCGATTCCGGGCGAGAGCCTCGAGGAGACGGCCCTGCGTGAGGTCCGCGAGGAGACCGGTCTCACCGTTCGTATTCTGTCGCCCCTGGACGCCATCAAGTACACGTTCGTCCAGCGAGGCACGCGAATCCACAAGACGGTCCACTACTTCGTCATGGAGGCCATAGGGGGCGGGCTCGAGCGACACGACCGCGAGTTCGAGGAAGTCCGGTGGATCGCCTTCGAAGAGGCGCCGGAGCTTCTATCCTTCGAGACGGAACGCTCCCTGGTTGGGCTGGCGGCCAGCCGTCTCCCACAAGCAGCCACCTGATCCGCGCGTCCTGTTAGCACGCCCGACCGCTACTCGTGGCCGGCGCGCCAATGACCACGACCGGAGGTCGATATCGATGGCCCAGGCTCACGACGCGCCGCTCGCCACACCCCTGGCCGATCGACATCAGGCCCTCGGGGCGCGGATCGTGGAGTTCGGCGGCTGGCTCATGCCGGTGCAGTACAGCGGCATCCTGGAGGAGCACAGGGCCGTGCGAGCGAGGGCCGGCCTCTTCGACCTGTCTCACATGGGCGAGCTGTTCGTGGAAGGTCCCGAGGCGGCAGCGTCGCTCGGCTATGCCCTCACGACAGATCCGGCGAGCCTGAAGGTCGGGCGCGCCCAGTACTCGATGATCTGTTTCCCGGACGGCGGGATCCTGGACGACCTGATCGTCTACCGGCTGACCGACGAGAGGTACCTGGTTGTGGCCAATGCCTCCAACGCGGGCGCCGTCAGCGATGCCCTGGCCGAACGGCTTGCCGGCTTCAGCGTGGTGCTGGACGATCGCTCCCTCGCCACGGCGCTCGTGGCGATACAGGGTCCGCGCGCCGCCGGGGTCCTAGCGCCGCTGACTGACGTGGCGCTGGACGGACTCCGTTACTACTCGATCGCCGAGGGTCACGTTGCGGGCGTCGCGGCGCTGGTGGCCCGGACCGGGTACACGGGTGAGGACGGGTTCGAGATCTTCGTGGATGTGGCCGGTGCCGGCCGGATCTGGGACGTCCTCATCGAGACGGGCGAGTCCGCGGGCGTCGTGCCGGTGGGGCTCGGCGCGAGGGACACCCTCCGACTCGAGGCGGGGATGCCGCTGTACGGCAACGAGCTGGGTCCGGATACCACGCCTTTCGAGGCGGGCCTCGGGCGCGTGGTCAATCTGGAGAAGGCCGGGGACTTCGTGGGCCGGGCGGCGCTGGCGAAGGCCAGGGCCGACGGCCCGCGCAGGCAGCTCGTCGGGCTGGTGGTCCGGGGTCGGGGGATCGCCCGCCAGGGCTACGACGTCTTTGCCGGCGATCGTCGGACCGGCGTCGTCACGAGCGGGACTCTCTCGCCCACGCTCGGCGAACCGATCGCGATGGCCTACGTCACGCCCTCCGATGCCGAGCCCGGTACGATACTGGCTGTCGGCGTCCGCGATCAGCGAGTCCCGGCCGAGGTCGTGCCGCTACCCTTCTACAAGCGGCCGGCCTAGGCCCCTCGCCGGCCTTCGCGGATCGCGCGCTCAAACCAACTCGACCTGCGGCCCGAGCCAGGGACGACAGGGCGGACGACCGGGCGTAGGAGGAGTCAATGGCGATCGTGCCCCAGGATCTGCGCTACACGAAAGAGCACGAGTGGATCCGGGTCGAGAGGGACCTGGCCACGGTGGGGATCACCGACTACGCGGCCGGACAGCTCGGGGACATCGTCTTCGTCGAGCTGCCGGAAGTCGGCAGGAAGGTCGAGCAGTTCGCAGCCGTCGGCGTGATCGAGTCGGTCAAGGCGGTGAGCGATCTGTTCGCGCCGGTCGGCGGCGAAGTCGTGGAGACCAACGCCGAGCTTGCCAGTCGTCCGGAGTTGCTGAACAGCGAGCCGTTCGGAGCGGGCTGGATGATCCGCATTCGCATCTCCGACAGCGGTCAGCTGAGCAAGCTGCTGGGACCGGCCACCTACGAAGAGCTGACTCGAGAAGCGTGACGTCGTTCCGAGAATCCGGGTGCGCGCCACGGACGCCCCGCCAGATGAGCCCGGAAGGGAGTTGAGCCGATGGCCTACGGACCGCACACGCCCGAGGATCGCGCCCAGATGCTAGCCGCCATCGGGATCGCCTCCGTCGACGATCTCTTCGCCGATATCCCGCCTTCGCTGCGGGCGTCGGGCCTGAATCTGCCGGAGCCCGAGTCGGAGGCCGAGCTGTCGGACCGGCTGCGCCGGCTGGCCGATCGCAACCGCGTCGACCTGATCAGCTTCCTGGGCGCCGGCGCGTACCGGCACTTCGTACCGGCGGTCGTAGACCAGCTGCTCCTCCGCGGCGAGTTCTACACCGCCTACACGCCCTACCAGCCCGAGATCAGCCAGGGCACGCTCCAGACGATCTACGAGTACCAATCGCTCCTGGCCGAACTGACCGGTCTCGACGTCGTTTCGGCGTCCCACTACGACGGCGCGACGGCCACGGCCGAGGGCGCGCTGATGGCCTGCCGGGCGACGCGTCGCGAACGGATCCTGATCGGTCGCGGCGTGCATCCGCACTACCGCGGGGCCGTGCGCACCTACTTCGGCGGAGCATCGCTGGTGGCCGACGAGATCCCCCTCCTCGCCGACGGCCCCGCCGCCGGAACTACCGACCTCGCGGCTCTTGAGCGGATGCTGGCGGATGCCGACCGCCCCGTTGCCGGAGTGGTCGCAGCGAACCCGAGCTTCCTCGGCCTCCTGGAGCCGATGGCCGAGATCGGCCGCCTGGCGCATGCCGCCGGCGCTCTATTCGTGTCGGTGGTGGAGCCGGTCTCGCTGGCCGTGCTCACGCCGCCCGGTGAGTACGGCGCCGACATCGCCGCCGGAGAGGGGCAGTCGCTCGGCATTCCACTCGCATTCGGAGGGCCGTACCTGGGGATCCTGGCCTGCCGCGAGGTCCTGGTTCGGCAGATAGCGGGCCGGCTAGTCGGCATGACTTCCGACGTCGACGGCAGGCGCGCCTTCGTGATGACCCTCCGCGCGCGGGAGCAGGACATCCGCCGCGAGAAAGCGTCCAGCAACATCTGCACCAACCAGGCGCTGTGCGCCCTGGCCGCGGCCATCTACTTGGCTGCCATCGGACCTCACGGGCTGCGAGACGTGGCCGCTCTCGGGGCGGTCCGGGCCGCGGAACTGGAGCGGGCACTGGCGGAAGCGGGGGCTCCGAGGCTCCATTCCGGCCCGTACCTCAACGAGTTCGCCGTCACGGTCCCGAACGCCGGCGCAGTTCATCGCCGCCTCCTGGACCGTGGCGTCCTGGCGGGCCTTCCACTGGCCCAGGTCGAGCCCGCCGATCCGACCCTCGCCGATGCGCTGCTGGTCTGCGCCACGGAAACCACGAAGCCCGACGAGATCGCGCTGTTCGGTCGGGCCCTGGGCGAGGAGATCGAGCGGGGACGGCAGCTGGGCCCGGAGGGTCTGGCTGGCGGCCGGCCGACCGCCTCGGGCGGTCACCCCGCCGGGGGAGCGACCCGATGACCGCCGCCGGCGATCGCCTCGGTCCCACGATCTTCGAGCGGTCCCGACCCGGGCGTGGCGGCGGCAAGATCCCCCATCCGCCCAAGGATGCCCTGGCGCGCATACCTGCCGATCGGCTGCGTGCCCAGGGGCCGAGGCTGCCCGAAGTCTCGGAGCCGGAGCTCACCCGGCACTACGTCAACCTCTCCGGGCTCAACTATGCGGTGGACACGGGCTTCTATCCGCTCGGCTCGTGCACCATGAAGTACAACCCCAAGATCGACGAGTGGGCGGCCCGGCTCCCGGGCTTCGCCGCCCTCCACCCGCTGGTTCCCGATGAGCTGGCTCAGGGTACGCTGCAGCTGCTCTGGGAACTGGAGGGCGCGCTCGCCGAGATCGGCGGCATGAAGGCGGTGACGCTTCAGCCGGCGGCCGGCGCCCAGGGCGAGCTCACCGGCATCCTGATGGTTCGGGCCTATCACCGGAGCCGCGGCGACCTCGAGCGGACAGAGGTCCTCGTCCCGGACTCCGCCCACGGCACCAATCCCGCGACCGCCTCGATGGCGAGCTTCCGCACGGTCACCATTCCCTCCGCTCCCGATGGCGGCGTCGACATCGCGGCCTTCACAGCGGCCCTCGGGCCGCGCACGGCCGCGGTCATGATCACCAACCCCTCAACCCTCGGCCTCTTCGAATCGCGCCTGTGCGAGCTGCTCGAGGCCGTTCACGCGGCCGGTGCGCTGGCATACATGGACGGGGCGAACCTGAACGCCATCATGGGTCGCTTCAAGCCCGGCGAGGCCGGCTTCGACGTCATGCACATCAACGTCCACAAGACGTTCTCCACCCCCCACGGCGGCGGCGGTCCCGGCGCGGGACCGGTTGGGGTAGGGGAGGCGCTCATGCCGTTCCTGCCCTCGCCCCGGGTCCTTCGCGAGGCAGATGGCAGGTTCCGCCTGGAGGGCCCCGGAGAGCGGCCGCAGAGCATCGGGCGGGTGCGGGCCTTCGTCGGGAACACCGGCGTCCTGGTTCGCGCCTACGCCTACATTCGCGCCCACGGTGCTCCAGGGCTTCGCGAGGTCTCCGATGACGCCGTGCTGGCGGCCAACTACCTCAAGACCCGCCTGGCCGGCACTCTGGACGTGCCGTTCGAAAGGCACTGCATGCACGAGTTCGTGGCGTCGTCCGCGAGCCTGAAGGCGGAGACGGGGATTCGCACGCTGGACGTGGCCAAGCGGCTCATCGACTACGGCTTCCATCCGCCGACGATCTACTTCCCGCTGACCGTCGAGGAGGCGCTCCTCATCGAACCGACCGAGACCGAGACGATCGAGACTCTGGATGCCTTCGTCGATGCGCTTCGGCACATCGTCGCCGAGGCCCGGGACGATCCGGAGTTGCTGCATTCGGCCCCTCACGACTCGCCGGTCCGGCGACTGGACGAGACGACGGCCGCGCGCCAGCCCAACCTGCGGTGGCGAACGATGACCGGCAGCCAGACGCCCTGTCCCGACTGAGGTCCGGCGCACCTGCCCCCGGTTTGACACTCCAACGGTGTCTCGGCATAGTGCGGCCCAGTAGCGTCCCGACAGTCCGCCATGGTCTGGATGCAAGTGGTGTCGGTTTCCGGCTGCTTGACGGAGGGCGAGAGGCCAATGGCGCCTGGCACAGGGTTGGGTGGACTCACTAGGGAGGCGCACGGATGCGTCAGCGTCTAGGCGGCGTATTCACGGTTGCGGTCTTGGTGGCAAGCGCCTGTTCGTCATCCACGAGCACGCCCTCGGCCACCCCGACCCGGGCGGCGGCCACCCCGACCCAGGCGGCGGCCACGCCGGCCGCCTCGCCGACTGCGGCGGGCGTCCAGCTGACCGGATCTACGTACAAGGCCACGCCCGCTGCCACGACTGACGGCAAGGTCGTTGTTGCCGAGTGGCGGTATCCGGACACTCTCGTCCCGTACTTCGCGCAGGTCGAGACCGACTTCGAGGTCACGAGCAGCATGTTCAACGGCTTGCTCGCAGTCACCCCCGACCTGCGCTATGCCCCGGACCTGGCGACGAACGTTCCGACCGTCGACAACGGCGGCGTCGTGCTCAAGGGCGCGGGTATGGACGTGGTCTTCTTCCTGAAGCCCAACATGCAGTGGTCCGACGGCCAGCCGATCAACTGCGACGACGTCAGGGCGACATGGAAGTGGAACGTGGATCCGGCCAATGGCGGCCTCGTCGGCGGAACCGCCGGCTGGGAGGACATCTCCGGCATCGACGGTGGAACCGGCACGACGTGCGTGATCCACTACTCGAAGGTGTACGAAGGCTACCTCGGCCTGATCTCGCCGGTCCTTCCCGCCCACTACATCGCCACCGTCCCGGTCAAGGACGCTCCGACCAAGCTGTACCCGCTGAGCAATCCGAGCTCCGGCGTGTACAGCGGCCCGTACATCCCGACGGCTGCCAAAGCCCACGCTCAGATCACGCTGGTCCCGAACCCAAGGTGGCAGACCATCAGCGGCCACGTGCCCTGGCTTGGGTCCGTCACTTGGAAGTACTACCCCGACGCCGCCAGGATGATCGCCGGCTTCAAGGCCGGTGGGTACGACGTCGGCCAGGGCCTCAGTAATGCCGATATCCCGGCGCTGGCGGGAATCGACCCAAGCCAGCAGGTCGTCCACGGCTCGCTGGCCTATGAGCTCCAGGCCTTCAACAACAAGAGCCTCAAGGACAAGTTCGGGGCTGACTACACCATCGTCATCCAGGCCATCAAGCTCGCGACGGACCGTCAGGCCATCGCCAGCGGGCCACTGGCCGGGAATGTCACGGTAAGCAACAACTTCATCTCGCCGCTCACCTGGTATTACAAGGATCTCGGGGGCTCGACGACCGCCGATCCAACCTCGGCCTCCACCCTTCTCGCCAACGCCCGTTGGACCAAGAACCCCGATGGCTACCTTTCGAAAGGGGGCAAGCTCCTTGAGCTGTCCTACTGCACCAACAAGAGCCAGGTGCGAATGGACACACTCAAGCTCGTAGCCTCGCAGCTCAAGGCGATCGGCATCAAGGTCAACGTGAACACGGGGCCGGATACGGACCTGTTCGGCCGTTGGAGCGGCAGCAAGCCCGACACGCCGTGCAACCTTCGCCACGGCAACTTCGACGTGGCCGAGTTCTCCTACGAGTGGCCTCCGGTCGACCCGCTCATCCAGTACTACGTGTACCGGTCGGACGAGATCCCAGACAACCCACCGAACACCGGCGAGAACGTGACTCGGATCGCCTCCCCCGCACTCGACGAGGCGTACGGCACCGTCAAGGCGAGCGCGGACTTCAACCGAGTCCAGGATGCCATGTCCGCGATCCAGGACATCTACGGCTCGGACAGGAACACGTACGAGCTTCCACTCTATTTCCGAAAGGACGTCTGGCTCGTCGGCACGGGCCTCCACAATTTCACCGGCAACCCCGCAATCGGCGGCGGTGAGTGGAACATCGGCGACTGGTGGGTCGGCTAATCGCGGGGCAGGGCCGGGCCCGCCTCCTCATGCTCGATGGCCAGGCGGGAGCAGCGCCCCTGCCCCGCTACCGGTCGTCTGCTCGACGAGGACCCTACCGTCCTCGAGCATGACGGACGAACGCCTTGCCCAATCCGCGTCCGCTGCCGGCAGGGGGACACCCGGTCCGGACTGATCGATCCGCGCCGCCCCGCCGGGCGAATGCGTGGATGGCTGCCGAAGAGCCCTGGGTGCGCACCGGCGGGCACGCGGAAATGGCGACTCAGCAGTTAGGTGTAAGTTAGGCCCATCACGCGAAGCGGTGCCATGCTCCCGGGAGGGCAGGGACCGCTGCGGATTGTCGCATTGGGTCCAGCCGGCTTACTCGCAGGGCTGGTCGGGTCCCGGAATAGCGGCGCCAGGCATCAGTCAGGAGGACCGCAATACGGACCAGGAGCTGGCTTCCGCGGCTCCACTCCCGGGCTCGCCGCGACTGGCGGACGGGCTTCGCTTTCATGATCGCTGCGCCTCGCTTCAGCGAGCGGTCAGTTCCGTGCCGCTGCAGGGCACGGCAGATATCTACTCCATATCTGGCGGCCAGATGGCGCTCTCCAGTTGTGTGCAGTCGCCCGGAGCCGCCTCGTCCGGCGTGCCGTCCGAGCACCGAAGGAGGTGGATCTACCGAAGCTGCGGGCATTTGACACGTTTCTGAGGTATCCGCATAGTAACGATCAATACGGCGGCCCGAATGCGCCCAATTTCGTTCGATTCCCAGAGCCCAGACAGCAGACGAGACGGACTCGTGGAGCTTTGACGTTCCGATTCGACGGTCGCCGCAGCCGCCCCACCGAACGGGGGAGCTAACTCACTGGGAGGACCATTGCATGCGTACACGGCTTACCGGCCTCCTCGCCATCGCGGCAATCGTGGCGAGCGCCTGTTCCAGCTCGACGGCCACGCCGACGGCCGGGCCAACCACGGCAGCGACGCCAACCCCTGTTGCCACCCCAGTTGTCTCGCCGACGCCGGCTGGGGTCGACATCACCAACACGACATACAAGCCCACTACCCCCACCAAGACCGGTGGCAGCGTCGTCATTGCCGAGTGGCAGTTCCCCGAGACCATCAACGTCTACTACGCCCAGGCGCTGACGGACGTTGAGGCCGCTCAGAGCATGTTCAACAACTTGTGGATCGTGACCGCCGACCTCAAGTACATCCCTGACCTCACGACCGGCGTCCCGACTCAGGCCAACGGCGGCGTCGCACTCGTCGGCGCAGGCATGGACGTGAAGTTCAGCCTGAAGCCCGGCATGAAGTGGTCAGACGGCCAGCCGATCATGTGCGACGACGTGAAGGGCACCTGGGAATGGCAGATGGACAAGGCCCAGACCGGCCTGGTCGGCGGGACCACCGGTTGGGAGGACATCACCGGCGTCGACGGTGGTACCGGTACCGACTGCGTCATTCACTACAAGGCCCTCTACTCGGGCTACCTGGGTCTGGTCGCCCCGTTGCTGCCGGCGCACTACCTCAAGACTGTCCCGGTGGCGAAGGCCACGAGTGACCTGTACCCGATGGGCAATCTTGCGTCCGGCGTGTACAGCGGTCCGTACATCCCGACCGAGGTCAAGACCGACGCCCAGATCACCCTCAAGCCGAACCCGAACAACGCGACCATCAGCGGCCATGCGCCGTATCTCGACAGCGTGATCTGGAAGTACTACGGCGACGCCGACTCGATGATCCTCGGCTTCAAGGCCGGTGAGTTCGACGTCGGACAGAACATGCAGGATTCCGACCTGCCCAAGCTCAAGGACCTCCCCGCCGACCAGGTTCTCGCCAAGCCGGCGTTGGTGTACGAGCTGCATGCCTACAACAACAAGGCCATCAAGGAGAAGTACGGCGACGACTACGTTGCGATCATCAAGGCGTTGAAGCTCGCCACCGACCGCGAGGCCATCGCTGCCGGTCCGCTCGGCGGCACCGTCGTGGTCAGCAACAACTTCATCTCGCCGCTGACCTGGTACTACAAGGACATCGGCGGCAGCATCAAGGCCGATCCGGCCGGGGCCAAGGCCCTGCTGGAAGCGGCCGGTTGGACGGTGGGTGCGGACGGCTACTACGCCAAGGGCGGCAAGACGCTGTCGCTCGAGTACTGCACGACCACCCGCCAGGTTCGCCAGGACACGCTGGCCCTGGTGGCGTCGCAGCTCAAGGCCGTCGGCATCAAGGCCAATGTCAACGCCGTGCCCTCGCAGCCGAACCTGTTCGGCTCCTGGAACGACGAAGGCTCCAACGTCAAGTGCAACATGGTCCACGGCAACTTTGACGTGGCCGAGTTCGCCTACTCGTCGCCGCTCGACCCGATCGGCGGCTACAACGTCTACCACTCCAGCGGCATCCCGGACGCGGCGCCGCACAACGGCCAGAACATCACCCGCACCGTCCTGCCGGAGCTCGACGCGGCTTACGACATCGTGAAGAGCAACGTCGACTTCGACAAGATTCGCGCGGCGATGTTCACCGTCCAGGACATCTACGGGAACCCGGACAAGAACCTGTACGAGCTGCCGCTGTACATTCGCCAGGACGTCTGGCTCCACGACAGCAAGATTCAGAACTTCACCGGCAACCCGACCACCTTCGCGGGCGAGTGGAACATCGTCGACTGGTGGGTCAAGTAACCTCGCCGGTCTAGACGAAACAAGACCGCAATCCAGAGGGCGACGGGCCCCAAGGCCCGTCGCCCTCTTGGCTAACTGAGCAGGGTAGATGCTCAAGTACATCATCCGGCGGACTCTCGAGGCCATCCCGGTCCTGATTGGGATCTCGTTCGCCTGCTTCTTCGTCATGTACCTGGCCGGGGGCAATCCGGCCGGCAGGTTCGCCCAGAACCCGCGCGTCACGCAGGAGCAGATCGAGGCCTTCAAGCACAAGTGGGGTCTGGATCAGCCGTGGCCGATCCAGTACTGCAAGTGGCTGGGCGCCTGTGGCGACCAGCCGTTCCTCATCAACGCTCTGCCCTACGGCACGCTGGAGGTAGCGGGGCTCAAGATCGACCTGCCGGGTGGCGACAACGGCGTGATCCATGGGGATCTGGGCTACTCGATCAACGATGGCCGGCCGGTCGCGGACGTGATCGCGGAGAGGATCCCGCCCACCCTGATCCTGACCGGGACGGCGTGGGTGATCTGGATCATCGTGGCCTTCATCGCAGGGGTGTACGCCGCCGTGCGGCGGTATAGCGCTTTCGACTCAGCCTTCACCATCTTCAACTACGTCGGCTTCTCGCTGCCCACGTTCTGGCTGGGACTGATGTTGATAGCCTTCTTCGCCGTGCCACCGCTGAAATGGTTCCCCGCCAGCGGCATGTGGGACGCTCGCACCGTGCCCATCTTCGGCACGGACAGCTACTGGCAGTTCTTCGCCTCGAATCCCGGCTATGCGTTGACCGACCTGGCCCGGCACCTGGTTCTGCCCGTCTTCACGCTGGTCGCGGTGAGCGTGGCCTACGATTCGCGCTTCATCCGCTCCAGCATGCTGGACGCGCTCAACCAGGACTACGTGAGGACGGCTCGGGCCAAGGGGCTGCCCGAGAGGCGCGTCGTCTTCCGCCACGCCCTGCGGAACGCCATGCTGCCTGTGGTAACCAACATGGCCCTCGAGATCCCGTTCCTGTTCACGGGGGCGATCGTCACCGAGACCATCTTCTCCTGGCCGGGCATGGGTCGCCAGTTCATCCAATCGGTAGGCCACACCGACACGACCGTTCTGATGGGCATCCTCCTGGTCACGGCCTCCATCGTCGTGTTCGCCAATCTGCTGGCCGACATCCTGTATGGGGTCGTCGATCCGCGCGTCCGGTACGACTAGGGAACGAGGATGAAACCGAAGCCCGGGGCGCACGGCCCCATCATCGAAGAGATCGAGCCCGACATCACACTGGGCAGCCCAGCAGAGGGGGCCGACTTTGAGGTGGCGCTCGTCTCGCTGAACCAGTGGCAGCTCGCCTGGCGTCGCTTCCGGCGCCACCGGCTGGCCCTGTTCGGCGCAGCTCTCTTCCTGACGATGTGCGCCGTGGCCATCGTCGGCCCGTTCCTGCTGCCGTACGACCCGCTCGCTATTCCCTACCCCGTGGCGTATTGCCCCGGCTCCGACGTGCTGAAGGCCTCCGACGGCTGCCCGCCGCTGACGCCGGGACATCCCCTGGGGACTACCGGTAGCCTGCAGCTTGACGTGCTGACCCTGGTGGTCAACGGCGCCCGCCTGTCACTGCTCATCGGCGTGGGCGCCTCGGTCTTCGCGGCCGTCATCGGCGCCATCGTGGGCGGCGTCGCCGGCTACTTCGGAGGCCTGGTGGACAACCTCCTGATGCGCTTCGTGGACGTGCTGCTGAGCCTGCCGACGCTCTTCGTGATCGTCCTCTTCGCCAAGGTCTTCGGCAGCGGCGACTGGCGCGTCATCCTGGTGGTCTTCGCCCTCCTGGGCTGGATGGGCATCGCCCGGCTGGTGAGGAGCCTCTTCCTGACCCTGCGCACGGAGGCCTTCGTCGACGCGGCCCACGCGGTCGGGGTGAGCGATGCCCGAATCATCTTCCGCCACATCCTGCCCAACGCCATGAGCCCCATCATCGTCGCCACCACGCTGTCGGTGGCCGGGGTCATCATCGGCGAGGCCTTCGTCAGCTACCTCGGCTACGGCGTCAACCCCAACTTCCAGCCGACATGGGGCAACATCCTGACCAGCGCCCAGAACTACCTGACCGTCGGCAACTGGTGGTGGGCCTTCTTCCCGGGGCTGGCCATCGTGCTGACCGTGCTTGGCATCAACTTCATGGGCGACGGCCTGCGCGACGCTCTCGATCCCAGGAGCCGCGAGTGAGCAATCAGACACAGCCGGGGCAGCCTGCACCGCCTATCCGAGACGAGGGGGCGTCGTCAGGCGACAAGTTCTACTTCGTAGTCGCCGTCCTCACGGCGGCTGCTGCCGTATTCCTTCCGTGGGCCGGGGCGACCGGAGAGGATGCCCAGCCCGTCCCGTTGGCGGGCAGCTACGGCGGCGCCGGCGCCGCGATCGTGGTCGTGGCGTGTCTGGCGGTCGCAGGCCTGGTCGTGGCGGTCGTCAGACGGCACCTCGCCCGACCCGTACGCTCCGGGATCACGCTCCTGGCCGGGCTGGCAATCGTCGGTGTCCTCGCCTTTCGCCACGCGGAGCTGAACGGGCCCCACCTGATCGAGGGCCGGACGCTCATCCTCGCGCCCGGCCTGGCCTACCTGGTCGCTGCCCTCGGCGGCGTGCTGCTGACGGTCTTCAGCGCGATCAGGCTGGGCGGCGACCTCGACGCCTGGTGGCGCAAGCGGAGGAGAGGCCCGAAGGTCGCCTCCACCGAAATGGAACAAGAAGCCGAACGACAAGAGGAGGCGGAACGACCGCTACTCTCGATTCGGGGCCTGCAGACCTACTTCCACGTCATGGACGGCGTGGTCAAGGCCGTGGATGGCGTCGATCTGGAGATCCCGCTGGGCGGTACGGTCGGCCTGGTTGGCGAATCTGGCTGCGGCAAGAGCGTAACCGCCCTGTCGGTCATGCGCCTGATCGACACTCCGCCCGGCGAGTTCGCGGGCGGCGAGATCTGGTTCGACGGCCGTGATCTGCTGACCCTGGACGGCGATGAAATCCGCGCCGTCCGAGGCAAGGACATCGCCATGATCTTCCAGGAGCCGATGACGAGCCTCAACCCCGTCTTCACCATCGGCGACCAGATCACCGAGGCGATCCTCCAGCACAACGACGTCAGCAAGGAAGAAGCTCTGGAGGTAGCCATCGAGTCGCTCAGGCTGGTGGGCGTTTCGGACCCGCAACGGCGGGTGAAGCAGTACCCGCACGAGTTGTCCGGCGGCATGCGCCAGCGGGCGATGATCGCCATGGCGCTGTCGTGCAACCCGAAGCTGCTGATCGCGGACGAGCCGACCACCGCCCTCGACGTCACTATCCAGGCTCAGATCCTGGAGCTCATCAAGGACATCCAGGCCAAGACGGGGACGGCCCTGCTGCTCATCACTCATGACCTGGCCGTCGTTGCCGAGACCGTGCAGAACGTAGCCGTGATGTACGCCGGCCGGGTCGTCGAGACTGGCTCGGTCGAGGACGTTCTCCTCGGTCCGACGCATCCCTATACGCAGGGTCTGCTCAACTCGATCCCGGCGCTCCACAAACGCGGCCGCGAGCTGGACGTCATCAAGGGCGTCGTGCCCAACCCGTTCCGGATGCCGCCTGGGTGCAAGTTCGAACCGCGCTGCCCCTACGCCTGGGATCGCTGCCGGCAGAGCGAGCCGGATCTAGTCGCCGTGCCCGGCCGCAAGAGCCACTCGCGCTGCTTCCTGCAGACCGCGGAGGGCGCGGCCCGGCGAGTCCAATTCGCGCAGGCCGCCGTGGACACGGTCAGCGGCGCGGTCGGCTGAGGCGCAGCACGTGGAGCAGACGACTCAACCCACCGCCGCTGACGGCCGGACAACCCGAGCCGAGTCTCCGGCCGCGTCCGCGTCCGCGGCCGCGGCCAAGGGCGAGCCATTGCTCGAAGTCCGCAACCTCAAGACCTACTACCCGATCTACGGCGGCATCCTCCGACGCAGGATCGGCAGTGTCTACGCTGTCGACGACGTCAGCTTGACCATCAATCGCGGCCAGACGCTCGGCCTCGTCGGCGAGTCGGGTTGTGGCAAGACCACCTTCGGACGGACGATTCTCCGTCTCGAGAAGGCGACAGGCGGATTCGTTTCGATGGATGGCCAGGACGTCCTGGCCCTGCGCGGCGACTCCCTCAAGAAGATGCGCCGGCGCATGCAGCTCATCTTCCAGGACCCGTACGGTTCCCTCAATCCCCGCATGCCGGTCAGCGACATCATCGGCGAGGGGCTGCTCGCGCAGGCCGACAAGACCAACGGCTGGAGAAAGCGATCAATTCGCGACCAGCGCGTCGGCGACTACCTCGAAGCGGTAGGCCTTCGCCGGGACTACTCGCGGCGCTACCCGCACGAGTTCTCGGGCGGCCAGCGACAACGGATCGGCATCGCCCGCGCCCTTGCCCTCGGTCCCGAGTTCGTCGTCTGCGACGAGCCGGTGTCGGCCCTGGACGTCTCCATCCAATCGCAGATCCTGAACCTGCTTTCGGACCTGCGAGCGGAGTTCAATCTGACCTACTTCTTCATCGCCCACAACCTGTCGGTAGTCCAGTACTTCTGCGAGAGGATCGCGGTCATGTACCTCGGCAAGCTCGTAGAGATCGCGGATACCGATGCGCTGTACGAGCATCCGCGCCATCCGTACTCGATTGCGCTTCTTTCTGCCATCCCAGTGCCGGACCCGAGGGTGCGAAAGAAGCGGCTGGTCCTGCGGGGGGACGTCCCGTCGCCAGCGAACCCGCCCTCCGGCTGTCGCTTCCACACCCGCTGCTGGCTGCGCGAACGGCTCGGTAACCCCGAGATCTGCTCGACCGTCGACCCGCCTCTGCTTGACACCGGCGGCGGTCAGATGTCCGCCTGCCATTTCGCCGAGCAAGTGACCGCTCAGGCCGCCCAGGAGACGGCCGCCACGCAGTCTGTCATCGAGACCGCCGTCGACGCGGATTAAGGGCCCGCCGTCATTCGGGGCTGCAGCATTGCCCTCACTTGATATAGGGTGACGGAGCTTGCCAAGATCCGTTCCGCGGGTTGCCGCAGAATTGGACCGAACTGACGAGGGACCCGGATGTCGCTGCCCAGCTTGTCGTGTGCACCGGGAGAGCGCATAGAGGATGAAGGGATTGGGGATGAAGCATCTGGCCTCGTTGCTGGCCGTTGCCGCCCTTGCGGCCGCGGCGTGCGGGAGCGGCTCGCACACGCCACCTCCGGAGTCAGTCCCCAAGTCCGGCGGCACCCTCTCGGTCGCGATCACTGGCGACATGGTCTATGCGGACCCGGCGCTCGTCAGCGACGAGAGCTCCATGTTCGTGGCCAACCAGGTGGTCGAGGGCCTGGTCGGCGTGAAGCCGGGCACGATCAGCGAGGTCGTTCCCGTGCTCGCCTCCGACCTGCCCACGGTCAGCGCCAACGGACTGACCTACACCTTCAAGCTCCGGACCGGCGTCAAGTTCCACGACGGCAGTGACTTCAACGCGGCAGCGGTGAAGTCCAACTACGACCGCTGGAAGGCCTTTCCCAAAGGCGATCTGCAGGACCACGCGACCTACTATGCCGCCGCCTTTGGCGGCTTCGGCGATGCCTCGAACCTGGTGTCGGTGGAGGCGCCTGACGGTGCGACGGTCGTCTTCAAGCTGCAACAACCGCAGAGCAACTTCCTGCTTAGTCAGACCGGTCCGGCCTTCGGCATCCTGAGCCCAACCTCGATAGAGGCCAACGACGGCAACAACCCGACCTTGACCGAGAACCCCTACGCCCTCGGAAAGGGTGGGGCGGGCAAGGCCATGGTGGGCACGGGGCCGTTCATGTTCAGCGAGTGGAAGCCCAACGACCAGGTAACCCTGGTCAAAAACGGCAAGTACTGGAACGCGAAGGCCCAGCCCTACCTGGACAGGATCGTCTTCCGGCCGTACGCGGACGCCACCGCGGCGCTCGGGGCGCTTCAGACCGGGGCAGTCGATCTCGTTGGGTCTCTCGATCCCGCCGCGACCGCCACGGTTCGAGGAAGCTCCGGGCTCCGAGTCCTGCATGGGGGCTCGTCATGCACGACCGCCGGGATCTACATGAACCTCACGGACCCGATGTTCGGCCAGGCGAATCCGCTCGCGAACAAGAACGTCCGCTTCGCGATCGCCGCGGCTGTCGAGAAGCAGTCCTACATCAACGCCTTCTACGCCGGTGAGGGAGCAGTCGCCGACAACTGGATGCCCGCGACTGCCCAGTACTACAAGCGCGAGTATCTGCCCTCGTACGACATCACCCGAGCCAGGAGCTACGTGGCCCAATCCGGCCTCTCGGGCAGCCAGTTGACTCTCGATCTGTGGTATCCGTCCGGAGCGGCGATGGTGTCGCTGCCCGACCCGAAAGGCCTGGCGCAGGCGATTGCCCAGGATCTCCAGGTGGCCGGATTCACGGTCAACGTCAAGACCGAGGCGCTCACGCCCAACTACGAGTCGGACCAGGCGGGCGGCAGGCTCGCTATGTGGCTCTCCGGCCGGACGTGCCGCTGGGGCGGGCCGGACGATTTCCTCAGCACCGGCCTCTTCCGCTACATCAACACGGCGCCGTCCCCAGAGTTCGGCTACAGGAACGACGATTTGAACGCCGCCATGACGGCGGCCCTGTCGGCCGCCGACACGGGCACGGCCAAGTCCAGCTGGCAGAAGGCGCAGGACCTGATCGCGGCGGACATGCCGACGGTCCCTCTCATCGACGTCATGCCGACCGCCGGCGCGCGAAGCTACGTCGTTGGCCTCGTCGGGTCGGGCCGCGGGATGGACAATCTCGGCTCGGTGTGGCTGAACAAGTAGGTGTGGCTCCGGACCGCGAGGACGTGCCGGCGCCCCCAGGGTAAGCCGCTAGGTGTGGTCTCCACGGACGTTGTTGACAACGTCGATCGGTGAGAGTCCACCTAGCGCGGTGTGCGGGCGGGTCCGATTGTAGAAGTCGACGAAGCCCGGGAGCGCGTCGAGTCGCTCGGAG
>JBEKPL010000019.1:0-33686 GCA_049520815.1 Candidatus Limnocylindrales bacterium
ACCACGCCCTCACTCCGGCCCGCATCCTCGACTCCCGCGATCACACCGGCGGTCTGGGCATCTTCAGCTCCCATGTGGCCCAGACGTTCCAGGTCACAGGGAATGGTGGAGTCGCCGCCGATGCCATCGCCGTGACCGGCAACCTGACCGTGACCCAGCAGACCAGCGGGGGCTTCCTGTACGTCGGTCCCAACTCGATGAACAACCCGACCAGCTCGACTCTCAACTTCCCCCTCGGCGATGACCGGGCCAACGCGGTCACGGTGGCTCTCGGTGCCGGAGGCACCCTCAGTGTCACCTATGCCGCTCCTATTCTTGGTCCCACGGCCCAGGTGATCTTCGATGTGACCGGCTACTTCACGACAATAGGCTGACGTTGATCAAGATCTGAATATGTTCGTGTCTTGCGGTGGCGCAGCGGCCGTTTGTCTGCGCCACGGCTGGAGTCGATCCGTGACCTCGGCGGCGAGCCCGACGGCAGGCGCCGGGCCGCCGGCGGGCTCGGTGTCGCGCCTGGCGTAGCACCTGCCGGCTCGGACGGACCCGAAATGCGGTTGCGATAGCGGCGGCACTCGCTCAGCCGTGGTCAGGCGTGATGCTGTCGGGCGCGGTAACGCCGGGTCAGCTCACCTGCAACCTCGCGGCGGTCGACGCAACGCTGTCGGCAGGTGACCTGTCAGAGCTAGAGGCGCATGTCGAACCGCCCGAGCGGTACTGGGCGACGCGGTCTTCTCTGGCGTGGACCTGACCGGCAAGCGACCCGGTAACCCCGGGGCCGGCCTGGGATCTGCGGCGAGCAGGCTCCGTCAGAGCTTGACCGCTCCAACGAGGCCGCCTGGCTCGCGCCTCTCCACAGGGGTGGTCGCCTCGGGCCGGTAGCGTGGCAGGCTGAAGGAGACTCGAGCGCCCGAAGCGAACTCGATCCAGATCCGGCCGCCATGGGCTTCGATGAGCTGACGGCAGAAGTCGAGGCCAGGTCGCGCGCTCGAATCCTCGCCCGAGACCTGCACATCGAAACGGTGGCTCATGGTGCCGGCGCGATCCCCGGAAAGGGCCATCCACTGCGTGGACCTGACTCCGTGCCATCGCTGCGTCGCCGGCGAGCCGGGAGAAGCCGTCGCCTTCACAAGGGGCTCGTCGGCGTTCTGCGCGCTGACGACAACCCATTCGCCGATTGTCCGTGCCTCGATCTGCACCGCCCGTTCCTCGGTCGAGCCCCTTCCGATCGTGGCTATCAGAATCCGGAGCACGTTGACGATCCACAAAGGATCCGCGCTGACGAGGGGCAACTCCGCAGGGATCTGGGCGATCAAGCGCGGCGGATCCCGCTCCTCGGCGAACTGGCGGCCGAGCTGGCTGAGCAGGCCGCTGATTGCGACCGGCTGGCAGGCTGGCCTTCCATCGTCCTGGGAGGTCGTGAGCGAAAGCATCTCGTTCGTGAGCTCGGCGACGTGCTCGGTCGCGCTCGAGATTCGGGTGAGGCACCTCGCCCGCTCCTCGTCGTCGAGGTCGATGTGGAGCAGGGTTTGGCTATAACCGCTCACGAGCGCGAGCGTCGTCCGAACCTCTCGCGAGAGAGCCTCCAGCAAGGCCGATTTCGCGGAGGTGTCGCCTTTGTGTGGGGCAGGAGTCCCGGCGCGCCGGGCGCTCTGGGGTCGGGCCGGCGCATCGAAGGTACCTGGCCGATCGGGGCTGACGAGCCTGAGTTCCCGGACCATCGAGGCGACTGTCCCGTCTGTCTCGCCGGAAAACGAAAACCCGCCTCGACATAAAGCCGAGGCGGGACTTTTCCGAATCGTAGTCCCGGAGATAGACCAGTCATGGTGTAGCCGCCTGGGCAACAATTGTCAAGATGGGTAGTGTGTCCAGCCCGCGATGCGGTCCCAATCAGCGCGCCCGGCGCCCGCGCTCTTGGGCGGATCCAGATCGTACATGGACGGCCCTGGCGGAGTCTGTCAGCGGGTTTCCCCGATCCCTGCCGCGAGGCCTCGGGCGCACTCCGGGTCGACGACGACGCTGTCGGCGACCGCGAGAAGCCGGCGGGCGCGATCGGGTGCGTCGATCAGGCCATCTGCGACTACTGGCCTGGGCAGGCGCTCCAGGTCGGCCGCCGTCAGGTGCGAGAGTACCGGGCCCGGTGAGATGACGGTGCCGACGCGCGGCCGGGCTGGATGACTCTCGAGGGCGTGCCCCAGACCCGTCGAGTCAAAGGCGAAGACGTGGACCAGGCCCAGGCCGCCAACCGCGGCGACGAACGCGGCGAGTGCGGGCCGGCGAGTCATGACGATCCTGATTCCGAGCCTCTCGACCACGAACCTCGCCGCGGCATCGTCCGCCCCCAGGCCGTCTACGCCGTCGAGGTCCACGGCGATGCGCTCTGGTCCGGCTTCGGCCACGGTCACGAGAGTCATGAGGTCGATGTCTCGGAGAAGGATCCCGAACTCGAGGTCGCCCGCCCCGGCAAGCGGGTCTCGTCCGGAGCCGACGACGAAGACGGTCGGCAGGTACGGGAGTGTGTAGCGCTCAGGCAAGGCGGGCACCCCACAGGCTCTCTGCGCTCGTCGTCACGCCCACCGCCCCGGCGGCTAGCGCGGCCCGGGCCTCCTCCTCGGTGCGGATGAAGCCGCCGGCCAGAAGCGGCTCGTCCATCTTCGGCAGCAGGTGGCGCACGTCCGGCAGGATTACCCCGGGGAGGACTTCGATGATGTTCGCACCGGATCGCTTGACCGCGGCCAGGCCGGAGTCGAGAAGACTGCGCCGGACCAGCAGCAGACGGTGGATCGCCACCATGCGCTCGCGCTGGATCGCGGGCATGAGCTGCCCGTGCGAGCTGATGACGGCATCGACCCCGGCCTGTGCCAGCCAGGTGATCGCGGTGCGATCCGGCCGCAAACCGTCCACCAGGTCGACGTGGACCGCCACGAGCTTGCCGGCGGCATGGACGCGTCTTACAAGAGGTTGCAGCTCGAGCCCATCGCCGCGCAGGATGAAGAGCATCGAGACTGCACTGCCGAGCGCCGGCTCGAGATGTTCGTCGGATGTGATCGCGGCGCAGCATGGCGACTCGGCGAGCCGAGCCAGGAACTCCGCGAGCTTGCCCGACGAGCCATCCATTCTCACTCTTGTCCGTCCTCCAGGATGCCCTTCGAGTCTCGTGTCCATCGTTGTCAAGGGCTATCAGATCGGCCGTGACGGCGCAAGCCCCAAGACACACCGACCAGGCACCATCAGTGGTACGAGGCAATGACCCAGGTCAGCCACAGGCCATAGAAGACGATTGCCACACCGACCACCCACAGCACGCGGGTGATCCAGGACTCGACCCTCCGGCTGAACCCGAAGTCGAACAGGACGGCGCGCAGGCCGAGCAGGCCGTGCCAGGTTACGACCACGAGGAACAGAACTTCGAGCACGACGACCAGCGGGTTCGATAGGTAGGCGACCACGGCCGCGAAGTCGCGGAGGCCGCGCTGGACGACGAAATGGTTGGCGATCATGTGGAGTGTCACGAGGAGGAGAACGAGCATGCCGGTCACTGCCTGCAGGACCCAGCCCCACGTGTGCTTCTGCTCCTCGCCCGAAGGGGTCCACCTCGTTCGGTTCGGACCGCCTGCCGGCTGCTCTTGCATCGCCATGTACCTCTAGCCGACCTCGAAGATGCGCAGGGCGGCGACGATCAGGATGATCGCGCCGAGAACCATGAGCGCCACGAACATCGCCTTCTGTCGATCGACCACCAGGCCGAAGCCGACGAGCGTCACGCGAATTCCATTCAGACCGTGCGCAAGCAAGCCGAAGATGAGGACCACATCGAAGAACAGGAAGAACGGGCTCAGGGCGATCGAGACGAAGTCGTCCCAGGCCGACGGCCCGCGGGCGAGCAGCGATAGCACCGCCAAATGTAGGAAGAGATAGATCAGGATTCCGAGCCCGGTGACTCTGTGGAGCACGAAGGCCCACCCGCCGAGCCGGCGACCTCTGGGATCTCCCCAACTGGCTACGCCCCGCCGGCGAGGACTCGCGCCGTCCGTCCGTCTTTGGACCGCCGCCGAGTCGACCCCTTCCCGTCCCGCCGGGCTCTGCTCGACCAGACGCTCGCTCACCTGCGCCTCCCGCCAAGCATTGACCGAAGCTGCTCGCCCACCTGTCGCTGTCGCAGGAGCATGATCGCGCCGGCCGGATCGACGTTCGCCGGGCACGCCTCCGAGCATTCGAACGCGGCGTGGCACCGCCAGCTCCCCTGCTCATCGTCGGTGAGCTGCAGTATTGCGTTCGGATCGAGCCCGCGTGGCTCCTCGACGGCGCGCCACGCTGCCGCGAGAGCGGCGGGTCCCAGGTAGCGCGGGTCGCTGGCGACGATAGGACAGGCCGACAGGCAGAGGCCGCATTCGATGCAGTTCTCGAAGCGGCTGTAGTGGCCGACGCCTTCCGGTGTGGCTGCATCCGGCGGCCCGGCGACGGCCTGCACGAAGGCTCGGCCGATCGCGTTGAACCTGGCGTAGAAGTCGACCATGTCCGTCACGAGATCGGCCACGAGGGCCTGGTTGGCAATCGGTTCAACCTTGATGACGGGGCTCTTGAGGTCCACCACCTTCGTGACGCAGGCCATCGCCTCCCTGTCGTTGACTCGCAGGCCGCACGTTCCGCACGAAGCGTGGAAGCACGAATGGCGGAGAACGAGAGTCGGGTCGAGCCGGTTGCGGATGGCCGTGAGAGCGTCGAGGACGGTCGTATCCTCGGCGACGTGGAGGGAGAACTCTTCGAAGTGGGGTGCCCGGTCGCCCTGCTTGTAGCGGAATACGCGAAAACGGAACGGCCGGCCCGGGGCTTCAGTGGAATGGGTGTCGAATCCGGGGTCCATGACGTCGGTCATGCGTAGTAGTCCGTGTGGGCAAGCAGGGGATACTCCCGTGTCCGACACGGGCTCTCGATGCCGAGCTTCCTGCAGATGACGTCCGCTGTCGCCTCGGCCATCGCTCGGAGCGTTGTCGCCTTGCCGCCGGAGATCGTCACGAAGCCCTCGACGCCGTCTTCGGCCGCGTGGTCGAAGCATTTGAACGTCCGGCTCAGCTCGCGTCCTGTGGAGGCGCCCCGCTCACCGATCAGAGGTCGCGCGGCCGACCATGTTGCACGCGTCTGGGCCGATCGGATGGCCGGGATCATCGCCGATCCCTGACGGAACATCTCCTCCACGTGGTTGGCCGGCACCGCGAGATGGTCCGGATCGTCGGTCACCCAAGAGCTCGTGCCGATGACCGAGAGCTCGCGCTGGGGCAGGACGATATCCCCATCGCCGGATTCGTGGAGGCGGTTGATCACCATGTTGCAGTAGCGGCCGCGGACGGCGACGAGGATCCCAGGCGATGGCTGGATGGGTACGTCGACGCCGGCCAAGCGGGCTATCTTCTCGCCCCAGGGCCCGGTCGCGTTCACGACGATATCCGCGCCGATCTCGTAGCGCCGGCCGTTCATGTGGTCCTGCACGGCGACTCCCGTGACGCAACGGCCGCCGGGGTTCTGGACGATCGTCATGGCCACGGCCTCCGTGAACGGCTTGATCGTCGCCCCGTTCCTCCTGGCAGTGGCGAAGAAGCGGAGTGGTAGCCGCATCGCGTCCATCGTCCCGTCCGGGACCTGGACCGCACAGCGGAGAGCAGGGTTGAGGTTGGGCTCCATGCGAAGCGCTTCTTCGCGCGTGACCCTGCGGGCGGGGACGCCTGAGGCGAGGCAGGACTCGAAGAACAGCGGCTCGCACGCCTCGTCCTCCGGGGTGATCGCGACGAACAGCCCGTCGTTCAACTCGAACGACCCTGGAGCGATGCGGCGAAGGATCCGGTTCTCCTCGATGCACTCGACAGCCGACTCGCGGTCCTTCACCGCATATCTGGCACCGCTGTGCAGGAGGCCGTGATGACGGCCTGTCGTGCCGGATGTGAGCTCGCCACGCTCGACGAGCGTGATGGACATCCCGCGTAGCACGAGGTCGTGCGCGACTGCAGCTCCGGTCCCACCTCCGCCGACGACGACGACATGGGGAGCGCTGCTTGCCTGGGACATCTCTCTCTGGCCGTCTTGACGCCGATGGGCCGGCATAGGCCGGCCCATCGGGCCCGTCGTTTATTGCTACTCGACCCAGTCGAAGGTCCGGGTCACGGCCTTCTTCCAGAGCTTGAGGTCCTTATCGCGAGTCTTGGCGTCCATCTTGGGCGTCCACTCGCGATCCTTCTGCCAGTTCGCTCGCAGGTCCTCGACCGCCGCCCAGAAGCCGACCGCAAGGCCGGCGGCGTAGGCGGCGCCCAGGGCGGTCGTCTCTGCGACCTTCGGCCGGATGACCGGCACGCCCAGGACATCGGCCTGGAACTGCATCAGCAGGTCGTTGAAGACCATGCCACCGTCGACCTTGAGGGCCGTAAGCGGAACGCCGGAGTCGGCGTTCATCGCGTCGAGCACCTCGCGGGTCTGCCAGGCCGTCGCCTCGAGCACTGCCCGGGCGATGTGGCCCTTGTTCACGTAGCGTGTCAGGCCGGCGATCACACCACGGGCGTCGCTCTTCCAGTACGGAGCGAACAGCCCGGAGAAGGCCGGCACGAAGTACACGCCGCCGTTGTCGTCGACGGTCTTTGCGAGTGTCTCGATCTCGGCCGACGACGAGATCATGCCCAGGTTGTCACGCAGCCACTGGACGAGGGCGCCGGTGATCGCGATCGAGCCCTCGAGTGCGTAGACCGCGGGCTGGTCGCCGATCTTGTAGCCCAGCGTGGTAAGCAGGCCGCTCTTGGAGGGAACGGCCTTGGTGCCGGTGTTGAGGAGCATGAAGCAGCCGGTGCCATAGGTGTTCTTGGCTTCGCCGGCCGAGAAGCACGTCTGGCCGAAGAGGGCCGCCTGCTGGTCGCCCAGGTCGCCTGCGACCGGAATTCCGGCCAGGTCGCCGACCGCCTTGCCGTACACGGCGCTGGAGGCCTTGATGGCCGGCAGCATCGAGCGCGGGATGCCCATCAGCTTGAGGATGTCGGGATCCCAGTCGAGGGTCGCCAGGTTCATGAGCATCGTCCGGCTGGCGTTGCTCACGTCGGTGACGTGGACGCCGCCGCTGGGGCCGCCGGTGAGATTCCAGATGCACCAGGTGTCGATGTTCCCGAACAGCAGATCGCCCGCCTCGGCCTTCGCGCGAGCACCGGCGACGTTGTCGAGGATCCACTTGACCTTTGGGCCCGAGAAGTACGTGGCAAGCGGCAGGCCAACCTTGGCGCGCAGCCTGTCCTGGCCGCCGTCCTTGGCGAACTCGTTGATGATCACGTCGGTCCTGGTATCTTGCCAGACGATCGCGTTGTAGACGGCCTTGCCGGTCTTGCGATCCCAGACGACGGTCGTCTCGCGCTGGTTGGTCACGCCTACCGCAGCGAGGTCCGAGGCGGTGATGCCCGCCTTCTTGAGCCCGCCGCGGATGACCTCGACGCAGCGCGTCCAGATCTCTGCGGGGTCGTGCTCGACCCAGCCAGGCTTGGGGTAGATCTGTTCGTGTTCCTTCTGATCGATCCCGACCACGCCACCGCTGTGGTCGAAGATCATGAATCGCGTGCTCGTAGTGCCCTGGTCAAGGGCGCCGACATACTTGGCCATTCGGACCTCACCTCGTTAGCTTCGATAAGGAAAACGTTCCGATCAGGCGGCCGGGCAGTACCTGTTCGCGGCTGCCTTTGGGAGCAGATACCAGGAGTCGCGCCGGGGCCGTGGTGACCCGCGCTGCGCTCTCCGAGGTAGCTCGCCCGACCCTGGTGGGCCTTGGTGAGCCTGTTGAGCGAACCTCTTCGTCGCTTGGATGGCGTCAGCCCCCATGTCGTCGTCCCGCCGGCGCGTTGGTTTCGAGCCGGCGGTACGACGGGGGGACGACTATTTTGGAATCTGGAGAACAATGAAGTTCGTGAACCCGGCGTAGTAGACGACCGCCGCGAGGGCGCCGCCGATGAGCGGGCCGATGACCGGCACCCACGAGTACGCCCAGTCGGAGCCGCCCTTGCCGGGGACCGGCAGGACGGCGTGGATGATCCGCGGGCCGAGGTCGCGGGCGGGGTTGATCGCATATCCGGTCGTGCCTCCGAGGGAGAGGCCGATGACCACCACGAGCAGGGCAACCGGCAGCGCGCCCACGGTCGCCGGGGCCAGGCTATGCGACTGGCCAAAGCAGAAGATCACGAAGACCAGCACGAAAGTGCCGATGATCTCCGAGATCAGGTTCAGGGGGTAGTTGCGGATGTTCGGGCCGGTGCAGAACACGGCCAGCTTGAGGCCCTTGTCCGCGGTGGCCTTGAAGTGGTCCCAGTAATGCAAGGTCACGAGGGAGGCCCCGATGAAGGCTCCGACGAACTCACCGGCGATGTAGGGCGGAACGGCCTGCCAGGTTATGCCGGTGCTGCCTTGCTTCATGGCTTCCATCACTGCAAGGCCGAGCGTCACGGCTGGATTGAGGTGGGCACCGCTGAGCGGCCCCGCCACGACCACGCCGCAAAACACGGCCAAACCCCATGCCCAGGTTATGACGATCCAGCCGGAGGCGGCAGGGTATCCGGCGACGTCGGGGTTGCCGCCCGACAGGGCATTGACCTTAGTCTTTGCGAGCAGGACTCCCGCCACGACGCCGTCGCCCAACAGGACGAGCGTCGCGGTTCCGAAGACTTCAGCTAAGAACTTTTCCCACATTGGCTGACTCCCTCGATATGGCTGCGAGAGGGGACTACCAGGAGTACCGATTGACGTCGAACTGGTTTCGAGCCGTCGGCGTTGATGCCCTCGGCGATAGATCGCGACTCGCGGCTGTGCAACCCGGCCGCGGAACACACAGACGAGGGCTTGAGCGCTCGTTCCTCCTTTCCAACACGGGTTCGCGGACGTGATTACTCGGGCGCATAGCCTGCGGGCGCGACCCCGCCTGGCACTCTAGTCCAGTGGGTAGCCGCGAATCCTCAAATCATTCTCGAAATGTCAGGCGCCCGGCTGCGCCAGGCCGTGGCCCGGTGGCCGCGGCGTCGACGCCTCGGAGCGGGCGACTGTGCCAGCGGAGAACCAGTAGTGCCGCCCAGCGGCTCGTAGTCGAGAGCTCGCCCGGCCGACGTTGACGTCCCAGCCCGACCGGTCCACGATCGAGGGCATACGGTTCGCGTCCGGGGTTCGAGGCGACGAGCGCCCACTCTCTTGGGCACGAACCCGAGGATCGACCTTGCCTCAGTCCGGGCTGTATCCGCGGCCACGACGCGAGAGACTGGCGGTCACCGCGGCCGGCCACGCCCTATCGGAGTTGCGCGAACTGCGCGACGCGCCGGCCGCGGCGGTCTGGGCCGCTGGGGCGCCCGACTCTGCTCTGGACCTCCTCGCGGTATCGAGCGGGTGCGACGGTCGCGTCGGCGAGTTCCCGGTGAGGTTCGAGGACGTCGAGGCGGCCGCGGCCTGGTGCGGCCTGAACGGCTGCGACGGGGTGGCCGTCGAAGCCCTCGAATGGGAACCAGGCGTCGGGCTTCCGGGTTTCGTAGCTACCGCTCGACGCCCGACGAGCGAAACGCCCGCCAGGCAGACAGACGAACTCGGGCGCGACCTCGCCCGGGCTACCAGGCTCGCGTCGCTCGCGTCGCTCGAGTCCGCGCTCGAGGAGGAACGGTTGATCCTCGCCGCCGTGCTCGACAATGCCAGCGATGCGATCGTCGCCGTTGATTCCGACTGTCGGGTGGTGCGGCACAACGCGACCGCAGTATCGCTCCTCGGTCGTGCCGACGGAGAGTCGGGACCCTTGAGCTGCGGGGAGTATCTCGGCTGCGTCGGCGGCTTCTCGCCGGATGTTATCGAGGATGGAGACGGGCCGGCATCCGGGGACGCGGCTTTGCCCGCGCGCGCGAACCGCGGCGGCCCGGAGTGCCCGTTCAGACAGGTCCTGACCGGGGCAGCTCCGATCATCGTTCTAGACGAGACGACGATCGGGCCGGCGGACGCCCGGATCCCCGTATCGGCGACCTACGTTCGTACACCCGTCGCCGAAGTCGCCGCCATCGCCGTCTTCCGCGACCTGCGCGCCGGCCAGGCGCTCGACGCGCTCAAGTCGAGTTTCGTGGCCGCCGTCTCGCACGAACTGCGCACCCCGCTGGCAATCATCAGCGGGTATTCGCAAAGCCTGCTCGATCTCGACCTCGACGAGACGGCCAGGCGCGGCTTCATCGAACGGATCGATGGCACGGCGAACCGGATGGGCGGGCTCGTCGACCAGCTCCTTGACGTCGCAACGCTGGAGAGCGATCGCCTCGCCGTGGACCCTCGCCGGATCTCGCTCGGGCCGCTACTCAAGTCGATCATCGATGAGGTCGCCGAGATGCCCGGCTCGCTCGCAGTCAGCCTCTCCGTGCCGCCCGATCTGCCGCCCGTGTATGCCGATCCGATCCGCATCGGACAGGTCGTGGCCAATCTCCTCGACAACGCGCGCAAGTACGGCACGGCAGGGTCGATGGTGACGATCCGAGTCCGGCGAGAGAACGATCAGGCGGTCGTCACCGTCGACAACGACGGGCCGGAGATCGTCGCGGAGGAGCGCGAGGGAGTCTTCGACCGCTTCTATCGCGGCCGCGATGCCAGGTCGTCGGGGACGCCCGGTATCGGGCTCGGACTGTACCTGAGCAAGCGGCTCGTGGAGGCGCACGGTGGCCGGATCAGGCTCGAAGAGAGGCCCGGTGGCACGTGCGTCTCACTCAACCTGCCGCTCGCCGTTGAGGACTGGACGAGGGGAGGCAATGATCGCGCCGCAGCGGGACGTTCGGCGGCTGCCGGCTCCGTTGCCGGTCGGTCGAGTGAGTCCCCGCCTGTTGAGCGAGGAACAGCATGACCTCGGCGGAGCTGGAGGGTCGTCCGGCCGGCGGACGGCGTGTCCTCGTCGTCGAGGACGAGCGGGAGTTCGCGAGCCTCCTGCGTCTCTGGATCGAGCGCCACGGTTGGGAGGCGAAGATGGCCGGCGACTGTCCACAGGCGCTGGCCATCTTCGAGGCGGAGGAGCCGGACATCGTTCTCCTCGACATCGGGCTGCCCGGCAGGGACGGCTGGCAGGTCCTGGAGCGGATCCGGGCAGCCAGCCATGTTCCGGTCCTGCTCGTTACCGCCCGGGCGACCGAGGCCGAGAGGGTCCACGGCCTGAGCCTCGGGGCGGACGACTACATCACCAAGCCCCTGAGCTTCCCCGAGCTCATGGCGCGGATCGAGGCAGCGCTTCGCCGAGCCCATCCCGGGGACGACATGAGCGGGACGTCGATCCGGCGCGGACGGCTGGTTCTCGACCCGGTCCGCCACCGGGTCCAGGTCTCAGGTATGGAAATCCACCTGACGCCCACGGAGTTCCGGCTGCTGCAGCACCTGGCTGAACACCCGGACCGCGTAGTCGGTCATCGTGAATTACTCGAGGCCGTGTGGGGCTCGGGCTACCAGGACGAGACCCACCTTCTGCAGGTCACGGTCCGGAATCTGCGGGCCAAGCTCGCGGCCGCCATCCCGGATTCGGCCATTGAAACGGTTTACGGCCTGGGCTACCGAATCGGCGAAAGCTGACCGCGCAAAGGGTGCTGTCGGCGGCTACGGGCGCGTGGTAGCCAGCGCCACACCGGGCCCTAGCCCGGTCGGCGCTGCCAGACGACCGTTGCGCCCGGCGTCACTCCGGGAGCCAGTGGCCTTCTTCATCGGCATCTCGCCGCTGACCGAGCTGGACATGGGCCGGCACGGGATGCTACTTATCGGGATCGCAGCGGCCGTTTGTCTGCGCCGCGGCTGGAGTGGATCCGTGACCTCGGCGGCGGACCCGACCCCGGCCGCCGGGACGCTTTCGGGCTCGGTGTCGCGCCTGGCGTAGCACCTGCCGGCTTGGGCAGGGGTATTTCGCCGCCGGCCGCAGTTCCGGGTACGATCCGCGCTGTCGGCCGGCGAGATGCCAGCGCCGGCCCGTACCGCGATCGAATCGCGCCGGCTCCCTCCGCCGGCGTCCCGCAAGAGAGAGGTTCCAATGCCAGTCTGTCGACGCAAGGTCACGGTCATTGGTGCCGGCAACGTCGGCGCCACCGCGGCCCAGCGGATCGCCGAGGCGGGCGTAGCCGACGTCTACCTTGTCGACGTCGTCGAGGGGCTGCCGCAGGGCAAGGCTCTCGATCTGGTCGAGGCCGCGCCGCTCCAGCACCACGACCAGATGATCTACGGCACCAATGATTACGCCGACACGACCGAGTCGGACGTCATCGTCGTGACGGCCGGGATGGCACGCCAGCCGGGCCAGACTCGTGACGACCTGCTTCTGAAGAACGCGGTCATCGTCCGGGACGTCGTCCGGAAGGCGATCCAGTACTCTCCGGACGCGATCCTGGTCATCGTAACCAACCCGCTCGACGCGATGGTCCACGTCGCCCTGGAAGCCAGCGGCTTCCCGCGCGAGCGAGTCATCGGCATGGCCGGCGTCCTGGACAGCGCCCGCTTCCGGTCGTTCATCGCCCAGGATCTGGGCGTTTCCGCATCGGACGTATCGGCCTTCGTGCTGGGCGGCCACGGCGACTCCATGGTCCCGGTGCCGCGGTACTCCACGGTCGGAGGAATACCGCTGCCCGAGCTGATGAAGCCGGATCGCATCGCGGCCCTGGTGCAGCGGACCCGCGAGGGCGGTGCGGAGGTCGTGGCTCTCCTCAAGGCCGGAAGCGCCTTCTACGCGCCCGCTTCGTCCGTGCTGCACATGGTCGATTCCATCCTGAACGACCGGAAGCGGGTCCTCGCATGTGCGGTGCTTCTGCGCGGCGAGTACAAGATCGACGGCCTGGTCATGGGTGTGCCGATCATCCTGGGCGCCTCAGGCGTGGAGCGGATCATCGAGGTATCTCTGACCGAGGCCGAGCTCGAGGCGTTGCACGTCTCGGCCGGTGCAGTTCGGAGCCTGGTCGACACGTTGGGGGCGGTGAGAGGCTGAGGCCGGTCCTGCCAGGCAGCCACGGCCTTTCTGCCCCTCGCCTGAGTCGGGAAAGCCCCGGCGGTCCCGTCCGGCCGGGGCTTTCCTTGGCTAGCGGTCAGGTCGAGCGCCGGTCCCGGCCCCCGGGATCCCGGGGCCGGCGCCATCGCCCGTCCGACCCCCCTCGGGGCGGCTCACACCGCACATCGGGCGACCACCCCCCGTTCGACTCGACACCACACCGGCTCTTGACCGGTCCGTCGTCGATGATCGAATCAAGCCACGAAGAGGGGCGGTCGCGGAGCATCCAGCCGACACTACGCATGTCGGCTGGATGACACTCGCGGCATGGTGCCGGGATTCAGGGGGGCAAGTCGCCGAACCTGAGGGTCGTGTCGCGGGCGATGTCACAGCCGGGTCGGGCAATCCGGCTCCTGTTCACCTATCCTGAGGGCGCCCGCGTAGACCGTCGGCGCGGAGCGAACTGCCACCTCGAGTCGGCACGCCACCCTGATGAGCGAACAGGGAATGGAGGACTCATGGAAGGCGTCGATGCTTCCTTGAATGCCCCAGCGCACATCGAGAAGGTCAACTACTGCGGCTGGGAGAACTCATATCGCCTGTCCAACGACCTGATAGATCTGGTCGTAACGACCGACGTCGGACCGCGCATCATCCGCTGCGGATTCGTCGACGACGAGAATGAGTTCAAGGAATACGCCGACCAGATCGGGCGAACCGGGGGCGATGAATGGCGCATCTACGGCGGCCATCGCTTGTGGCACGCACCCGAGGTTTCCCCCCGCACCACGTCTCCGGACAACTCGGCGATCGCCCTCGAGGACCACGGCCCATTCGTGCGCCTGCTCCAGCCGGTCGAGAAGACGACGGGGATCCAGAAGGAGATAGACATTCGCCTCGCCCCGGACTCGGCCAGCGTTCGGGTTACGCACCGGCTGCGGAATCTGAACATGTGGATGGTGGAGCTGGCTCCATGGGCGATCAGCGTGATGGCGCCCGGGGGAACGTCGATCCTGCCGCTGCCTCCGCGCGGCACGCACGACGAGAACCTGCTGCCCACCAATACCTTGACCTACTGGGCGTACACCGACTTGAGCGATCCGCGGTGGCGCATTGGGAGATCCTTCATCCAGCTCCGCGAGGACCCCACCCAGGCAGGCCCGCAGAAGGTTGGCCTGATGGCCCCCGCGGGCTGGATCGGTTATGCAAGGAACGGTCATCTGTTCGTCAAGCGAGTGGCATACGTGCCAGGCGCCGCCTATCCCGACCTCGGCTGCTCGCTGGAGACGTATACCGAGGCGGGTATGCTGGAGATCGAGACGCTTGGCCCCACCGCGCGGATCGAACCGCAGGGGTCCGTCGAGCACGTCGAAGACTGGTCCCTCTTCAGGGATGTCCCGACTCCGGCAAGCGACGCGGACGTCTCGGCCCACGTCTTGCCGAAGATTCCTCTCTCGTAGGGAAGCTGCGGCCACGGCCTCATCCCCGCTGTTCTGACCAGGTCCCGCAGGCGCCCTCTGGCCGGAGCCGCTCCGCGCCGCGAGATCGGGAGGTCGCGCGACCGGTAAACTGCGGACCGTGCTCGATGTGACCCGCTTCGATTTCGATCCGACGGTCGCGCCATTCGGGCTGACCGTTCGTCTCGAGACGCTGGCCCTGGGCGGGGTCATCTTCCTCGTGCTCGTGCTGATCGCGCTCCTGGGAGGCCGGGCTCAAGGGTCGTTGGATGCGGCCGGGTCGGGCGCCCGCGACTCCCGCGTGCGGTTGCGGCGCGACGACCTCATCCTGGTCGCGTTCGGGGTCGTGCCGGGCGCGGTCATCGGTGGGCGACTGGACTACGGCCTGATCCACCTGGACTACTACGGGGCCAATCCGTCAGCTCTCACCGATCCGGGCCAGGGCGGGCTTGCCCTCACGCTGGCCGTACTGTTCGGTGCCCTCTCCGGGCTCGCTGTCGGGAGGCTCCTGGCGGCCCCGATAGACCGATGGCTGGGCCTGGCAGGCGTCCCGGTCTTGTTGGGGCTCGGACTTGGGAAGCTGGCGATGGCGCTCGGCGGAACGGGCCAGGGAGCCTACTCCGAGGCATCCTGGGCTACGAGCTACGCCGGGCCCGGGCCGTGGGGAAGCGCCAACCCGGGCTACGCGGCGCTCCCGTCGCAGGCTCTGGAGGGCGTGCTGGTCCTCCTTGCGGCAGCCATCGTCGTCGTCCTGCCGCTACTGCTGCGGCTTCGTTTCCGGCGCTGGCGGAGAGTGATTCGACCGGGCTGGTCGCCCCGACGCGAGTGGCACGTGCTGGTCGGCGGTCGAGGCTTCGTCGCCATACTCGCTCTCTGGGCCGCGGCCAGGTTCATGGCCGCCTTCACGTGGCGGGACGCACGGGTTCTCGGCGCGCTCTGTGCCGAGCAGCTCATCCTCCTCGGTGTAATGGCCCTGCTGGTCGTGGCCCTGCTCACGCCGGGTGGAATGAGGCGGCTGCGGCGAGGTTGGGCTTCTCGGCGCGCCGCGCGGGCAGCCGGCGGAGCCGCGGCGTCGCCGCCGCCGGATCTCCCGACCGAGACCGCGTCCTGCCCACGGACGGTCCGGACCGAGAATCCCCGCGCCGGCGGGAGCGCCACCCAGGCGGTCCCTCACGGCACGACACGTAAGTCTCGGGGCCCTGCCCCTCTCGGCCAAAGCCGGAGTATGCTCGAACCGCCGGCCCGTCGGGGCCGGCGCTCTGGGCCGCATAGCTGACGCGCGGCCCCGGCCTGGACTTTGGAGGGTAGATGTCGCCGTCGCGGCCGGGTGCCGACCCGAATCGTGGGCGGGCGCCCTCTGTGCCGGCGAAGCCGGCCGCGTCCAAGGCTGACACGGGGCCATCCCGGCCGGCGGCGGCGGACGCGGCCCCAAAGCCGGCCTCGCCAAGAGTCACGCGGACTCGGACGGTCCACGTCCGCGGCAAGCAGGTCGCCCGCCCGCAGGAGTCGCCCCGGACGCCGCCCGTCCTGGTCCGCCAGGTTCGCGGCGGCGTCGTCGAGAGCCGTCACCGTGGGTCCGTCGTCGAGGTGACCGCCGCCGGGACCGTGCGCCGCGTCCTGGGCGATCCCGAGACCGTGGTCAACTTGCGCTCGGCCGTGAAACCGTTCGGGCTGGTGGCACTGGTCGAGGCCGGAGGTGTCGAGGAGCTGGACCTCACGCCGGCCGAGCTCGCGATGATGGCCGGCTCGCATTCGGGCGAAGACCTGCACGTCAGGACGCTCCAGGGCGTCTTCCGTCGGGCCGGATTGACACAGCAGTTGCTCGCCTGTGGGTCCGAGGGGGCTCCCCTCGATGCCCTGACCGCGGCTCGACTGGCCCGGGATGGCGAGAAGCCCGGGCCGATTCGACACATGTGCTCGGGCCAGCACGCTTCGCTCCTGCTCCTGTGCAGGATCAACGGCTGGCCGACGGCCGAGTACTGGCGACCCGACCATCCCGTCCAGCGCCTCTACGCCGCGACCGTCGCGCGCGCCTTCGCCACGACGCCGGAGATGCTCGTCACCTCGGTCGACTCCTGCGGCGTGCCCACCTACGCCTTCCCGCTGTACGAGGTGGCTCGGGCGTTTGCGCTCCTGGCCGACCCGGCCGCAATCCCCGGTTCCGACTCGCGCGCCGGCCTGGCCGATGCCCTGACCAGGATTCGCGATGCCATGCTGGCCAACCCGGAGATGGTGGCCGGCAGCCGCGACCGGCTCGATACCTCGGTCATGAAGGCCGTGCCGGGCCGCGTCCTGAGCAAGGGCGGGGCCGAAGGGCTGCGCGGCTTCGCTATCCTGCCGGGGCCCGGCGGAGCCAGGGCGGCCGGCGTGGCTCTGAAGATCGAGGACGGCAGCGGAGTCAAGCGGGCCTACACAGCCGCCTCGGTGGAGACGCTCAAGCAGCTCGGTGTGCTCGATGCGGCCGCCCTGCGAGCCCTGGGCCGCTACCATCGGCCGCTGGCCCTCGATCCGAGGGGCGAGATCGTTGGGGAGACGGTCGCCAGATTCGAGCTGGCGCCGGTGGGCGAGCTGCTCTGAAGGGGCGAGCGCCCGCCGGCGCCCGCCGGCCGGCAGGGTCGCGGTGCCGGTCCCGAAGGCGGCCGCCGCCGGCCGCCGCCCGTACACTTAGGACATGACCGACGTCCGCGTCCGCATCGCACCGAGCCCCACCGGGCCGCTCCACCTGGGCACGGCCCGGACTGCCCTCTTCAACTTCCTGTTCGCGCGCCACAACGGCGGCACGTTCATCCTCCGCCTGGAGGACACGGACCAGGCCCGGTCCACCGTCGCGTTCGAGCGCGACATCATCGACGGCCTGCACTGGCTCGGCATGACGTGGGACGAGGGGCCCGGAGTGGGGGATGAGCCGGAGCGCGGTTCCTACGGCCCTTACCGCCAGATGCAGCGTCTGGCCCGCTATACGGAGGCGGCCGATCGACTGCTGGCCGAAGACAAGGCCTACCACTGCTACTGCTCGGCCGCGGAGCTCGACGCCGAGCGCAAGCGCCAGGAGGCGAACCACCTGGCGGCTCGCTACAACGGCCGCTGCGCTTACCTGACGCCCGCCGAGCGGGCCGCATTCGAGGCGGAGGGCCGCCGGCCCGTCCTCCGCTTCCGGGTCCCGCCCGATCGCACGATCGCCTTCGACGACATCGTCCGCGGCCGCGTCGAGATCGACACCAACGCCCTTGGCGGCGACCTGGTGATCCTGCGCGCGGACGCGACGCCGCTGTACCACTTCACGGTGGCGGTGGACGACGCGGCGATGGCGATCAGCCACGTCATCCGCGGCGAGGACCACCTCTCCAACACGCCCAAGCACATCCTGCTGTTCGAGGCGCTCGGGTCGCCGGTCCCCCAGTTCGGCCACCTGCCGCTCATCCTGAATCCCGACCGGACCAAGATGAGCAAGCGCAAGAGCCGGACCGCAGTGGCCGACTATCGGGCCGAGGGCTTCATTCCAGAGGCCTTCGTCAACTACCTGGCCCTGCTCGGCTGGTCGACCGGAACGGAGGAGGAGGTCCTTTCACTGGCCGAGCTGATCGAGCGGTTCGACCTCGCGACCGTCAACAGGGCCGGCGCGGTTTTCGATCGCGAGCGGCTCGAATGGCTGAACGGCCAGTGGATCCGCCGCCTCTCGCCGGACGATCTGATGGACCGGCTGCGGCCCTTCCTGGAGGCCGAGCTGGCCGCCGGGCGCATCGACTGGCTGCCCTCCGACGGCGAGCTGCGGGCTCTGCTGCCGGTGCTCCAGGAGCGCCTGCCGACCCTCGCCGCGGTCGGAGACGTGATCGGCTTCCTGTTCGTGAAGGACCTCGAGCCGGACCCCGCCCTGTTGATCCCGAAGCGCTGGGACGCGGCCACCATCGCGACCGCCCTAGCCGCCGCCCGCCGGACGATCGCCGACGTCGGCCAGGTCAGCTGGGAGGCGGACGAGATCGAGCCCCCGCTGCGGCGCCTCCTCGAAGATCGCGGCTGGAAGGCCGGCGACCTGTTCATGGCCATCCGAGTCGCCATCACCGGCCGGACGGCCACGCCGCCGCTCTTCGACACGATGGTGGCCCTTGGCTACGAGCGGACGCTCGCCCGGATCGATCGCGCGATCGAGAGGCTCGAGGCTCAGGCGGCTACCACGCCGTAGGAGGGAGGCTGGATGGCTCGAACGATCCTGGTCGTCGATGACGAGCGGACACTGCGCGAGACGCTGGCCGAAAGCCTGGAGACGGAGGGCTTCACCGTGGTCCAGGCGGCGGACGGGCGGGAGGCCGTGGAGGCCTTCCGGCGTCTCCACCCGGACCTGATCCTGCTCGACCTGATGCTGCCCGAGCTGAGCGGCACCGAGGTCTGCCGCATCATCAGGGCCGAGTCGGGCGTGCCCATCCTGATGCTGACCGCCAAGAGCGCGGAGGTGGACAAGGTCGTCGGGTTGGAGCTTGGCGCGGACGACTACGTCACCAAGCCGTTCAGCCTCCGCGAGCTGCTGGCCCGCATCCACGCCCTGCTGCGCCGGACCGATCAGCAAGCCCAGGCGCCCGAAATCGAGACGGTCGATCTCGGGGAGGTCAAGGTCGACCTTGCCGGCCGGCGGCTGCTCCGGGGTGGGGAAGTCCTGCCCGTGAAGCCGAAGGCCTTCGAGCTGCTGGCCTTCCTGATCCGGAACGCCGGCCACGTCTTCACCCGCGACCAGCTCCTCGAGCGCGTCTGGGGCTACGACTACGCCGGGGAGACGCGCACGGTGGACGTGCACGTCCACTGGCTGCGGGCCCAGATCGAAGCCGACCCGGCCAACCCTGTGTATCTGGAGACGGTGCGTGGGGTTGGATACGTGCTCAGGCGCCGCGAGACGGACTGATACCCTCTGGCTCGGGCCGCGCTTCTCTCGCCGGGCGAGGCTCCACAGGCGAAAGATTCAGACGCCGAAGACGTGCAGGCCCGCTGCGATCGGGCCCGACAGCAGGTGGAGCCCAAGGTAGGAGGCGGCCGCAATCACGGCGGCGCACGGGATCGTCAGGACCCAGGCGGTGACGATGCTCCGCGCCACTCCCCAGCGAACGGCGTTGAAGCGGTCGCTGGTGCCCACGCCCATGATGGCGCTGGAGATGACGTGGGTGGTGGAGACGGGCATTCCGAGGTGCGACGCGCCCAGGATGATCGTGGCGGCGGTCGTCTCGGCCGCGAATCCGTGGACCGGATCCAGCTTGACGACGCGCTGACCCATCGTCCTCATGATCCGCCAGCCGCCTGCGGCCGTGCCCAAGGACATCGCCGTGGCCGCCATGAGGATCACCCACACCGGGACACCCTTGTCGTGAATCGCTCCCGCGCTGAAGAGAGCCAGGGTCATGATGCCCATCGTCTTCTGAGCGTCGTTGGAGCCGTGGCTCAAGGCCATGTACGTCGCGGACAGGAGCTGCAGGCGGCGGAATCGGTCGTTGATGCGACCCGGGCTGGTCCCGTCCGTTGGGATCTCGTCGGGTGCCCGACCCGGCGAGTCGCTCGCCCGTCGCATGAGCTTCCGGTAGAGGCGACTCAGGTTGGCCCGCGCGATGAAGTTGAGCAAGATCACCATGAGCGTCAGGCCGATAGCGAAGCCCAGGACCGGCGAGCTGACGAGCGGAACGAGCACCTTGGACGCGAAGTTGCCCCACTGGACGGCGTCCGCGCCGGCGGCGGCCCAGGCCGCACCGATGAGCCCGCCGATCAGGGCGTGGCTGCTCGAGCTGGGGATTGCCAGCGCCCAGGTGATCAGATTCCAGCTGATCGCCCCGATCAACGCGGCCGCAAGCACGGTGGAACCGTTCCCCAGGATCATCTTGTCCTGGACGATCCCGGAGCCGATCGTCGTGGCCACCGCCACCCCGAAGACGAGGGCGCCCACGAAATTGGCCGTCGCCGACAGGAAGATGGCGTACTCGGGTTTGAGCGCGCGCGTGGAGACGGAGGTCGCGATGGCGTTGGCGGTGTCGTGGAACCCGTTGATGTAGTCGAACGTGACGGCCAGCGCGAAGATCGCGATCAGGCCCAGTAGCGTTGCCTCGGACAAGCCTGCACGCCCTCGTGGTGGGAGTGGAGTCGCGGCAGGGGCCGCCGCCAGAGAGAGGCTATCAGGTCGCGAGCGGCCTTGCTCCCACTCGGCCACGAGCCGGAGTCTCCGGGGTCGATCGGTGGGGGACCGGCAGCCGCCCGGCCATCCGGCGCGGCTCCACGGCCGGCGACTTCAGTGCGCCGCGCGTAGGTGGTCGGGGCGAGAGGACTTGAGGCCGAGATAGGTAGCGAGCCATATAGGCCGCCCTACCGGCTGCCGGGGCCGCGTCCAAGTCACTACCATGAGCCGGCAAGCGGTGGGCGGTGACGCGTGGTCTTCACACAGGTCGCCTTGACCGCGCCGAGCCACTGGCGAGACCGCGCCGCACGTGTCGTGGGCACGGAGTGCCCTTGGGAGGAGTCGATGATGACACGGATTCATCCCTGGATCGCTATGGCCTCAGTCGCCGTGATGATCGTGAGCGCCGCGGCCGCGGCTCCACCGGCCGCCGCCGCAGGCCCAACCCATGCTGGTGGCAACCGCTGGATCCTCGTCGCCAAGAGCGCCGGGGACTACAGCGGTCTGCGAACAGACATCACCGCCGCGGGCGGTCGCATCCTCCACGAGCTGCCCGACATCGACACGTTCGTGGTCGCAGGAGGGAGCAACCTGCGCAGTCTCTCGAGCGATGTGCATGCGTCGGGCGTCGCTCCCGACCACATCGAGCAGCTGGCACCGCCGGACGGCGGCGCCGTAACGCCTCCGAAGTTGACGCCGCACGGCGCGGGCGGTGGCAGCCATTCCAAGGTCACCCCGGATCCGGCGATGTCGCTGCCGGGTCTGATGTGGAACGTCAACCGAATCGAAGCGCCGCAAGCCTGGAAGACATCGACCGGCAGCAAGTCGGTGACTGTCGGCGTCGCAGACACTGGCCTGGACTACACGCACTCGGAGCTTGCCTCCCAGGTGGTGCACGTCGAGGACTTCACCGTAAGCGAAGACCCGCCGCTCTGCTCGACTTACTTCGGAGCCAGCGACGCGGATATGGCCGCGACCTATGGCGGCCCGGCGAACACCGACTGGAATGGCCACGGCTCCTGGATCGGCGGCAACATCGCGGCCGCCCTCGACGGCCTGGGCATCAATGGAATCGCGCCGAACATCAAGCTCGTGGCGCTGAAGATCTCGCAGTGGTGCGGCTACGCCTACGACTCCGAGATCCTGGCAGCCTTCACCTACGCCGCCAATCACGACATCGACGTCGTCAGCATCTCGTTCGGTGGCTACATGGATCTCGCGCAGCCCGACCAGGCGCTCGTCTATCAGCAGTACGTCAAGACGGTCGCCTATGCCCTGCACAAGGGCACGCTCATCGTCGCCGCGGCCGGCAACGAGCACGTTCGCGTCGGCGCGGGCGGCCGCGTGCTCAGCCACGGCAGTGAGACCGTTCCTGGGGATTCATTGCTCGACCTCTACGGGCTCTACGAGACTCCAGGTGGGATTCCCGGCGTCGTCATGGTTTCGGCCACGAACAACGTCGTCGCTGCTCCGTCGGCTTCCTGCCCCCCGGGCACGATCGGCGACACGCCCGACGGAACGGGCGCACCCGGCAGCGCCACTTGCAAGCCGACCAGCGATCTCCATCAGCCGACCGGTGTCGGGCGAGAGAACCAGCTCGCCTACTACAGCAACTACGGTCCGCGCGTCGACATCGCGGCGCCGGGCGGCGCACGGAAGTTCAACATCCCTCGCTACGACGGGGGCGGAACGCCCGGCTTCCCCTACACGATTGCCGACGGCACGACCGCCTATGAGGACTTCAGCATCACTTCCGACTGGGCGGTCGAGATCCCGTGTTGGACGGGTTCGGGAGCGTTCGCCAACTCGCCGGCTCTTGGACCCAAGTTCTACCCCAATGACTGCTACAGCACGATTCAGGGCACGTCGATGGCGACTCCACATGTTTCGGCGGTCGTGGCCCTGATAGCCAGCCGCAACCCCTCGCTGCGCCACAAGCCGCTGTCCCTCGTGGCCATGCTCAAGGCCAGCGCCCAGCACGTCCGTGGCAACACGACTCAGCCGTTGAGTGCAACCGACACGTCGGTGGGCGACTTCACCGGTGACGCCTGCCCGACCGGCTACTGCCACAATGGTGGCCGGGCCATCTCCGACGCCGACGCATACGGTGCCGGTCTCGTCAACGCCGCCCCGTGATCGGCGAGTCCGGCCACTGACGAGTAACTCCCCCGAGGGCGGCGATCACCGAAGATCGCCGCCCTCGGGAAACTCCGCGGCGTCGGCCAACGTCAGAGGCTCGATCACACCAGAGGCCTCGGCATGATCCACTCTCGTCAAACCGTCATCGCCCGGACGCTGGCGACCGCTGCCTGCACGGCACTTGTGGCAGCTGCCTGCGTCGCCGGCGTGGGCGCATCGCCCTCGAACGCCCCCGAGCTCACGTCGCCCGGACTCACCTCGTGGGCGACGGGGTCGAACGCGACCTCCGGCCACTCGACCCCGATGAGCAGCCCGGCACCCGCCGGCACCGGCAGCACGGCTCCCGCCACGCCGGCCGGTCCGACAAGCACGACGGAACTCGGCGAGGCCGATAGCGGTCGGACGCTCACCGTGTCCGTCGGTGCGACGGTCAAGCTCGTCCTGCACAACATCTACTGGACCGTCCACGACAGCCCTGACCCGTCGGTCATGACCATGGTCGGCCAACCCGTCTACTCGGGCGCGGGCGCGGTCAAATGCATCCCCGGCACCGGCTGCGGCACCGTCACTGCAACCTTCAAGGCCCTTGCGCCGGGCAACGCCCTCATCTCCGCGAGCCGGAGCAGCTGCGGCGAGGCACTTCAGTGCACCGGCGGCGCGGGTATGTTCGAGGTGACCGTCGTAGTTGCCCCGTAGCCGTGCCGCGCGGGTGTCAGCTGTCCTCAGCGCCCCGGAAGGTCAGTCTTGACCCGAGCGCGTCAGCGAAGGCTCAAGGCTGGGACCGAGCCTGGAATGACCTCGACTAGTTGCTGTGGTCGGGGCGAGAGGAGTCAAGCCGACCGTGACGACCTGAATGTCCCACTCCGACTCGGGTGCAAGGTAGTCGGCCAACGCCGGTGGCTGGAGCGTGTTGGGTGACGAACACCCGGCGAAGCTCGGAGACCTCCTGAGGAGTGCGGGTGAGTTCGCTCTCGTGCAACACCCTGCGAGTTGGGCTGAGCACACGCCCCTGACGGCGTAGCGTTGCACCGTGAGCCGAGAGGTCGCGGACTTGAACCGGCGCCTACTGCGCGCCCGCGACGCCAGAGCCCGACCGGCCGAGGTCATGGAGAAGGTATGGTGAGAGGAAACCTGCAATGAAGGACACTCAGAAGTCCGCCAAGAGCACCGCTGCGATCGACAAGACGTCCGAAGGATTCTCGGACGAGGAACGAGCCGCGATGAAGGAGCGCGCTCAAGAGCTGAAGGCGACCGGGCGCCGCGGCCCGCGCGCGGCCAAGGCGGACGGGGAAAGCGACGTGCTCGCGAAGATCGCCGAGATGCCGGAACGGGATCGCGCCATGGCCGAGCGGCTCCATGCGATCATCAAGGCCACCGCGCCAAACCTCTCGCCGAGAACCTGGTATGGGATGCCCGCGTACGCCAAGGACGGCAAGGTCGTCTGCTTCTTCCAAAGCGCGCAGAAGTTCAACTCGAGGTACGCGACGTTCGGCTTCAGCGACGAGGCGAACCTCGACGAAGGCGCTATGTGGCCGACCGCCTTCGCTCTGACGGAGTTGACCGCCGCCGACGAGGTAAGGATCGGCGCGCTGGTGAAGAAAGCGGTGAGCTGAGGACTGAGCTCGCCACTGGGCCCCGCCCTAGGCGGGATCGTCGGTCGGGACGAGGCTTGTACCCACCTTCATGATGTGAGCGTCTGGCGGCCAAGGGCCGTCGCTCGGGCCCCCCGGAGACGGAACGAGAAGGAGCGCCGATGACATCGACCGTAGAGCCGGCCGCCGCGAGTCGGGCGCCGTTCGGCGTGTACTCGGAGGTGGGGAAGCTCCGTCGGGTGATGATCCACCGGCCGGATCTCGAGCTGAAGCGCCTGACGCCCGCGAACCACGACGAGCTCTTGTTCGATGACGTGCTGTGGGTGAAGCGCGCAAGTGAGCAGCACGACGCATTCGCGGATCTGCTCCGCGGCCGCGGAGTCGAGGTCCTGTACCTCGAGGAACTCCTCACCCAGACGCTTGCGCTGCCCGACGCCCGGAGGTGGGTCCTCGAGCGTGCGGTCACTCCCTTCGCTCTCGGCGCTGGGATGGCCGACGAGGTCCGAGCCTACCTCGACGACGTCGAGCCGGTCGTCCTGGCGGACCATCTCATCGGCGGGCTAACCAAGCGCGAGGCCGTCGATGTCCTCGGTGGACGCGAAGGCCGTGACCTCGCACGCGGGGTCGTGGGGCGTGGGTCGGTGGTCGTCTCGGCCATGACAGCGGACGACTTCGTCCTCCGTCCGCTGCCGAACACCTACTTCACCCGTGATTCCTCGGCCTGGATCTACGGCGGCGTCGTGGTCAACCCGATGTACTGGCCCGCCCGCCGGCTAGAGGCGCTCAACGTGGAGGCCATCTACCGCTTCCACCCGCTCTTCCGCGACGCCGGGTTCCAGTTCTGGTACTCGCGCGAGCAGGAGGGCGAGTCGTTCGGCCGCGTCAGCTCCGAGGGCGGCGACATGATGCCGATCGGCAAGCGCACCGTGCTCATCGGGATGAGCGAGCGCACCACCGGGCAGATGATCGAGAAGATCGCGCTCTCCCTGTTTGCCGCCGGCGCGGCGGACCGGGTCATCGTGGCGGGGATGTCACGCGATCGCGCCCACATGCATCTCGACACTGTGTTCACGTTCCTGGACAGAGACTGCGTGACGCTGTTCCCGTCCGTAGTGGACTCGATCACGGCGTACTCGGTCCGTCCGGCCGACCGGGCCGGCGAGCTGGACGTCCGCCGCGAGGCCTCGTTTCTCGACGCCGTCGGTGACGCGCTCGGGATCAAGGGCTTCCGTGTGATCGGGACCGGCGGCGACAGCTGGCAGGCCGAGCGCGAACAGTGGGACGACGGCAACAACGTAGTCGCGCTCGAGCCGGGGGTCGTGGTCGCCTACGAACGCAACGAGTCAACCAACGCGCTGATGCGGAAGGCGGGAATCGAGGTCATCACCCTCGACGGTTCCGAGCTCGGCCGCGGCCGTGGCGGCGGCCACTGCATGACCTGCCCGCTCCTCCGCGATCCCGACTGAATGGCGGAGAGTCGAGCCGAACGCCTGGCTCCTAGGCCAGGCGCTGATGAAAGCCGGGTTGTTGCCGATGCAACAAGTGATGGAAATGGTCGGGGCGAGAGGAGTAAGTCCTACGCTTTCCAACTGAGATACGAGATCGCGCCGGCTCCGGGGCAGATTGCGGCCCTGGCCTTGCCGCTGGCCATCTGAACTCAGACGCGACGATGCCCCGGCGTCATGATTGTGTTGTAGCAACCTAGGCCGGTCCGTGGGTGTCTTGGGGAACTGCGTTGTCGGGGTCGGTCAATTCCGGCGAACGAGCGATGGTCGGCGTAATGAGGGCACCGGGTTTGCCTGGGTAGCCTATCTGAACGGATCCATGATCGACTTAGGCGGAGGCGTCGCGGTGAAGGCATCGTGTTTCGTGGTCTCCGATCGAAGCACCGTCACGGCGTAGTAGGCCTTCGCCACGAAGGGACGGCCATCCGCGCGAAGCTCGGCAAGGCCCACCGACCGTGCTTCGTCCCCACCGTAGACATATATGCCGTACGGGACGTCCCCGATGCTGCATTCAAACACCCAAGCTGCTGGAGAGGATGGGGGAAATCCACTGTCGAAGTTGCCACATCCCGCGTTCGAAGCGACCGAGAACGCGACATCTTCGGCTTGCGACGCATTCGTCGGCAGGGTGTCCGGCGGCAGTTTCCCGTGGAACCAGACCGAGTGACTGACCACCGCGACGACGAGTAGCACCCCGAAGAGCAGGAGGACGATGCCGATGGCATTCGTAACGATTCGACGCATGCTCAACCCCTAATCCGGCGAACCGGAGGCCCTGAGAGAATCGTAGCGAGTTCCACGGGGCATGTGCGGAAACGACGTCCGCCACATGCCTGAGCAGGGTGGGGCGAACTCCCCGATCCTGCCCCAAGAGACTAGAAGCCGCCTCCGATCAGGCCAGCTCTGACCCGTCTTGCCGCTATGCCATCATGCCGGTATGATGGCAATCATGGCGACGAAGAAGAAAGTGACCCTGTACGTCGATGCGGACGTGATGCGGGCAGCTCGAGTTCGCGCAGCCCGCACGGAGAAGCGCGACTCGGAAGTTGTGGAGGAGGCACTGCGCGCCTACCTCGGCTTCGACGTACTCGCGAGCGTCTGGGCCCGCTCCGGACTGAGCGAGGACGAGGCGATGCGTCTCGCGGTCGAGGAAACCCACGCGGTCCGGGCCGACAAGCGTGCCTCGCGCGGTTCTTGACACCAACGTACTCGTTTCGGCGCTGATCAGTCCGGGCGGTCCCAGCGCCGCGCTCCTGCTCGAGCTGCGCGCCGGCGCCTTCGAGCTCGTCGTCTCGCCGATCCTGTTGGCCGAGCTTGGCGATGTTCTGGGGCGCCCCAAGTTCCGCCCCTATGTCACTGCGGCCGAAGCCGCCGCATACATGGAGCTCATTGGCCACGAGGGAACGATCCACGACGACCCGCCGCCGGCCGGGGAGCCGCTCAGCGCTGACCCGGACGACGAGTATCTGCTCGACCTGGCGCGTGCCGCGGCTGCGGACGTGTTGGTGTCTGGCGACTCGCACCTGCTTGTTCTACGGGACGTCGTGCCGGTCCTGACTCCCGCCGAGTTCCTGGCCAGCCTGGCCAATCGGTGAGGCAGTCGAAGAGTCGGCCACAGATCCAGCCGAGCGCCCTCGGGAGTCTCGCCAAGCGGGGATCGTGCGGGCGGAATCGGTGAGGGTAGGCCGCTGAACTACTCGAATGGTCGGGGCGAGAGGAGTCGGCCCGACACTTTACGGGTGAAGGTGCTGTCGGGGACTTACGGCTTGGAGCGCCGAGCCCTCGCTTGACGCGCTGCAGCGCGGCGACGGACCATGACGCGTTGTCGCACGGGGATTGCGCGGAATCGGGCCTGCGTGCCGCCTAAAGCAAGGGTAGTCAGACCGGAACTCGGCCGGAGGAGGCGGCCGAGTTACAGGATAGCGGCGGTTTCCAGGAATCCAAGGCGCGCGATCAGAGCCTGAACAGCGAATTGGGGGTGACAATGAGGGTCCGGAAGGCGCGGCGACGCTGGATCGTCCTCGCCACGATTCTATTCGTGGCCTTCTGCCTGATCGGCATGGCGGCCTGCACGATCCTCGTAACTGATCGCGCCGTGCGGATCGAGTACTACCGTGTCGTCGATGAGCACACTCTGGTCGTCGGGGCCGAGACTGAAAACCGCTCGTGGACGCGAGTGACGAGTGTCGTCGAGACGACAACGACCGTTACGATCACCGTGAGAGCGCTCCCGCCGCCGATCACCCTCGGCGTAGACGGTGCCGGCCAGGGGCTCGAACTCATAGTGAAACTGCGCGATCCGATCGGCAGTCGGACCGTCGTCGACGGGAGCCGCGGCCAAGTGGTCGAATTCACGAGGTGCCTGCCGCCCACCACGATGCGACCGGAGTGTCTCTAGTGCAACGACCTAGCCTGGCATCGAGGTCGTATCCACGATCGCGGCTGACCGTCAGGGCGTTGTTCCTTGCAGCGGTCGCGACCCTTATCGTCGCCGGCTGCAGCCTGCACTCGATTGGCGTTGGCGTTAGCAACAGCTCGGGCGAGGACTTCTACGTTCGACTGCACTACGACTACGGCGAGATACACGTATTGAAGGCCCCCGCCCACAAGGACGTGGATGTGCTCGGGTTTGAGGAGGTCGGCGAGCTGCAGGCCAGCATTGAGTTGCTTCGCCCGGACTGCTCCGTCGTCGGCTCGTGGAGAAACGCCTCGGGCGGCTTGATCACGATCGACGCGGCCGGATCGGCCAGTTTCGGGCCGGCTTCGGAGCAGGAAGTGGCCAACCTTTACTACACGGACGAAGTCGGAGCGTGCGGCGCCACGCAGTTCCCGCCCGCGTCGCCCAGCCCAAGCGTCTCTCCAACCGGCAACTGACGCTCAGGGTCCGGCTACGCCGCGCTTTGGTCGGCGGCCCGCCAGGATTAGGCCCGACACCATACGAGTGAAGGTGCGCAGCATCGGGCCGAGGTTGTTCCGGTCCGCTCTCTAGCGCTAGAGCGACACCGCCAGGACGCTGCCCCTCCGCGTGAGCGGCACGCAGCCGTCTTCGCCTGTGAGACCGCAGCGGTGCCTTCGCCTTGCCCTCTCGACGAGAAGGGCGGCCGAGCTCGGGGCTGGACAAGGGGCGAGCAGGCCGCACCGGCAGTGCCAGTTGACGGTACCCAATGGTGGGGACGGGTGAGTCCCAGCTGGGCGGGCGCATCCTCGACCGGACCGGACATACAGGCCGGCTCGGCCCCAGGCACTAGCCTGCCGAGCATCGAAGACCTGCGCGCCTTTCGATAGTGGCATCTGGACCAATATCATTGGATTGTCGCAGCAGTGTCTTGCGCATAGGATTTGACTCGTGCCGGCTATCGTCTATCATTCGGCGACTCGTGCCGATTCTTGGCTCGTCCAGCGGTTGGCACGGACGACTCGATGCACGCGGGGTGGACGCCGTGAGACCGCCTAGGACCCAGCCATGCGAGAACGAGCCCTACGAAGAATGGCCGTCCAACTCGCTTGCTCGGGAACTGGGTTCATCGCTACGCCTGGCTCTCTGTGATTTGCACGACCCGAAACAAACGGCTCAGCTCGCCGAAACCACTGGCCTGACCCCCGAGGCGCTGTTCGAGCGCCTGTTCGTAGCGGATCGATACGAGCGCTACACGCATGATTTGGCTATGGAGGCGTACTACCCAGAGCTGTTCAGCAGCACACAAGCGCCTAACACTGACCGGGGGTCCATGAACCTGGACGACGGCTCGGCGCTTGATGCAGCTGATGCCCACTTCGCTGAGCTGCTCTTGTCGTCTGACGGGCAGCGCCCGACAATGCTGGTCGGCCGGGTGGGCTGCGGCAAGACGACCTTCCTCTCCAGATTCATACAGTTCAAGGCGCCTAAGTCACCGGCTCTCAGGGATTTCGTATTCCTGCATCTGGACTTCGGCCGCGACGAGGTTCGCGGCGCGTACTTCCAGACAGAGCCGAGAGTAAGGGGCTTCGAAGCGTGTATCGATTTTGGACTGACCGAGTACTTCAATGAGCACCTGGGCGGCCTCCCCCCGTTGCCCGATGTGTTCGCCTACACGTACGACTTCGAGAACGTCGGGCGCACCATCGACACGTACTTTGCAGATGAGCGAGACCGCGCGAAGCAGGAATGGTTCCGAGAGACGAGACGGGACGTACCCAGATTCAACAGCGGTCGGATTCGATACCTCAAACACACACTGGGAAGGACAGTCGTCATCTGTCTCGACAACATCGACACGTGGGAGATGGCCGAGCAGGAGGAGCTGGTCCACCTAGTCCTCCAGAAGGCCTCTTGGCATGGATGTGGCCTTTTGCTAGTCGTCCGGCACAACGCCATCAAGGGGATCTTGGAGCAAGTGACCTCACAGTACACGCTGTCCGTGATGTACCTCACGCCTCCTCGAATCGACGAGGTTGTGCGACGGCGGCTGAGGCTTCTGATGAGCTTGGTGCGACGAGGAAGTGTAGGCCCGTTTGAGGTCGAAGATGTTCCCCTCGAACCGAAGGTGACGTTCACCCACCGAGAGGAGTTGCTGACATTCCTGGGACGGGTTACGGAGGTGTTGAGCACCGGAGAGGGATGCGACTTCGTAGAGCGCGCGTACAATCACAACTTGCGGCGTATGCTGGACTTTGTCGAGTTGTACATCTCGTCCCGGAACACCCAGATCTGGCGATTCCTTCGTCCACCTGGAGGCCTTCCGCCGCATCTGGCGCCACTGGGATTCTGGGACCGCGGTCCCATAGGGCTGCATAGCCTGATCATGGTCGCAGCCCTCGGTCATGGCCCGTTCTTCCGGCCCCCGAGGCGGTTCTTCTGCAACGTCTTTGGGAACGGGTCCGCAGTTTCACCTTGGGATTCGCTGATTAAGCTGAGAGTCCTTGCGTTTGTTGCGCAGCGGAACGCCACACCGCAATCTATGGTTTGGCACGGCCTCGACAGCGTAGGCTATGAACATAGCCAGATATGTTTGGCGATCGAGAGTCTCGCCAACGCGGATTTGATCGAGTCGAGGCAGCTCCTCTCTGACCCGAATGGAATTCTGTTCGCTACTGTCGCTGGCCAGTATTACATCAGGGAACTCGTCGGTCGGCTCGCCTACGTGCAGTACGCACGTGACGGTGCCCTTCTGCCGGGGACGCAGAAACCAATTGGCAGGAGCCTGCGTCTCGAAGAAAGGCTGTTGCGGACGGCTCATTTCATCGAGTTCCTTGATAGTGAGGAACAGGACGAACACAGAAGAGGCGTCCGGGCAGATGCGGAGAACTACGCTAGGTACTGCGGCGATGGCTTGTCTATTCCGGGACTTGCACGTGCGATGCTTGAGGAGATGGGCCGGATCCAAGTGATCAAGGCGAACATCAGGGCGCGCACGGTACTCGTACTGGAACGAGTTGCTCGGCGTTGCGATTGAAGCGCCTGGTCGCTGGACCAGCTCGCATGGGCCGGGAATCCTTTGGAGGGCGGGTCGAGTGAGACGAAAGGTGGTAGGCCTGATGCTGGCGGCCGTCCTGGTGGTGGTCGCTATCGCGTTGACAGCTGCGCTTTGGCAGCTGGACAATTCCGCAGCACCCAACAGACCACCCGTCAGTTCGGCTATTGGGGCGGCGGCTCAAGTTCTCGCAGCAATAGGCACGTTCGCAGTTGCTGCGCTGACCCTGTCCTACGTTGTCGCGACGAGCCAGATGGTCAAGGAGATGCGAGTCGCGCGTGTAGGGGCGTCGGTGGTTGCGTTCGCCGACACGCGCGGAGCCTACATCGGCTTGCGGATTGAGAACTTCGGGGCAGCACCTGCCCATGATGTGGGCGTCACATTCCTCGACAGGCTTGGTCGCGCCGGGCCAGGCCGGAGTCTAAAGACATACGAACCCGGCGAGGTCGTCATGATTGCTGTCCTGGCACCTGGTCAAGTGGTGTGGGAGCTGATCGACGTCATGACCATCGGCATGAAACCCGAAGACCTGCCGGCCGCTAGGGTAAGTTGCGAGTGGAAGGACGAGACCGGGCTCCGATCAGCCGGGTCTGTAGTGGATGCCGGGCCGCTGTTTGGTGCCCCTTTCGACGCGACGCTGCATGAGGTCGCTGACGCCATCAGAAGCCTGAAGCACTGAACGTACCCGGCAGGAACGTCTGGTCCCGGTCGGCCTGGGGCAGCCGCGGCCCGCTCTTGCACCCGGGCGTGGGTCCTCCAGATCCGGATCGACGTCCTGGGAATGCGCGAGGCTACGGTCTCACTCAGCGCGCACGCGGTCCGTCATGGGCTGGCGGCGGTGCTGCCGGCTGAGCTGCGAATACCCGTATATGGTCGGGGCGAGAGGATTAGCGCCGACACCATACGGGTGAAGATCCTTGGCCCGAAGTTGTCGGCTGCGGTGGAGTCGATGCCAGGCTGAAGGAGCACGCGCGGGGATCAAGCGCACCGTTGTCCGCGTGTCCAGTCGAGGGCGCGCCGGCGCTGGTGGGTATATGTCGTATTGACAAGAGGCCAAGTCACGCGCGACTCTTGCGACAAGCCGATAGGGTGTGCAAGCTTCGGCTCGATTTCGTGCACAGCTCGATTTCGTGCACAGGAGGGTATCTGATGACCAGTCGGATGATGAAGGCTGTTGCCGCCCTTGCGGTCGCGCTTTCGGTGGTGCTTGCCTTCCCGGCGGGAACGGTCATGGCAGCCGCGCCGACCCCGCAGGCGCGGGCGAACCACTTGCTGGCACAGCTCGCCAAGGCACCATCGCTGGACGCCGCGATCGGGGCGCTCTCGCCGGCCGATCGCACCCTTGTGATCGAGGCACTGACCCCGGTCACCGAGAAGGTCACGGTAGCCACTGGGCCGACGGGAAACACCAAGTCCCTCGGGCTGGTCTCGCCGGCCGTCGTCGGTTCTGGATGTTGGACCTTTGGCTGGATCAATCACGTCGGGTACAACATGTGGGGATCAGCGGTCGTTACCTACTCCAACAAATTCTTCTGGTGCTCGAACGGTTCCGTGTTGACCAATCAGCCGACTCGGTGGGAAACCGGAAGCGTGCAGGGGCTCTGCTGGGTCTACAACGGCGTCTACTACGACCCGACGTACGGCGGCCAGGGCAGCACGTGGTACGAGTCCTACTCCCAGGGCTACTTCAGCTGCACCAGCTTGTGGATCACCATCCAGACCTGGTATCCGGCGATTGATGTCACCATCTACGCGTACGGGAACCCGACCTATCACTGGTGAGAGCATGCAGACAGACGTGATCCAAACTCCTCGTGAAAGCCCTTGGGTGCTGCTGGCCGCGGACGGATTCCTGGTCGTCGTGGCCATCGTGGTCCCCTTGTTCGCGCCGGTTTCGGCAGTGGGGCTCATCGCCGCCGGCCTCGCGGGCAGACTGCGCAAGGGCCGCCTCTCCGCTAACCGCTATCTCTATGACCTCTCGATGGCCGTGGGAGTAGCCCTGCTGGTCGTCGTGATCCTGGCGGCGTCTACGATCCTCGTCGTGCGCTAGCTCCGGGAGCGCCGGTACCCGCCGACGTGGCGATCCGCTACCTGCGGGAACTGCCCCAGACGGGGGTCAAGGCCAAGGGCGGCAGGGGCCGCCAGCTCCTCGTGTCGGTGCTGTTCGATCAGATCGACGTGCTCGAACTCCAGGAGGCGACGGTCGATCTCAGCGCGCACGCGGCCCGCTATGGGATGAGGGCGGTGCTGCCAGCTGAGCTTCGTCTACCCGTCGATCGTGGCTCGCACAGCCACGATCGTGGTCCGAAGGATCACGCGTGGTCGGGGCGAGAGTGTCTGAGTTCAGGACATAGGTGACACTTGATCGGTTACTGGTGAGTCGGGACATGCGTGACAGTCTGCTGCATGTCGAAGCACCAGGTGGCCGTCCTTAAGG
>JBEKPL010000020.1:0-32731 GCA_049520815.1 Candidatus Limnocylindrales bacterium
CAGCCGGCGCTTTCCGCCACCGATCCCAAGGAGCGGGAAGAGAATCAGGTTCGCCTGGCCCATCGCCACCGTTCCGTAGACCGGCGGGTACAGGCCGGCGGCGAGCGCGGCCACGAGGCGCCGCCGGCTCCCGACTGGAGTCCGGCCGTGGGCCCATCCGAGCCACGCCGCAACAGTCAGGCCGAACAGGGCGAGTGAGATGGCATTGAATGCCGTGACCGCGACGGCGAACGGCAGCAGCGCGAACGGGACCATCGCCACCGCGAAGGGCAGCGGATACGAGTAGCCGCCCCCCACGAGGACGCTGAGCCCCTCCTTGCGGGCCAGCCCCGCCAGCGCCGCCGAGTCGTATGGGGATTGGCCCTGCAGGATGAGCCTCCCGGCGAGCCAGTAGTCGTGGAAGTCGTTCGGACCCAGGCCGAGGACCAGGGCCCAGAACGCCCACCCGATGATCGGGATCGCGGCGGCCGCGAGAGCCAGCGCGGCGATCTCCCGGGTGCGGAGACGCCCGCGCGGGGACCCATCGACCGGCCCTCCCAAGTCCGTCATCGGAATCCTCTCTGTCGCGTCTGCGCTCATCCTGCCATCATCGGACCATGTGCGTCCGAGCTCGAATGAAGGAGCGTGAGCGATGGCCCTGCGAGAGGTGATGGGTTCCGCAACGGAAGCGGCGACCGTGAAGCGCGTCTTCGGCCAGCCCATAGAACGCGATGGGGTGACTGTCATCCCGGTGGCGAGCGTACGAGGCGGCTTCGGTGGCGGCGAGGCCGAGCTCCCAGCTCAGCCGCCAGGGGCGAGTCCGGCGAAACCGAACAGTTGGGGCGGAGGCGGGGCATGGTCGGCCTCTCCGGCGGGGGTCTACCTGCTGAAGGACGGCGCGGCGACCTGGGTCCCTGCCGTAGACGCGAACCGAACGATCCTGCTTGGCTGCCTGACCGGGATCGTCTCGCTGTTGGTGCTCCGTAGCATCTTGCGAGCGCTGGTCGAGCGGGGCTAACGGCGGCGGACGGTCGACGACCTCCCGGAGGGAGTTCGGGAGGTCGTCTGGGAGCGGGGGAGAGTTCCTGGTTATGGCCGGCAGGCCCTCGGAGGGCTGGGACGCGCCGCGGAGGCGACCTGCCGCGTCCCGTAGCGGCATTTGTCGCATCGTGAGCTTGGGGAATCCTGAATCGATGGCAGGCCTGCCGCCGGCAAGGCGGGCGGTTCACGCTGCGCGGACCCCCGGCGCTGCCCGAGACCCAGGTCGTCCTGACGCCGTTCAAGACCCGCCTGCCAGCATTTCGCTATCGTTTGCGGGTACTCCGCCCCGCTTCAAGGAGCGTCCCGTGGCCCTTCCACTTCGCTCGCTGATGCCGGCTCCGCCGGATCCGATTCTCGGCCTGACCGAGGCGTTTCGTGCCGACACGCGCGCCGACAAGGTCAACCTCGCGGTGGGCGTCTACGTGGACGACACCGGCGTGACGCCGGTCATCCCGTCGGTGCTCGAGGCGGAGCGCAGGCTCCTCGAGAAGGCGGGCTCGAAGGGCTATCTCCCGATCGACGGCCGGCAGGGGTTCAAGAACGCGGTCCGCGACCTGGTCTTTGGGCCCGACCACGAGATCGTGCAGAGCGGCCGTTCGGCCACGGCCCAGACCCCCGGCGGAACGGGTGCGCTGCGCGTGGCCGCCGACTTCCTGCTGCAGACGGGATCCTCGAAGACGATCTGGCTGAGCGAACCGACCTGGCCGAACCACCCGCAGCTATTCGCCCTGGCCGGTTTCGCCTTACGAACCTACCCGTACCTGGACGAATCGGGCCGTCATGTGGACGTCGGAGGGATGCTGGGCGCGCTCCGATCGGCCACTCCGGGCGACGTGGTCCTGCTCCACGGCTCGTGTCACAACCCCAGCGGCGTGGATCCGGATCAGGAGACGTGGGCTGCCATCGGGGAGATCGTGATCGAGCGCGAGTTGCTGCCGATCGTCGATTTCGCCTACCAGGGATTCGGCTTTGGGCTCCGCGAGGACGCTGACTGGCTGGGCGGCCTGGCCCGACCCAGACTGGAGTTCGTCGTATGCACGAGCTACTCGAAGAACTTCGCTCTATATAACGAGCGCGTAGGGGCCCTGACCATCGTCGCTGCCGACGGGGGCCGGGCGGCCGCCGCGTTGAGTCACCTCAAGATCGCCATCCGCTCCAACTACTCGAACCCGCCGGCTCACGGCGGCGACATCGTCGAGATGATTCTCACGGACCCGGCTCTGCGGGCGCGTTGGGAGGACGACCTGGCCGCGATGCGCAACCGCATCCTGGGCAACCGGGCGGCTCTCGTGGAGGCGTTGGTGGCCGCGGGCGTGCCTGGCAACTGGGATCCGATCCGCCACCAGCGCGGCATGTTCGCGCTGCTCGGGCTGTCCGCCGATCAGGTCGCGAGGTTGCGCGGCGAGTTCGGCGTATACGTCGTGGGCCGCGGCCGCATCAACGTGGCCGGCATCACGGCCGCCAACCTGCCGTCCGTGGTCGGGGCGGTGAAGGCGGTCATCGAGGGGTAGCGCCCGGCGCGGCGGCTCCACTGGGTGCCGTGCCGGCTCGTCCATATGGCGGCCGCACCTCGACATGGGAGCCGGCCCGGAACTCATTGCGCCGAGGAGGCGTCTTAGGATGTGCCAATCCAGAGACGGCGCGATGGAGATCAGATGAACGCCAATGCCGACCACCTACGGCTCCCGGTCGCTCGGTTCGCGGGTGCCCTGGCCCTCTCCCTCCTGGTCGTGGCGTGCACGGCCGCCGGGGCGACGAACCTGCCCGGCGCCTCCCCCTCGCCCGACGCCAGTGGCCCGCCGGCGCCATCCGGCTTCTACCTCCGGGCGTGGCGAAGCCAGGCCCTGGCGCCGCAGTACGTTTTCGGCTGGCTGCCGGCCGCCACGATCGCCGACGGCAAGTTCTACGACGGCATGATCGCCACCCCGGCGATCTATCCCGGCCCGATATACACCGCGTTGTCGTTCCGGCCGATCAGTTCGAAGGGGATCGATCAGATCGTCGCCGAGGCGCGCACGGATGGCCTGCTCGGGACGAAGACCGATTTTGCGGAGCAACCGATGCCGGGCTCCATAACCTGTCACGTCCAGCTGATCGTCGACGCCGTTACGCACGACCTGACCGGCCAATGCGCCTCCGCCGTCGCTCAGGACTCTGTGGCTCCAGGCAGCTCGGGCGCCTTCCTCGCATTCTGGAACAGGCTGACGAGCCTCTCCGCCTGGCTCGGTACTGAGCTCGGATCCAGCACCGTCTACGCCCCTTCGAGCCTGGCGGTGCTGGTCGCTCCGCCCGCGGAGGCTCAGGGCGGAATCGCCCCCAACGAGCAGCCGTGGCCGCTCACGACGCCGTTCGCCTCATTCGGTTCGCCCACTGGGTCGGCCGACTTTCGATGCGCGGTCGTGTCGGGCGCCGACCTAGCGCAGCTCCTGCCGGCCGTCGAGGCGGGCAACCAGCTGACCCGCTTCGTCGACAGCCAGGCGGTGAAGAGGTCGCTTCAGGTTCGAGTGCTGCTGCCCGGCGAACCCGGCCCCTGTTGATCTAGGGAGCATGAGAAGGGGGCCAAACGGCTGTTGCGGCGCCGCTCGGGCGAGTCGATCCTGAGCCCCATGAGACAGCTTCCTCGCTCGGTCAAAGACCTCCGCCCCACCGGGGTCGTCCACACCCCATTCCATGGCGCCGAGCTCCTCGAGCGCCCTCTGCTGAACAAGGACACAGGCTTCGACGAAGACGAACGAGACGTCTTCGGTTTGCGAGGGTTGCTGCCGCCACGGACGGCATCGATCGCGGAACAGGTGTGCCTGGAACTGGAGCACATCCGCTGCAAGAGCGACGACCTCGAGCGCTACATCGGCCTGGCCGCGCTGCAGGACCGCAACGAGACCCTCTTCTATCGGGTCCTTCTGGAGAACCTCGAGGAGTTCATTCCGATCGTATATACGCCCACCGTCGGTCGCGCCTGCCAGACCTTCAGCCACATCATGCGCCGGCCCCGAGGCCTGTGGATCACCCCGGCCGACATCGACCGGATCCCCGATCTGCTGCGCAACGCTCGGCCTGATCCGACCGGCTCGGGCTCGGCCGCGGGCGACGTGCGCCTGATCGTGGCCACGGACAACGAGCGGATCCTCGGTCTTGGCGACCAGGGCGCCGGCGGCATGGGCATTTCCATCGGGAAGCTGGCCCTGTACACCGCGGGAGCGGGCATATACCCGGCCCACACGCTGCCGGTGTCGCTGGACGTCGGCACCGACAACGAGGATCTGCTGGCCGATCCGCTCTACCTCGGGTACCGTCAGCGACGGCTCCGCGGCGCGGAGTACGACGATTTCCTCGAGGCCTTCGTCGCAGCCGTCCTGGATGCGTGCCCGCACGCCGTCCTGCAGTGGGAGGATTTCAAGCAGCACAACGCCATCAGGATCCTCGACCGCTACCGACACCGGATCGCCAGCTTCAACGACGATATCCAGGGCACCGGTGCCGTCATCCTGGCCGGGATCCTGGCTGCCGTTCGGGCTCTGGGCAGGCCGTTGTCCGAGCACCGGTTCGTCTTCCTCGGCGCCGGGGCCGCAGGCATCGGTATCGCTCGCATGGTTCGCGCCGCCATGAACGCCGAGGGCGTTGATCAAGCCGCCGTCAAGCGGGCCATCGTCACCGTGGATACCAAGGGCCTCGTCTTCGCCGGCCGCGACCCGCTCGACGACGACAAGACGGAGTTCGCTCTCGGGCCCGACGAGCTGGCGAGCTACGGCCTGACCGGCCTGGCGCCGAGCGACCGGCTGGACCTGGAGGCTGTCGTGGCCGCAGTGGCACCGACGATCCTGGTCGGCACGAGCGGCACCCCAGGTGCTTTCAGTGAGAAGGCGATCCGCAAGATGGCCGCCCACGCCGAGCGCCCGGTCGTATTCCCGCTCTCCAACCCCACGGCCAAGACCGAGGCGATCCCAGCCGACATCATGGCCTGGACCGGCGGCCGAGCCCTGATCGCAACCGGCAGCCCGTTCGAGCCGGTCGTGGTTGACGGCAAGACGCACGTCATCGGCCAGGCCAACAACGTCTTCGTCTTTCCGGGCGTGGGCCTGGGCGCGATAGTGGCCGAGGCCCACGAGATCACCGACGAGATGTTCCTGCTTGCTGCGCGAACGCTTGCGGAAATGGTCTCGCCGGAACGACTCGCCGTCGGCGCTCTGTATCCCCCCATCTCGGAGCTGCGCGAGGTCTCCCGGCAGATCGCCGCGAAGGTCGTCTGCCAGAGCCGCGACTGCGGCGTCGGCCGTCTCTACCGCGACGAGGAGGTCCTCGACGCGGTCGACTCGGCGATGTGGTATCCGGACTACTTGCCGTACCGCCCGGTCGGTTAGGGCGGAAGAGCGGCGTTGTCCACCGGCACCTCCTGCCCTACGGCACCAGGACCTTCGGTTGGTGCACGAGTAGTCCTGTGTCCGTCAAGTTGATGCGAAGCGGCACCGAAACCCGGGATGGAACCTGCCCTCCAGCGGTTCTGTTCGGCCCAAGTCCGCTCGGAAGGCTCGGCCTGCTGTCCCCGAGTGTGGCCTGCGGGCACTAGGGAGTGTTGCTTTGGCCGTGGGCGCGTTCGATCCGCCGTCAGGGACGACCGGGATTGTTGTCACCCGCAAGAGGCCCGGCCACTTCGTTGCGCTGACCGCGGACGGCCGTATCGACGCGGTGCTCGCCCAGGGCGGTGTCAAGCTCGCGGATGCGCTCGAGAAGCGTGCCCCGATCAGCGTGAACAACGTGCAGCAGGGTCCGAACGACCTCTCTCAGCCGCTCGAGCCCGCCTTCAGTGTCAGGAGCGTCGACCCGTACGACGTTACGATCGCGATGCCTGCCCCGGATGGCGAGCCGGTCGTCACAGACGCCGATCGCGACGCCTGGAGCAAGTTCCGAGTCGCCTACGACGTCACGCTCGAAGCCACTCCGTTCACGGTCTCCGGCGTCATGCTGCTACTCCCCTCGCAGGACCCGATGTCGTTGACAGAGCGCGGCACCGAGCTCTTCCTGGCCGTCCTCGCTCCAACCGTGCTGGTCGGTGCCACGACGCTTAGCGACACCCCGCGCGACGCGGTCCTGGTCAATCGATCGCATCTTCGGCGGGTCAGCGCCACCATGCGGCGCTGACCCGCAGGGTCGCCTGCCGTCCTGAGCGTCACAGCCAGGCGCTCCGGGACCGCGATGAGTCTCACGTGCTTGACGGCGCGGCTCGGGCCCGTCGCGCCGTTTGCATATGCGTGGGCACGCGTGTGGCGCAACCGCCCGGCTGGCTGGCCGGGCAGTCCCGGGGCGGGTTGGAGGCAGCGGGCAAGATCGGGCCAGGTGAGAGAATGGCCGAAACGGCTCCCAGGGGAGCAGCGGTCGATCGATTTCGACGGTCGCCGCGACCGCGCACTTGATCGCGGGCGTCGACGGTGCTGCTCGGCGGGCGTGCATGTCGCCGCCTGCCTGGGGGTCACTGGCTGCCTAGCCGGATCGCCGGGGAGGTCGAGATGCTTGTCGGTGTACCCCGTGAGATCAAGGACAACGAGTTCCGCGTCGGTCTGACGCCGAGCGCCGTCCGCGAGCTCGTCGAGCACGGTCACAAGGTGGTCGTTGAGTCGGGCGCCGGAGAGGCGATCGATCTCGACGACAACTACTACCGGGCCGTCGGCGCCGAGATAGTCCCGGATGCCGCGGCGGTATTCGGCCGAGCCGAGCTCGTCGTGAAGGTCAAGGAGCCGCAGCCGGCAGAGATCGGCATGCTGCGTGAGGGGCAGGTTCTGTTCACCTACCTCCACCTGGCGCCGGACGCAGCCCAGACGGAGGGAGTCATGCGCTCCGGCTGCATCGCCGTGGCCTACGAGACGGTCACCGACGAGCGCGGCGGGCTGCCACTGCTGGCGCCGATGAGCGAGGTGGCCGGAAGGATGTCGATCCAGGCCGGCGCGCATGCCCTGGAGCGCGAGGCCGGAGGCCGGGGCATCCTGCTTGGCGGCGTCCCCGGCGTCCCGCCGGCCAAGGTGGTGGTTCTGGGCGGCGGCGTTGTCGGCATGAATGCCCTGCGCATGGCCCTCGGACTCGAGGCCGACGTCACCGTCCTGGACAAGTCACTGCCTCGCCTCAAGGAGCTCGACTTGGCCTTTGCACCGGCCCTCAAGACGCGCTACGCCACGATCGACGCGATCGAGGAGAGCGTTCTGACCGCGGACCTGGTCATCGGCGCCGTTCTCACGCCGGGCGGCACCGCGCCTCGACTCGTGACCCGCGAGATGGTCACAAGCATGCGCCGTGGGACCGTGGTGGTGGACGTGTCGATCGACCAGGGCGGCTGCTTCGAGACGTCTCGACCCACGACCCACTCCAATCCCACCTACGTGGTCGACGGCGTGGTCCACTACTGTGTCACGAATATGCCCGGCGCCGTTTCCCGGACCTCCACGTTCGCCCTCAACAACGCCACGTTGCCCTTCACCCTGGCGCTCGCCGACAAAGGCGTTCGAAAGGCCATGGCGGATGACTGCCATTTGCTGGACGGATTGAACGTCTGCTTGGGCCACGTAACCCATCGGGCCGTGGCCGAGGCGCACGGGCTGGAGTACGTGCCGCCCGAGCAGGCCCTCGGTATCTAGGCAGGAACGCCAGCCATCAGCGAGGGCCGGGCGGACGTCGCCGGCAGGAGGAGGTCGGTTGCGCTTCGACATATAGCTCGAGTCGGGGCCGCAGCACCGCAAGACGTGGGTCTTCGTACCGGGCCTGCCCGGCTGCGTGGCCGTGGGCCCTACCAGCGAAGCCGCCATCGAGATCTCGCGAGCCGCGATTGCCGAGCGGCTCGGTTTCCTGCGCCGCCACGGTGACGCGGTCGCCGGCGCGGAGACGATCGAGGTCGTCGTCGCCGAGCACGTGATCGAGCGAGAGCTGCTGGGATTCGCCCAGCAGCTCTTCCCGCCAGACGCGGAGCCCATAACGGCGGACGAGGTTCGCCGCCAGCTGCGCTGGGCAGCATGGTCGCGTGAGGAATTCGTGGCAGCGGCCCGGGCCCAACCCGAGCCACTCACCATCAGGCCGGCCGCGGGCGGTAGATCGGCAGCGGCGATCGTGTCGCACGTTGCCGGCGCGGAATGGGCCTACGTCAGCTCCACGCTCGGTACCCTGCGCGGTGGCAGCGCGGCGATTGCCGCGATCGAAAGGGCGGGAGAGCAGCCCTGGGAGGCGCTGGCCGCCGAGCGTCAGGCCCTCATGGCGCGCCTCGAGGCCATGACTCAGGACGAGCTGGCCCGAACAGTCGAGCGCCACGGGAAACCGCGGTGGACCGTTCGTCGCATGCTGCGCCGCCTGCTCGAGCACGAATCGGAGCACACGCAGGAGCTGCGGTCGCGGCTTTCGGGCTGAGTTGCTGGAGTCGCGTTGGCTCGAACAACGTCGAAGCCGGCGCCTTGCGCCGGCTTCGTGGAACCCGCGGCGGGTCCGTCAGGCGCCCAGTACCACCCGGGCGATCTCCGGATCGATCTCCTCGGCGAGCAGGGCGCCCATTCGCTCTGCAGCGCGCTGGGCCAGCGGGGTGCCCTTCACGAAGCGAGTGTTCGGAGCCACGAGATCGAGATCATCGAGTCGGGACTGGCTGAACCTGGCGCGGTGGCGCTGGCAGCAGTTGATGGTCAGGTCGTCTTCGCTCTCGATTCCGTGTCCGGTGATGTAGTAGTTGCCGACCCGGGCGATGATCTCGACTGGGCCGGTGCCATTGGCGTAGAAGCCCGTCGGTGTGACGGCGTCACGGCCGAGCCAGGCGACGAGCGCCTCGACGAGCACGGCCGACGCGTTGACCTCGTGCCATCCGTCCCCGCGCACGATCTGGGCGACGGCGCGGCCGATCCCAGCCGCCTCCTCGGACACGAGGACGGCCAGGAACTCGCGGTTGAGCGAGGTGACCGCCTGGCTCAGGCCTTTGGCGGTCACGGCATTCTGCTGACGATCGGGCTGATCCACCGTTGCACTCATGATTGCGGCCGTGTGCGGGTACACGTTAGACGAGCCAGACTCGCCGTCAAGTGCTGCGTTCCGGCCCACTCGGCAGGTACTTTAGGCTGCACGGGAGTGGGTCCACGGTCTGGTGCGCATGTTGCCTGCCGTCACCGGCGTGCGTGCCGGAGAATCGGCCAGGCGAGTGCAAGGATAGCGCGCCGGTGCCAACGCGCAACGGTCCCAGGACCCTGCGAGCGAGTCCCTCAGGTGGAGTGGGGCGATCGCGTGGTGCTAGTCGGCGGCGCCTGCCGCCGCCAGGGCGTCGGCCACGACCTCCTGAGCCTCGCCGAGAAGGCGCCCGAGGTGCTCCTCGCCCAGGAAGCTCTCGGCGTAGACCTTGTAGACGTCCTCCGTGCCAGAGGGGCGAGCGGCGAACCAGCCGTGCTCGGTGACGACCTTGACGCCCTCGATTGGCGCGTCGTTGCCGGGAGCTCGAGTCAGCACGGCCACGATGGGCTCCCCGGCCAGCTCCGACGCCTCGATTTGGGTCGGTGAGAGCCCCGCCAGAACGGCCTGCTGCTCGCGTGTGGCGGGGGCGTCGATGCGCCGGTATGCCGGCGCCCCGAACCGTGCCGTCAGCTGGCCATAGGCGACGGCCGGGTCGTGCCCGCTGCGTGCGGTCAGCTCGGCGGCGAGCAGGCACGCGATCAGGCCGTCCTTGTCGGTCGTCCAGACGGTCCCGTCGCGGCACAGGAACGAGGCGCCGGCGCTTTCCTCTCCGCCGAATCCGAGCGAGCCGTCGATCAGTCCGGCCACGAACCACTTGAACCCGACCGGGACCTCCAGCAGCTTGCGGCGCAGCTCGGCGGCGACGCGGTCGAGCATGCTCGTGGAGACGAGGGTCTTGCCGACGGCCACGTCCGGCCGCCAGTCGCGGTTCCGGTACAGGTACGCGACCGCCGCGGAAAGGAAGTGGTTCGGGTTCATCAGCCCCGCGGTCCCGGTCACGATGCCGTGGCGGTCGGCGTCGGTGTCGTTGGCGAAGGCCACGTCGAAGCGGTCCTTCAGGGCGACCAACCGGGCCATCGCATATGGGGACGAGGGATCCATGCGGATCCGGCCGTCCCAGTCCACGGTCATGAACCCGAAGGTGGGATCGACCACCTCGTTCGTGACGGTCAGATCGAGGCGGTAGCGGTCGCGGATGACGGGCCAGTAGCCGACGCTCGCGCCTCCGAGCGGATCTACGCCCAGCTTGAGGCCGGAGGTGCGGATGGCCTCCATGTCGACCACCCGCGCCAGGTCGGCGACGTAGGTCCCCGTGAAGTCGAAGCGCCCGACCTCGCGCAGGGCGCGCTCGTACGGCAGCCGCCGGACGCCCGCCAGCCGGGCCACGAGCAGCTCGTTCGCCTCGTCCTGAATCGCCCCGGTCACGTGGGTGTCGGCCGGACCGCCGTTCGGTGGGTTGTACTTGAAGCCCCCGTCCTCGGGCGGGTTGTGAGACGGGGTGACGACGATGCCGTCTGCGAGACCGTCGTGGCGGTTGCGGTTGCGGTTGTAGGTGAGGATTGCGTGCGAGACGGACGGTGTGGGCGTCAGGCCGTCGGCGCTGTCGACGAGCACCGCGACGCCGTTCGCAACCAGAACCTCGATGGCGGAGCGCGTGGCCGGCTCGGAGAGTGCGTGGCTGTCGCGGCCGATAAACAGCGGCCCGCTCGTTCCCTGGGCCCGCCGGTAGCGGCAGATGGCCTCGCTCGTGGCCAGAATGTGATCCTCGTTGAACGAGCCGTCGAGCGATGAGCCTCGGTGCCCGGAGGTGCCGAAGGCAACCGCCTGGGCAGGTACGGTCGGGTCCGGGTGGATGTCGTAGTAAGCCGCGATGAGCCGGTCCACGTCGACCAGCATCGACGGCTCTGCGGGCTTGCCGGCCCGGTCGCTTACCGCCACGCGTCACCTCCTGCTCCCGACCCCGCGGAGCGCATGATGACGCGCTCGGTTGCCGGTGAACAGGCCGTCGTGGCAGTTGCGCCTGGGCTAGAGCGCCCGCATCCGGTTGTTCCTGGGGCCGTGCTCAACCTCCGCCAGCCCGAACGCGCGGGCGCCTTGCCTTCACCAGGGGAAGGTCAGCGTCGTGGCCGACTGGGCCTGGCCCAGGAACGGCAGTCCCCACGCCAGCTCGATGGTGCGAAGCATCGAGTAGTGGTTGGTAGGGGCGTCATCGCGGGATCCGGGCGTCATCCCCGGGCTCACGACGATGGTGGCGATGTGGCCGCCACCTTTGAGCGAGCTCGACCCCTCGTCCCAGGTGATGAACAGGACCGAGTCCCCGAAGGCCGCGCTGTCCGTGATCTCGGGGACGAAGGTCCGCAGGAAGGCGTCCCCCGCGGCGGTCGAGCTGCTGTGCATGTCGTTGATCTGGTTGGGAGCTATGAATTCGAAGTCGGCGGCGGCGGGATCGAACCCGGCGAGGCCGGTGATGTTGGCGCAGCGCGTCGGATTGCCGCTGATGGAGGTGTAGCTGATCGCCGGGTTGTGCTTGCGGACGTACTCGCCCGCGGCGCCCGGGCCGTCCACCACGGCGCTCGAGATCGAGCCGGCAAAGCAGCGGCCAGGATAGCCCTGGGCGTAGACGTGCCAGGTCCGGCCGGAGACCTCGATCTGGTCGAAGAGGTTCGGGACGTCAAGGTTGTAGGCGCCATCGCTGTTCGTGCCCTGGAGACCGCCCGAGGTGAGGGCGATGTAGTTGGGCTCGGACGGATGGGTCTCTCCGTAGAACTGAGTGGCCAGACCGTACCGGGCGATCAGCGAGTTGAGGTAGGGAGCCGAGCTCGACCCGACGATGCTCGAGTACTCCTTGTTCTCCATGACGATCACGTAGATGTGACGGAAGTCCGACACGCCGGCTCCGGACGGAGAGGGGACCGTCGTAGGCGAGACGGGCGACGCAGTCGGCGCGGGCTCTACTGTCTGCGCCGCAGGGCTTTCCGGCGAACCCACCGGGGCCGCCGATGGCGTGCTCGACGCCGATGCCCCGGCCGAGGGTGAGGCGAGGCCGCCTCCGCAAGCCGAGGCGACCACCGCTGTGCACAGGGCGCCGATCGCCAGCCTCGTCCTCGCTCGACGGGACATCGCGGCGCCTCCTCTCAGGTCGAGCGCTGCCGGCGCCGGGTCAGCCGGTCCGGCAGCGAGCTTGCCGCCGCGGTCATCAGAAGCGGACCCGCCAGGGCCCCGATCATCATCCAGTTGGCCGCCGTCGTTCCGAAATAGACCGGCAGCATGTAGCCGCTCGCCGGATCGCCGCAGCCGCACGCGGCACGCGCGCCATAGGACACGAGCAGCAGGAACGCGTCCAGGGCCCAGATGATGGCGGCCACCGCCGCGAGCCACCGTCGGCGGAGCGACCACTGCACCCCGGCCGGCACTGCGATGAACGCCACGTCAACGAAAGCTTCGATGCCGAGGTTACGAGTGGCCGTGGCTGCGCCGCCCATGCCCGTGTCCACGAGGCCGCCGCCGGCGCCGACGGCCGCCAGCACGGCGGCAACGCCGACGAACGTGGAGCGGGGCAGATCGATTCTCGTCTTCACGGGCCCGAGTCTACGGCACCAACACGCCGCCGTCCGCCCTCCGTCAGTCGGCTGTCCCAGTGGCGGTCCCGGCCGGCGCGGCTGCGAGGCCCGCTCTGGCCGCCTGTTCGGCGTGGAAGTGGGCGCGGAGCGGCTTCTCCTTGAGGGCCAGCACGGTCAGGAAGGCCAGGCCCGCGGCCACCACGCCTACCCAGATCGAGTCGGCTAGGGCGATCGAGAAGGCCTGGTGGAACCCGGAGGTGAAGGCCGGAACCAGCTGTGCCGGCAGCTGTGAGAGGGCATCGGTCGGTGAGCTACCAACGGCCGTGAGCGATGCCGGATCGAATCCCGGAGGGGCAGTCGTCGGTACGGCTGCCGAGGGCGCCCCGGCATCGATGACCGAGGTGCGGATGAGGCCCCAGGTCAGGTTGGTGCGGAAGAACGTGAAGGCGACCGTCAAGCCGATGGACGTGCCGATCTGCCGGATGAGGGTCAGGTCGCTCGTGGCGGTGCCGAGCCGCTCGAACGGGACATCGTTCTGGACGATGAGGGTGAAGATGGCCATCGTGGGGCCGACGCCGAGCCCGGCGATCAGCATCCACGCCCACAGAGCAGGCGTGGACGTGTCTGAACGCAGGTTCGTGAAAAGGACCAGACCGATCGCGAGAGTCGCCATGGCAACGGCCAACAGCACCTTGTACCGCCCCGTCCGGCTGACGATCTGGCCGGAGGCGATCGAGCTGGCAATGAGCCCGAACAGGAATGGGAAGAGGTCGTAGCCGGACGCCGTCGGGCTCGCGTGCTGGACGATCTGGAACCACAGCGGCAGGAAGATGATCAGGGTCGAGAAGCCGAAGATGGCGAACAGCGTCGCCACGGCCGAGACGGCGAAGGTTCGGTTGCGGAAGAGCCCGAGCGGGATGACCGGCTCTTCGGCCCGGGTCTCGACGACGAGGAACGCCAGCAGCGAGGCGAGCCCGACCGCGAACCAGCCGATGACGGCTGGGTCGCCCCAATCGCCGTTCTCGGCCAGGGTGAGGGCGATCAAGGACGGCACGATGGCAGTGGTCAGGGTGATCACGCCGAGGACGTCGAGCGTGAATCGGGCGCCTGTCTTGCGCACCGTCGGCAGAAGCCGACCGATCAGGTACAGCGAGACGAGCCCGACCGGCACGTTGACGAAGAAGATCCAGTGCCAGGAGATGTGCTCGGTGAGAACGCCGCCGATGAAAGGGCCGACCAGGAAGGCGATTCCGAAGACCGCCCCGAACAGTCCCTGGTACTTGCCGCGCTCGGCCGGGGTGAACAGGTCGCCGATGACGGCCAGCGAAATCGGGAAGAGCGCACCGGCCCCGAGGCCCTGAATGCCCCGGAACAGGATGAGCTGCCACATCGTCTGGCTCAGCCCGGAGAGCACGGAGCCGAGCAGGAAGAGGCAGATGCCGGTCATCAGCATCGGCTTGCGCCCATACAGATCGGAGAGCTTGCCGTACACGGGGATGGCGGCCGTGCTGGTCACGAGGTAGGCGGTCACGACCCAGGTGTAGAGGTCTATGCCCTGGAGGTCTCTCGAGATGGTGGGCAGGACCGGGCCGACGATGGTCTGGTCCAGCGCTCCCAGGAAGAGAGCGAGCAGAATGGCGCCCAGAATCTCGAACCGAGCCCTGGGGTTGACCTCAACGGCGGGATGAACCGTCGCCCGTTCGCCGTTTCCCGGCCTCATTGGCTCTCCTTGTGCGCGCGGCATGTCTGCGTCCGACCTGTCATCGGCTTGAGATTGGCTCTGTGAGGGACAGTGGAAGGTGTGCCGCGGAGTTGATCCGGGCGGGGATAGGCTAGGACAGAAGCAGGAATCCGTCGCACAGGCGTCCCGTCCGTGGCGCCCAGCGGATCGACCATCCGAACGGCCGCGAGGCTGGCCCTCAGTCTGGGCGGCCGTCCGGCGAGCCGCGGTTCACCGGATTCGTCGAGCTACGAACTCAATCAGGTGGAAGTGGTGGGGATCGCCCAGAGCGGTCTGCGAGTCCTCTTCCTTGACCGACCAGTGCTCAATCTCGAAGTCCGACAGATCGGCGCGGATCCGTTCGGGCGGCAGGCAGGTCATCTCCGGATCGGAGGCCGATTCGTCGTGGTCGCCGAACAGCATGGCCGAGAAGCGGGAGCCGGGCGCCAGCGCCGCCGTGATCCGCCGCCACGTCCCGCGGAACGCGTCGGGCGCAAGGAAGGGAAGACTCAGACTCGCGTTGACCAGGTCACTCGGTGGGATCTCTACGTCGGCAAGGTCGGCGATGACGATCTCCAGCCGAGGCTTCAATTCCGGTTCCGTGGCGGTTTCGAGCGTGTCCCGGGCGGCTGGTTCGCGATCCACCGCCAGGACCCGCCAGCCGGCCCGCAGCAGCTGGCGGGCGTCCCGTCCGGCGCCGCATCCGAGGTCCACCGCGAGGCGCCCACCGGATTCCACCGCGGCGCCTTTGCCGGCCGTTTCGTCCTCGGCGCGGAAGAGGTCGATCGCTTGGCAGACGGTCTGCCAGGGCGGTCGCTCGACCGTGACGGCGTAGTAGTCGGCCCAGTGCGCAGAGTCGTCGCCCATCGTGGTCAGCCTACCTGCCGCCGAATCCCGTCGATCAGACGAACGCAGCGGCGGCGTAACCCACCGTCCGGTCGGGATCGCCGCCCGCGTCCGCGGAGGTTGCGGCGCCCAGGAGGATGCCGCGCACGGCGCCCAGCTCCACCAGCGCCGCCAGGACCACTCGGACCGGGTCGATGCCACACAGCCCGCAAACCAGCCCGGGCAAGTTGTCCCGCTGGAGTCTCGCCTCCAGACTGTTGAGCGCGTCCGCGTCCAGTCGCAGGAGCGGCTCGAGCAGCTCCGCGTCCGCCTTCTCGCATACTGCGGCCGGCGGGTAGTGAGCCAGGTCCGAGCTGGCCACGAGGAGGATTCGCTCTCCGGCCGCGCGCCGCTCGGCGAGCAGTCGGCCGAGCAGGACGCCGGCCCGGGCATGAGTCCGGAGTCGCGGGCTCACTGCCAGTGGGACTATCCGCGCCGTGGGGCACGCCGCGGAGAGGAGCGGCAGCTGGACCTCCAGGGAGTGCTCCGTCAGATGGGCGTCGTCGTCGGCGGCAAAGGGAGGACCCAGGGCCACGACCGAAGTGGCCAGATCCTCGTCTATCGGCACCTCACCCAAGGGAGTTCGCCACGGGCCACCGGTCCAAACACCGACACCCAGCGCCCAGGCCTGGTGATCGGTGCCGGCCAGCACGATCGTCGCCGGCCCCATCTCTCCGGCCAGCGTCCAGCCGAGCGCCGCCACCGCGCCGGAGTAGACCAATCCCGCATGAGGCACCAGCAGCCCGAGCAGCGCACCGGGCACGACGTCCGCCGGCCGGGGCGTCCCCATTGCCGCGGCCATCAGCTCCTCGATCATGGCCCGGAGTCGCGCCGGCTCCGCCGGATAGAAGGCTCCGGCGACGGCCGGAAAGCGGGACCCGTCGCTCATCGGGCCACCGCCGCGCCGTCGAACTCGGCCAGGCCGATCCCCGCCAGCATGCGGCCGCAGCGCACGCAGCTGCCCTCCGCCAGCCCCGCCCGGACGGCCCGGAATCCCTGGCGCCTGATCAGGGTCGCGCCGCATCCGGCGCAGCGCGTGTCCTGGTCGCCGTCGCTCATGTTGCCCGAGTAGACGTGCTGTAATCCGGCGGCTCGCCCGATCTCGACGGTCCGCTCCACCGTCGCCGCTGGCGTCGGGTCCAGATCGATCAGGCGGTAGGCCGGGAAGAAACGGCTGATGTGCCAGGGCGTCTCCGGCCCCAGCTCGGCGACGATCCAGCGGGCGAGCGCGGCCAGCCCGTCGGGGTCGTCGTTCAGGCCCGGGATCAGGAGCGTCGTGACCTCCACCCAGACACCGCGTTCGCGAAGGCCGGCGAGCGTGGCGAGGACCGGAGCGAGGCGAGCGCCGCAGACCTTCCGGTAGAAGCGATCGTCGAACGACTTGAGATCGACGTTGGCGGCGCCGACGAGGGGGCCGAGTAGGTCGAGCGCCTCCGGAGTCTGGTAGCCGTTCGTCACCAGGACGTTGTCCATACCGGCCTCGATAGCCAGTCGAGCGGTGTCGAGCACGTAATCGATGAAGATCGTCGGCTCGGTGTACGTGTAGGCGATGCTGCGCGATCCCGACGCGCGAGCGGCCTTGATGACGTCTCTCGGGGCCAGGCCGAAGGACGGGGCGGCGAACCCATCTCGCGCGGCCTGCGAGATGGCCCAGTTCTGGCAGTGCAGGCAGTGGAAGTTGCAGCCGCGGGTGGCGATCGAGTAGGCGACGCTGCCGGGGTAGACGTGGAAGAGAGGCTTCTTCTCGATCGGGTCGGCATTGGCTGCAACAGCGCGGCCGTACACGACGGTGACCAGAGCTCCGTCGCGATTCTCGCGGACTCGGCAGATCCCAGCCCGATCGGGCCGTATCAAGCACCGGTGGGCGCAAGCGACGCATCGTACGGCGCCGTGCGACTCGGGGACTCCAAGAACCGCCGGGGTCGCGCGGCTGCGGCTAGCCGGGGCCGGGCTCGCGGTGGCCCGGTCGAGGGGGGCTGAGCACGGGTTCGTCGGTCGCACGTCGATTCCTCGGTCCCATGCTGGATTCGGTCGGCAGCCGGCGTAAGGGCCGAAAGTCCCGGGCTGCGGGATGGCCGCGGGTCATGCCGATCCGCCGGGTCATCGAGCCCGTGGAGGGTCCGCGCCGACGCCGCCTTCGTCGCCCCCTATCTGGACGACTGTCTCCTGGTCCGCGGGCCCGAAAGTGCGTCCAGCGCGAGCTGGCGGACGCCGCGATGACGCGCGATCGTCTCCATGTCGCGCGGCAGGGCCTCCAGCAGGTTGCCCTTGGCGGTCTGCCAGCGAGCGGCGACCTCCCGCGGATCGTGCCTGCCGAGAGTCGCGGCGGCCTGGACCGCCGCCCCGATGGCCACGAGCTCCATCGACTGCGGGATGGAGATGGCCCGTCCGGAGAGACGCTGGACAACTCGCCAATAGGTTTCGCTCCTGGCGCCGCCGCCGATAAGGACCAGCGGAGCGGTGGGGTCGATGCCCGACGAACACCGGTCGATGGTGTCGAGCGCGTCCAGGAGGCCGATGACCGCGCCTTCGTAGGTGGCCATGAGGATGGACCGAGGATCGGTGTCATGGCGCAGACCCAGGACTGCGGCCGAGGCGTCGGGCAGGTTGGGGGTACGCTCGCCGTCGAAATAGGGCAGGGCCACGACACCGCCGCTTGGGACCACGTCGTTGCGATCGAGCCCGAGCCACTCCGCCATCCGGTCTACGGCGAGGGTGCAATTCAGCGTGGCGGTGAGCGGCAGGAAGCGGCCTGACGCGTCGGCGAATCCGGCGACGTCGCCCGATGAATCCGCGGTTCGCGTGGATGAGACCATGTATGCGGTGCCCGACGTGCCCAGGCTCATGACCGGCGTTCCGGGTCCGAGCCCGAGACCGAGCGCCGCGGCCATGTTGTCGCCGGTCCCCGGACCGACGAGCGCGCCGGCCGGCAGGCCCGTCGCGGCGGCCGCGGCCGGGGTCACGACGCCGGCGGTCTCGGTCGGTCCCAATACCCGCGGCAGGAGCTCCGGGGCCAGGTCCAGGAGGGGGAGACCCAGCACCTCCGGCGCGTAGGCCTCCGTCTCGGTGGACCACCAGGCAGTGCCCGACGCGTCGCCGCGATCGGTCACTGCGGCCCCGCAGAGGCGTTCGGTCAGGTAGTCGTGCGGCAGGCGAATTCCCACGGTCCGCGACGCGATCTCCGGCTCGCGGCGGCGGAGCCACGCCCACTTGGTCGCGGTGAACGATGCCACCGGCACGACGCCGATCCGGGACGCCCAGACGGTTGCTCCGCCCAGAGCCTCGAGCAGCCCCACCGCGTCGGAGGCGGAGCGGGTGTCGTTCCAAAGCATCGCGGGCCGCAGCGGACGGCCGGCCGCGTCCAGGCAGACGAGGCCGTGCTGCTGGCCTCCGACGGCGATGGCGGCGATCTCGCTGGCGAGGCCCGTCTGCTTGAGAGCCTCGTTGAACGCCTCCCACCAGACGTCGGGATGCGTCTCGCGCGCGCCGTCCGTGCCGGTCACGGTGTGCTGCGCGCGGCCGGTTCCGACGATTTGCCCGCTATCGGCATCGACGACAACGACCTTGGTCGACTGCGTTGAGCAGTCGACTCCAGCAACCAGAGTCCTCATTGCCTCCTCCGAACGCGGGGCCGCGGCATGCGGCGCGCCAGGGTTGAGCCTAACGCACGCCCATGAGCAACTCCATCACGAGCTGGTCGAGGCGCTCGTTGCCGTAGCCGCGGGCGGCCATGGCGCCCGGGTCGCCGGCGGCGGCCCGCAGGGCAGCCGCGGCCTCGGGCGAGTAGGGCCCTACCGTCGGTTCGGCCAGTTCGGCCACGCTGGCTGCTGCCATGGCGGCCTTGATCTCGGGGTCGGCGGCGAAGCGGCGCGCCTTCTCCTTGAGGATCAGGTATGTCCGCATGCACCCGGCGGCGAAGTCCCAGACGCCTTCGGCATTCTCCATACGATAGGCGTGGGCGTCGAAATGGCGCGGACCCTGATAGCCGGACTCCTCGAGCAGCTTGACCAGGAAGAAGGCGTCCTTGATCTCTTCGGATCCGAAGCGCAGGTCCTGGTCGTAGCGGCCGATCTTCTGGCCGTTGAGGTCGATGTGGAAGAGCTTGCCATGCCACAGCGTCTGGGCGACGGCGTGGTAGAAGCTCAGGCCGGACATCGTCTCATGGGCGGTCTCAGGGTTGAGGCCGACCATCTCCGGGTGGGCCAGCGAGCCGATGAAGGCAAGGGCGTGGCCGACTGTCGGCAGGAAGGTGTCACCGCGGGGCTCGTTCGGCTTGGGCTCCATCGCGAAGCGCATCCCGTACTTGCGGTCGATGACGTACTCGCACAGGAAGTCCATGGCCTCGCGGTAGCGGTCGAGGGCGTCAGCCGGTCGCTTCGCCGCCATCGCCTCGACGCCTTCGCGCCCGCCCCAGAAGACGTAGATCTTGGCCCCGAGCTCGGCCCCCAGGTCGATCGCGCGCATGGTCTTGGCGATCGCATAGCGGCGCACGGCGCGGTCGTTCGAGGTGAAGGCACCGTCCTTGAAGACGGGATGGCCGAAGAGATTGGTCGTGGCCATCGCGACGACCATGCCGGTGTCGTCGAGCGTCTTGCGGAAGCGAGCGACGATGGCGTCGCGTTCGGCCGCAGTGGCGTCGAAGGGGACGAGGTCGTCATCGTGCATCGAGATGCCGTAGGCGCCCAGCTCGGCCAGCTTTCGGACCGAGTCGTTGGGGTCGAGGCGGGCGCGCGTCGGGTCGCCGAACGGGTCGCGGCCGGCGTTGCCCACGGTCCACAGCCCGAAGGTGAACTTGTCGCCGCGAGTTGGCTTGTACGCCTCGCTCTTCGCGCTGCTAGCTGACAGGACCATTACTCGGACCTCCACAAACAACCACGGCTTCCGGCCGTAGCCCCGGCCTCGGAATGGCGACCACCGCCAGGAACACTGATATCGCTATCTCGCTCGAGAACTGCCGATCGGCTCCGACCGCGTCGCGGCCGTCGACGGCTCTGACCCGGTCTGTAGCCGACAGCGCCCGCCGGGCCCACGGGCGCGAACATCGGCGAACTAGGCCAGCCGAACCTCGCCCGGCAATCGTATTCTGCACACGCTTCGTCAGCAAGGCCTCGGCGACTCTTGACTGACCAAGCATGCGTATGCTACATAGGTATGCGTGCCGGATGTCCGTCGCTCGTCCCGGACGATGTGACTCTGCCGGCTACGACGGCGACCGCCAGATTTGTGCCGGGAATGGAGGTCAACGGCAGGGGAGGAGGCGCCGATCAGCGAACCCGTGTTCGGGGTTCTCAGTCATGGGCCGGTTGCGTCGCTTCGCCTGTCGCGTGACGGCCTGGGGTTGTAGTGAAGGAGGCTCAATCGTGAACCTGGTCCCGAAGCGGCTCCTCGGTGGAGTTGCAGTCTTGGCGCTGGTGGCCGGCGCGTGCTCATCGACCGCCGCGACGCCCACCGCCCCACCGGCCACCGAGGCCCCGTCCCTGGGGCAACCGACGGTGGCTCCCTCGGTAGCAGCTAAGCCCGTGACCATCGAGTGGTGGCACATCTCCACCGGCGAGCCGGGCAAGTCAATCTTCCAGGGGATTGCGGACACCTACATGGCGGCCCATCCGAACGTAACCATCCATATCACGGTCCTCGAGAACGAGGCCTTCAAGACCAAGCTCACGACGACTATGCAGTCGGGCACGGCGCCTGACCTCTTCCAGTCGTGGGGCGGCGGCATCATGGCCGCTCAGGCCGACGCCGGCATGCTCAAGGACATCACGAACGACATCGCGTCCTGGAAGAGCACCGTCAACCCCGGCGCGCTGAGCATCTATGCGTACAACGGCAAGCAGTACGGCGTGCCCTGGGACATGGGCATGATCGGCTTCTGGTACAACAAGGCCCTCTTCACCAAGGCCGGGATCACCGCGCCGCCCGCGACGTGGGATGAGTACCTCGCCGACATCACCAAGCTCAAGACGTTGTCCGGCATTGCCCCGCTCGCCATCGCGGGCAAGGACAAGTGGCCGTCCATGCACCTCTGGACGTACCTCGTCCTCCGCATCGGCGGCGGCGACACGATGGCCCAGATGGCCAAGAGCGGCAACTGGAACACCGACGCCTGCACGAAGGCCGGCGATGAGGTTCTCAAGCTCAACGCCCTGAACCCCTACCAGCCCGGCTACAAGAGCGCGACCTACGACAACGAGGCCGCGGCAGTCGGTAACGGCAAGGCCGCCATGGAGCTGATGGGCCAGTGGGCCCCGGGCGTCCAGGCGAATGACAGCACCAGCAAGAAGGGCATCGGGACCGACCTCGGTTGGTTCCCCTTCCCGACCGTCGCTGGTGGCAAGGGCGCTGCGACTGACGGAGTCGGCGGCGGCAACGGCATCGCGGTCGGCAAGAATGCCTCGCCGGAAGCACTCGACTTCCTCAAGTTCTTCAACAGCGTCTACAACGCCCAGAAGATTGACAACCCGGACGACAAGGGCAACAGCATAGGCATGTCGCCCATCGTCGGCGTCGATCCCACAGTCCTGAGCGCACCCCTGCAGCTGGTGCAGGCAGGCCGCGACAAGGCTACCTTCATGCAGCTCTACCTCGACCAGTTCACTTCCCCGGCGATTGGCTCGGCGATCAACGACGCTACCATCGCCCTCTTCCTCGGCGCGTCGACCCCGGCAAAGGTTTGCCAGGCAATCACCACCGCGTCGACCAAGAAGTAGCCTAGTAGCGCGTCTAGACCACCGTTAGGACACCAATAGAGAGCGGGCCGGCCCATGCCGGCCCGCTCGATTCCCCGGGGTAGGTGAGGACAGAAATGAGCGCCACGAGCGCGAGCGTGAGGCCACGGGTCGGATCCAAGCGACAGACCAAATGGCTGACCATCAGCCTGTTCCTGCTGCCAGCCCTGGCTCTATACGTTCTGTTCGTCCTGTTCCCCATCGTCCAGGCTGCGCGCTACAGCCTCTTCGACTGGAACGGGCTCAACCCGCTCACGGATTTCATCGGGCTGAAGAACTACGAGACGGCGTTCAACAGCGACTCCTTCAGGAGGGCGCTGGCCAACAACGCTCTCATCATCTTCCTCTCCCTGGCGATTCAGATCCCGTTCTCGCTCGCCTGCGCGGTCCTTCTGAATCGGCGCTTCCCCGGTCGTGGGCTCTTCCGGTTGATCTTCTTCCTCCCGTACGTGCTCTCGGAAGCCATCACCGGCATCGTCTTCTCGCTGCTGCTGCAGCCCGGGCAACTCGTCGACACGGGCCTGCAAGGCGTGGGTTTGGGCGGCCTGGTGCAGGACTGGCTGGGTGACTACACGTTCGTGATGATCACCCTGTTCATCATCATTTCCTGGAAGTACTTCGGCTTTCACATGATCATCCTGCTGGCCGGACTGCAAGGCATCCCTCGCGAGATCGAGGAGGCAGCCCTGATAGATGGCGCAGGTCGGTGGCAGGCCTTCCGTCACGTCACCCTGCCATTGCTGGGCCCGACCCTGCGAGTCAGCGTCTTCCTCTCGATGATCGGAGCGCTCCAGCTGTTCGACATGATCTGGGTCATGACGCGTGGCGGTCCCATCGACTCCTCGAACACGATGGCGATCGACATGTTCAAGCGCGGCTTCGTGGAGCAACAGATGGGGTACGGAAGCGCGCTCGCAGTGATCCTCTTTGCGTTTGGTCTAGTCCTGGCTCTCGCCTACCAGCGATTTGTGCTGCGGCGGGACGTCGAGGGCGCAGTCACGGCATTCAACGGGTAGTGCGATGAAGACGACCGCTTCCACAGCCAGGGCCACTTCGGCCAGCCTGATCTTGCGCCGCATCGGCAAGGTCGCGCGTCCCGGTTTGGGTTTCGTTCGCTACGTGATCCTGACCGTTGTGGCCGGGTTCATCCTCATGCCGATTTTGTACGCAGTCCTGGGCGGGTTCAAGGAGAACGGCCAGCTAGTCGGCGATCCGGGCTCGATCATCCCCAGTCCATGGGTCGTTTCCAACTACACGGACGTCTTGTTCGGCGACAGTGCCGCGTTCTTCTGGCGCGAGGCAGCGAACAGCGTCATCGTCGCCGTGGTCGCCGTTGGGTTGACCGTCGGGCTGGCGGCCCTCGCGGCTTTCGTGTTCGCGCGGCTCATGTTCCGCGGTCGCGAGGCCCTATACACGCTGTTCACGCTCGGGTTGCTCTTCCCCTCGGCCGTGGCGATCCTGCCGCTGTACATCCTGGTCAAGCAGATCGGCCTGGAAGGGAATCTTCTCGGCGTGGCCCTGCCGCAGGCCGCCTTCGGGCTGCCGTTGACGATCATCATCTTGCGGCCCTTCTTCAAGAGCATCCCGGTCGAGCTGGAGGACGCAGCCAAGATCGATGGCTGCGGCAGCTTCGGGTTCTTCTGGCGAGTCCTGTTGCCGCTCGCGCGGCCCGCTCTCGCGACGGTCAGCATTTTGGCGATCGTCGGAACCTGGAACGCGTTCATGCTGCCGCTCATCCTGCTCAACGGTACGGATCAATGGACCCTTCCGCTCGGCGTGGTGAACTTCTCGGGCCTTTACAGCTCAGACCAGGCCCGAATCCTGGCCTTCACGGTCTGCGCGATCACTCCCGCGGTAGTGTTCTACGCGCTTGCTGAACGACAGATTGTCGGCGGTCTGACTGCCGGTGGAGTGAAGGGCTGATCTATTGGCCGCAGATGCGCCCTACCGGGACGCTACAGCGGACGTCCGTACACGCGTAGCTGATCTCCTTGGGCGGATGACGCTCGAGGAGAAGCTCGCCCAATTGGGCTCGTACTGGGCGCATGAGATCCTCGACCGCGAGGCATTCGACGAGGCGAAGGCCACCGAACGCCTCGGCCGGGGCATCGGTCAGATCACACGTCTGGCCGGCGCGACGAACCTGGGCCAGCGGGCGGTCGCGGAGCTGGCGAACGAGATCCAGCGCTTCCTGGTGGAGCGGACCCGGCTGGGCATTCCGGCCATCGTTCACGAGGAGTGCCTGCACGGGCTGCTGGCCCGCGAGTCGGTGTGCTTCCCGCAGTCGATAGGGCAGGCGGCCTCGTGGGAGCCGGACCTGGTGCGGGCCATGGCCTCGCGGCTGGGTCGGGAGCTCCGGGCCGCCGGGGCCCAGCAGGGTCTCGCTCCGGTCCTCGACATCACCCGCGACCCCCGCTGGGGCCGCATCGAGGAGACCTACGGCGAGGATCCCTACCTCGTGGCGGTGCTCGGGGCGGAGTATGTTCGCGGACTTCAGGGCGACGGCGCTCCACATGAACGCGTCTTCGCGACGGGCAAGCACATGGTCGGACACGGCTTGCCCGAGGGCGGGTTGAACCACGCCCCCGCGCATATCGGGTCGCGCGAGCTGGAGGACTCGTTCCTCTATCCGTTTGAGGCCGCCGTCCGTGACGCCGGCCTGAAGTCGATCATGCATGCCTACGACGACCTCGACGGCATGCCTTGCGTCGCCTCGAAGACCCTGCTCACGGACGTGCTCCGGGATCGCTGGGGGTTCGATGGCATCGTCGTGTCGGACTACTTCGGCGTGGACGAGATCATCACGTCCCACGGGATGACGAAGGACCGCTCGGTCGCCGCGGCGCTGGCGCTTGAAGCCGGCGTCGATGTGGAGCTGCCAACGTTCTCGCTCTTCGCCGATCCCCTGGCCGCCGCGGTTGCCTCGGGCAACCTCCCGCAGGCGGTGGTCGATGCGGCAGCGGCGCGTGTCCTCCGGGCCAAGTTCGAGCTGGGGCTGTTCGAGAGGCCCTACGTGAACCCGGAGAGGGCTGAGCTGCCGTTCGCCGAGGACCGGGCCCTGGCTCGCGAGATCGCCCGCCGGTCGATCGTCCTGCTCGCCAATGACGGAACTCTCCCGCTGCGCCCGGGCCTGCGATCCCTCGCCGTCATCGGGCCCAACGCCCACGACGCCCGCAACCTGCTGGGCGACTACGCGCATATCGCTCATATCGAGGCGTTCAGCGAGATGGGCGGCTTCGGTTTGAAGGTCCCGGAGGGGCTCGCCGTAGCGGACGAGCTGGCGGGTCTCGGGACGATCCTGGATGCGCTCCGTAGCCGGCTCGACGAGTCGACGGAGGTTCGGTTTGCCCGAGGCTGCGGGATCATGGACGGCGACGACGAGGGGATTCGAGCGGCGGTCGAAGCGGCCCGCGGCGCCGAAGTGGCGATAGTCGTGGTTGGAGAACGATCCGGTCTGACCGAAGACTGCACGAGCGGCGAGTCCCGCGACCGCATGGATATCGGCCTGCCCGGCCGGCAGGGCGAGCTGGTCGCCGCCGTGGCCGCGACCGGGACGCCGGTCGTCCTCGTGCTCGTCGCCGGGCGACCGCTGGCGATCGAGTCGGCCGCCGCATCGTCGGCCGCGGTCCTCCACGCCTGGGTGCCGGGCGAAGAAGGTCCCGAGGCGCTGGCCGATGTGATCTTCGGCGCCACCAACCCCGGCGGCAAGCTGCCCGTCACCGTGCCGCGGCATGTCGGCCAGATCCCGATCTACTACGGCCACAAGCCCTCCGGGGGCCGGTCCAACTGGAAGGGCCCCTACGTCGACGGGTCGAACGAGCCGCTCTGGCCGTTCGGCTTCGGACTTTCCTATACGCAGTTCGACGTCCGCAACTTGCGATTGGATCGCCGGAGCGTGCCGATCGACGGCGAGTTCGAGGCGAGCGTCGAGGTCGCCAACGTGGGCGATCGAGCCGGCGACGAAGTCATCCAGCTGTACCTCCGCGACGACGAGGCCAGCGTCACGCGACCAGTGAAGGAACTGCGTGGATTCAAGCGAATCGGGTTGGCGGCCGGCGAAGTCCGGACGCTCCGATTCCGCCTGGCGGTCGAACAGCTGGCCTTCACCGGCGTGGACGGCCGGCTGCGCGTCGAACCGGGCCGGGTGACGGTGATGGCAGGCACCTCCTCGACCGATCTACCATGCACTGCCCAGATCGAGATCACGGGGGATGCCATCCACCTGCAGCGACGGAACCGCTATTTCACACGAGTCACGATCGACTAGGCCGGCGTTCGCTTGAGTGCGCCGCTCCCGCCTAGTGGGCGCTGACCGGCACGGGCCCCGAGGAGTCGCGGATCACGACCCGCGGCTTCAGGACCGGGAACGTTACCGCGTCGCGGTCGCGGTCTCCCTCAACCGCCGCCTTGACCCCAGCTGCGGCCATCTCCGCGATCGGCATACAGACGGTGGTGAGCGATGGCGTCGTGTACTCGGCCATCGGCAGATCGTCGAAGCCCACGATGGAGACGTCGCCGGGGACGTTGAGGCCCATGTGGCAGGCTGCGTGAAGGGCGCCGATCGCCAGAACGTCGGTGGAGGCGACGACCGCAGTCGGCCGCTCCGGAAGCTTCATCAGCGCCTCGAGGGCTCCGGCACCGCCAACGAGAGTGTTCTGAGCGTCGCGGACGAAGCCCGGCGGAAACTCCAGGCCCTCAGCGGCCGCTCGCTCCAGGAAAGCTCCGCGCCGCTCGCCGATGTCGCCGATCAGCCGGCCTTCTACGAAGACGCCTCCGATGAAGGCGATCTTGCGGTGGCCCAGACCCAGCAGGTGATCCATCAAGCCTTCGATACCCGATCGGTTGTCCACGGCGATGATCGAGATCCCGGGCATTGCCGCCGTGCCCTGCCACAGGCCAACGACCGGGAAGCTGGAGTTGCGCAGCTCCTCCAGAAGACGTGGCTGGTCGCTCGTGTCGCCCAGGAGGAGTATCGCGTCGCAGTGGCGCGTTTCCAGGACGGCTCGCAAGGCGATGGCTTCATCCGTCCGGCCGTGAGCGTGGACCAGCAATACGTTGTAGCCGCGGAGGTTCGCCTCGGTTGAGATCGCGTCGACTGCGCCGGCGAAGAACGGATCGGTGATCTCGCGGACGATGACGCCCAGGAGCATCGTTCGGGCTCCGCGCAGGCCGCGGGCCAGGGGGTTTGGCCGGTAGCGCATCCGGCGCGCGACCTCGATGATGCGATCCCGCGTGGCCGGGTTGATCGGGATGGCATTGGGAGCGCCAGTCAGGACCCGGGAGACCGTGCTCTGGGAGACACCTGCGGCGTCCGCAATGTCCCGCATCGTCGGGATGTGGCCCGGCCTGGCGCCGTTCCGGTTCGCGTCGTTTCGACTGGCCGCGCCTGGATCGGCAGCCCGGACTTCTCCGTTCGTGGCGTCCCTACTCGTCCTAGTGGCGCTGCGTTTCGGCTTGTCTGCCATCAGGGTTGCCTGGCTCCTCGTGCGGCGAACTCGATCGTGGCCATAGAGTGCGGGGGCAATGTGGTGACGCACGAGCCGGGACCCTGGCTCTCTACGGCCAGTGCTCGGGGAGAGACCCTGTCCGGGTCGGCCGGGGTGTTCACCGCGTTGGGCGAATCGGCCGTCAGTACAGAGCTCGACGAAACGGTGCCCGCGGCCCTGATGCTGACGACGGTGGCTCGCTCGATGTCCCTGTTTATCAATGTGACCGCTATCCCTTCGCCCCGCGTGGAAGCGGTCGCACTCAGCGCCGGTTGCCCGGACGAACGTGACTCGCCGGCCCGGATCTCAACCTGCAGCGCGTCTGCGCCCATGTGCGCCCGATGCAGGGCGAGGGCATGGTAGGTAGGCGTTCGAACACAGACCGGCCCGTCGGTCATGACTACGGCCTGCAGCACGTTGACGACCTGGGCCAGGTTCGCCATTGACAGGACGCGGCACTGACGGTGGAAGCCCTCAAGGGCGATCCCGACGGCCAGGGCATCGCGCAGGGTGTTGGCCTGCTCGAATGTCGTGGGGGTCCGGCGAGGGACGTCCCCCGGTCCCCAGGATCGCGCCTCGGGGTGCCAGACGCCCCATTCGTCCAGGGCAATGGAGATCGGATGCGTGGGCTTGGCCGCGGCGGCCAGGGTTCGAGCCGTCCGCTGGATCAGGCTCTCGGTCCCGGCGGCCTCCTCGAGCAAGGCGTAGTAGTCGCTCTCATCGAAGGTGGTCTCAGGTCCGCCATGGACCCAGTACCGATGGATCGAAAGGTGGTCGACCAGGTCCACCGCCGGCCCAAGCGCGGCCAGGAACTTCGCGTTCCACTCCGGATCCATGCCCATCTCGGGCAAGTCGTCGTCCCTGAGACCCACCGCGACTAGCTCGACTCGGGGATCCACGTGGCGAACCATGGTCGCGTACCGCAGGAACTCATGGGCGTACGAGACGGGGTCGAACCGCCCGCCGCAGTCCCAGCTCTCGTTGCCGATCCCCCACAGCCGAACGGCCCAGGGGTCGCGCCTCCCGTTCGTGACGCGCTCCGAGGTGAGCCTCGTTTCGATCGTGCCGTTCACGTACTCGATCCAGTCGCACAGCTCCTGGACCGAGCCCGTGCCCACGTTCCCCGCCAGATACGGCTCGGCTTCCAGCAGCTCGCAGAGGCGCATGAACTCGTGGGTGCCCAGGGCGTTGTCGTCCGGGACGCGCAGCCCACACGACATGCCCAAGGTCGTGGGCCGCGTCGCCGGCGCACCGATGCCGTTTCGCCAGTGGTAATGGTCGGCGTAGCATCCTCCCGGCCATCGGAGCAACGGCACGGGCAGCTCCCGCAGCGCTGCCAGCACGTCCGCCCGGAACCCATCTACGGTAGGCACTAAGGCATCGCGTCCGGCCCACAATCCGCCGTAACAGCACCGGCCGAGGTGCTCGGCGAAATGGCCGTACAGGCGCGCTGAGATGGTTCCTGAAGGTTGATCGTCGACGATGACCGAGGCTTCTGTCACCGGAAGCGCCTTCCCCATGGGCGTAGTAACCGAGCGAGGATCGCGAGAGCAATCGAATGTAGCATACCATTCCCGGCATCAGCGGCAACGCCGACAACTGGCTTCGCGGACGACCGGCAGCGACGACGATCGGCAACGCCAACGGCAGCTCTCTGAAGACCCAGCGAGCATGGTGGTAGCTGCAGGGTCGCCTGGTCGGGCGGAAAACCCTCCATTCGACTCTGGCGCGTCCGGTGGCGAGGCTCCAGCCTGCTGCTCGGAGGCGACCTCAGCGCCGATGCAGCATTTCCAACCGTCCGACCGCCAGACGCTCCTGGCCCTTGCCCGGGCCGCCGTGGAAGCGGCCGCGCGCGGCGAGCGCCGGCCAGCTCTTGACGATGCCGCTCTCACGCCGGCGCTCACGGAAGCGGCAGCGGCCTTCGTCTCGCTTCACGAGCGGGGCCAGCTGCGTGGTTGCATCGGCCTGATGCGCTACGACGTCCCGCTCTGGATCAACGTTTGCGACGCCGCCGCCGCCGCGGCTCTGGAAGACCCCCGGTTCCTCCCGGTCACCGAATCGGAGGTTCCGGCCCTCGAGGTGGAGGTGTCCGTGCTCGAGCCACCGGTCGAGTTGCCCAACCCGGACGGCTTCGAGGCAGGCCGGCATGGCATCGTCGTGGAGCGAGGCATGCACCGAGCCCTCCTGCTCCCTCAGGTTGCCACGGAAATGGGCTGGGGTGCCGAGCAGATGCTCGACGCGGTCTGCCGCAAGGCCGGGCTCTCCGGAGACGCCTGGTGTGACGCGCAGACGCGGCTCTTCGTCTTCGAGTCGGTCTGCTTCAGCGAGAGGGAGCTGGTCGACCGGGCGGGCGGAGCCCCCACGGCCTAGCGAACGGCGGCCGCGCCGGCGATCGAATCTTCATGGGACTACTTCAGGTTCGATTCAGGTTGGGGCAGCACCATGCGATCAACAGATGCCGTCCAGGTCCGATGAAGGCGGCTCCAGGAGGTTCCCATGGTCTTCCAAACGCGGCGACGAAAGGCGAGCCGTCTCGTCGCCTCAATCTTGTCTCTCGTTTTCGTCGGCATCGTGGCGGCGGCCTGCGGTGCCTCGACAGGAATGTCCACGACCATTGGGCTCAAGGCGAGTGCGGCTGCGGCAGCGGTCGCGAATGCCAACCCTACCGGCGCGGCCAACGTGCCGGCGGGTCTTCAGCTGGCCACGGCGACGCCGACGCCCGCGCCCGTGATGGCCGTGAGTGGCGCGGCGGGCGCTCTCCAGGATCAGATGGTCAGCGTCATCCAGGCAGTCAAGCCTGAGGTCGTGCAGATCGAAACCAACCAGGGTCTCGGCTCGGGCATCATCTACGACTCCAAGGGCGACATAGTCACCAACGCACATGTCGTGGGAACCTCCACGACGTTCACCGTGACGCTGTCCAACGGTCACTCCTATCCAGGAACGCTCGTCGGCACCTACGTTCCGGATGACATCGCGGTCATCAACATCAGTGCGACAGGCCTCACTCCGGCGACCTTCGGCGATTCATCCGCCCTGTCGGTGGGAGACTTCGTCCTGGCCATCGGCAATCCCCTCGGCCTGCAGTCGAGCGTCACCGAGGGAATCGTCAGCGCCCTGGGGCGGCAGGTCAGCGAGCCCAACGGCAACGCCCTCCCGGACGTGATCCAGACCAGCGCGGCGATCAACCCCGGCAATAGCGGCGGCGCCCTCGTGGACCTCCAGGGCGAGGTCGTGGGCATTCCGACTCTTGCCGCCACCGACGCTCAGCTCGGAGGCAGCGCGCCCGGGATCGGCTTCGCGATCTCGAGCAACCGGGCCAAGACGATCGCGGATCAACTCATCTCCAGCGGCAAGGTGACCAACTCGGGTCGCTCGTACATGGGCGTCAAGCTGAGCGATGCCGCCAACGGCGCCCTGATCGTCTCCGTCGTGGCCGGCGCCCCGGCGGCAACGGCAGGCATCGTGGCGGGTGACGTGGTCGTCGCCATCGACGGCACGCCGATCCCGGACAGCGTGACCTTTGTCAACGACATGGTCACCCACCACCCGGGCGACGTGGTGAAGCTGCAGGTTCAGCATCAGAACGGGACAACGACGACGATCAGCGTGACCCTGGGCCAGCTGCCCGGCTGAAACAGTTCGAGCTCGAGTGGAGAGGCGGCCGGAAACCGGCCGCCTCTCTGCATGCTCAGGCCACGTCCCGCCGCCGCATGCCCCAGGCACCGACCGCGATTCCGCCCACGGCGATGACCAGGCAGGCGATGATCCCGGCCGGATCCCAGTCGCCGATCATGGGTCTGCCCATGTGGGCGGTCAGGGCGAGCTGGTGCATCCAGTCGGGCAGCTTGAGCGGTGGCGCCAGGAGGTCGATCAGGAAGGTGGCCGTGACCACGACTGCGGTGATCTCGGCAGCCAGGGACGTGCGCCAGAGCCCGCCCACGGCGATGCCCACGCCAACCATGGCCGCGGCGTAGAGGCCGAGCACGACCGTGCCCGACATCGCGTCGCCCGTCTGGATACCGGCCGACGCGGCGCCGAGGCCGATCCCAAGCACGAGCCCGGCCGTCATGACGACTACCGCGGCGATGGCCCCGAGTCCGCCGCCGATCACCCAGCGAGTCCGGGCGAGCGGCGTTCCGAGGAGCATCTCCAGCCGACCTTCGGTTTCGTCGCTGGCCCACTTGGCGACGAGGGTCGCGCCTGCGTACCCGGCGAAGATGAACAGCATCTGGGCGTAGGCCTGGAGGAAATCCCCGGCCCTGGTCAGGTCGTAACCCGGGAACATGGCGTTCAGGACGTCGTGGAACGTTGGCGACTTGGTCATCTCACTCGCCATCGACCCGACGATGGCGGCGATCATAGCTCCGAAGAGACCCAGGCCGATGCCCCAGGCCAGCGCCCGCGGCAGTTGATCGCCGAAGGCGCGGCGTGCCGGTCCTCGGACGCCCAGCGTTGCGGCGGGCAGGCCGGGGGCCGACAGGCCGGCTGTGATGCCGAGGTCTCGGCGGGCGAATACCTCCACTCCGACAGTCAGCAGAACGGCGGCCACTACCCCGACCGAAGCCAGCGCGGGCCAGTCGAACTGGCCAACCAGCGCGACATGATTGGCCGTCCAGTGGAAGGGGCTGAAGAAGGCGATAGGGGCGAGGGCGGAGTAGCCGTTCGAGATCCACGCCACGACCATCACCGCGCCCGCGACCCCTGCGGATCCGGAGCGGCCCAGGAGCGGGGCAAGCGCAAACGCGAGGCCGCCGAAGGCGAGGCCGATGAACCCGACCCAGAGCGCGAAGCCGGTCGCGGACAGGGGCGGGATCGCGTCCCCGAGCGAGGCGTCGCCGTAGAGCGTGGCGCCGACCCATGCGCAGGAAGCGAGGATGGTCATGGCCAGGCCCAGCATCGTCAGGTGCGCGGTCAGCTTCTCCAGTGCCAGCCGGCGCTTCCCAAACGGTGCCGAGGCGACGATGTCCAGGCTTCCACGACTGGCCTCACCGGCCAGGGTCCCCGACAGGGCCAGGATGGACCAGAGCCCGGCGCCCAGGGCGAAGAACGGCCCGTACTTCCAGTTCATCATGCCGCCCAGGGTGCCAACCTTCACGGGGTTCCCGAAGAGGCCGGACATGGACGAGGGGATGGTCGCGATGAGCTTGTCCACCTCCTGGCGCGACTCGGCGGTCGGGAAGACGCCCCCGACCGCCGCCCCGGCCACGAGCATCATCCCGCCGAGGACGCCGGCGGCGATGATGAAGGCCAGGCGCGAGTCGCGGATGCTCTTGCCGTAGATGCTGCCGAAGCCGTAGAAGCGGCTCCAGAGCGAGACGGGTGCGATGCCGCCAGCGATCGGCGGGCGCCCTGCTTCGACGGCCATCACTT
>JBEKPL010000021.1:0-31948 GCA_049520815.1 Candidatus Limnocylindrales bacterium
GCTCTCCCTGATCGACCGCTATGTGCTTCGGGTCCGCCACGACGATCTGTTCCTCGGGAACAACATGACAATGCCGGTGCGCGACGCCGAGGCCCTCATGCGCAACAAGCTCGCCGAGTACCGCCAGACCCGACACGATGGGTCGGCCGCCCCGGCGACCGCGGCGGTCTCGCCAGCTCCTCGGGCGCCGCGGCGGACCCGCGCGTCGCGGAAGCGGTAGCCGGCCGTCGCCGGTTGTTCGCCGCGCCCTCCTCGTGCGGACGGACGAGTTGGAGGGTTTCCATCCTCGCGCCGTCGGGTGAAGAAGAGCAGCCTGAAGGTGAAAGAAGGTACCCCTTGGAACTCCTGCTCATCATCGTCATCCTTCTCGTCCTCTTCGGCGGGTTCGGCTTCAGCCGACGCTGAGGGCCGAGCGACCTGCCGCAATCTCCTAAGGGGCGACGAGGCCGAGTCCGAAACACGAGGACGCGGCCCCGCCGCCCGCAACTCCTGCCTATCCCCGCCTGACCTCGTCCAGGAATGGCAGCGAGCGGGCATCGCGCTCCAGTGAGACGCGCAGGAAGTCCCGCATCGCCTGCTCGACCTCGGCCTCGACGCCGGCCGGCAGACGGAGCGCGGCGAGCGCCTCGACGTCCAGGCGCTGGTACGCCTTCAAGAGCTTGAGCGCCTCGAGAGACAGGCCGGCCCGATCAGCCGGCGGTCCCGGGCAGCGCGAGCACAGGACGCCCCCCAGCGGCGGGACCCAGCGGAACGACTCGTCGGCCTCGAGCATTCGGTCGCACTCGACGCAGCGGTCCACCTCCGGCCGGACGCCCAGCTCGTCGGCGAGATGCATCTCGTACCAGCGCGCCACCCGGCCCGCATCCATGCCGGCATCCAGAAGCTCGTAGGCGCGGCGCAGCAGCGCGTACAGCCCCTCGGCCTCGTGGCGCTCCTCCAGGGAACGGTCCGCCAGCTCGGCCAGATACCAGGCCGTCGCCGCCGATTCCAGCGAGTCGCGCAGGCGCAGCCAGGCGTGGGACACCTGCACCTGGGTCACGACGTCGAAGGTTCGGCCGCGGGCCAGAGCCACGCGCAACTCGGCCAGCGGCTCGAGAGATCCGCCGAGCCGGCTCTTCGTCCGCCGCACGCCCTTGGCGATAGCCTTGAGCTTGCCGTGAGCCGGCGTGAAGAGCGTCATGATGCGGTCCGCCTCGCCGTAGTCGAAGCGAGTCAAGACGATGGCGTCGGTCACGTACAGGCGCGGCGTGGACACGTGGTCACGCTACCACGCCCCGAGCCGGCGCTCCGAGACACATGGCGTTGCGGGCCACCCGTCGGCCTGGGACGGCCTGCTCCCCCCTCGGGCGAGCCCGCTCGAGCTCCATTACGCAGCCAGGGGCCCGGGGTCGGCCTTCATCCGCCCCGCCGGACGACCCGGCGGGCTGCGGACGAAGGCCGTTGCCGGTTTCTGAAAGCGGATTGCTATGATCCGCCCGTGCAAACCCACACCAGCATCCCCGGCTTGATCTCCGACATCGAACAGGAGATCCTGCGCGTCGTCTCCGACCACGACGCACCGACCGCGGGCCTGTACGAGATGTTGCGGTACCACCTCGGCCTGGACGGGAGCGGCTCGTCGGGCAAGCGGATGCGGCCACTGCTGGGGCTGCTGGCCTACGCCTCGATCGCCGGCGACCACCGGCAGGCATTGCCCGGTGCAGCGGCCGTGGAGCTGGGCCACAACTTCAGCCTCGTCCACGACGACATAGAGGACAGCGACACCGAACGCCGCCACCGGACCACTTTGTGGAAGCTGCACGGCATCCCTCAGGCGATCAACGCCGGCGACATGCTCTTCACGTTGAGCCGCGTGGCGCTGCACCGCCTTACCGAGCTGGGTTTCTCCGATGCCAAGGTGCTGCGACTGATGCGGTTGTACGACAACACCTGCGTGGCGCTGTGCGAGGGCCAGTACCTCGACATCCGGGCCAGCGAGCGGTCCGAGCCCATGTCCGTCGAGCTCTACTTCGACATGATCGGCCGGAAGACCGCCGCCCTCGTCGCGGCTTCGGTCGAGTCGGGGGCGCTGCTCGCAACCGACGACGAATCGGTCATCGCACGATATCGCGCCTTCGGCTGGGCTCTCGGGATCGCCTTCCAGCTCAACGACGATCTGCTCGGGATCTGGGGCGAGCAGGCCGCGACCGGCAAGGAGCCAACGGACGTGGCCCGGCACAAGATGACGCTGCCGGTCATCTACGCCTTCGAACACGCCGCGCCCGAGGAGCGCTCACGTCTCGAGTCTGTCTGGCGGACCGACGCCCCCGCGGACGGCCAGGTCGCCGAGGCGGTCACCCTGATCGAACGATTGGGCGGCCGCGACTATACCCGCGATCAGGCCCGCCAGCACCGCGACCGCGCCCTCGCCGAGCTGGAGGCCGCGGGAGTGGTGGACGCCCAGGCCCTCGAGTCGCTCCGCGGCATCATTGTCGGCGTGATCAAGGCCTGAGCCGGCGACCGGTCCGGTGCGCGGATGATCCGCCAGCGCCAACGGCGCGCATTCCGAATAGAGCGCGGCTCGTGACAGTTGAGCAGAGAGGGAGAGCAAGATGGGGATCCTCAAGGGCTCGCCGCGGCGTCGGACGATCCTATGGTTCGTGGCCGTCGGAGTGGTCCTGGCCTTGGCGCTAGGCGCCGTCGCGTTCTCGGGGGCGCCGCTGCGGATCTTTCGGAGCCCGGTGTCCTGTCAGGTCCCGCTGGCAACCCGGACTCCGTTGCGCAGCGTGGAGCCCATTGTGACCGAAGGGCCTTCGCTACCCCGGGACGAGCCTCTTGAACGGACGCTTCCGGAAACCGTCTTCGGGTACAAGAAGGACAAGTTCGCCGCGGTCTCCGGCGTGGGCCGCGCTTCTATCGTGGAGGGGCAGCTCAGGGCACCGCTGGTCACCGACTGCCTTTCTCCGACGGATGCGACCGTCCACTACGCCTTTGTCTGGTGGCCGGACGTCGAGGGAATCGCGGCCACCGCGATCCGGGTCGACGGTGTCAGCGGCGCCACGCTCAGGGATTGGTACGCGGCGATCATGGCGGACGACTATTACTCCCTGAACTGGGAATCGCGCACGGCCGGTAGCCGAGCCTATCAGGCCGATCGCGAGAGCAACTACGCCCTGTACCCGACGGCGGACACGCTGTACGTCGTCGGGCCGGCCTGCTGCGCCGATGACTTCTGCCTGGCCGCCGGCTACATGTGCCCCTCCCCTGCCCCTACGCCATGGCCGACCATCGAGGCGATCTGGGACGAGGTGATCCGGCAGCTTCCGTAGCGCCGGGGCGACCGCGAACCGAACGGATCCGTTCCGCTTGCCCTGATCCTACCGCTCGTCGGCGTCATCGCCAGGACGCCGGTCGTCGCGGCTGTGGTGGACCGCCAGCACCTTGCCGACCCTGTTACCGTCGGTCGATTCGACCGTCAGGGTAAGTGCCTGTGCGTCGAGCTCCACCTTATCGCCCGGCTGCGGCACGCCACCGATGCGGTGATAGACCAGCCCTCCGACCGTGTCGTACTCCTCGTAGTCCTCGAGCTCCTCGAGATCGAAGTCGAACAGCTCGGCCAGGTCTTCCACGGACGCCCGACCGTCCACCCGAGCCTCATCGTCGGAGATCTTCACCGTCATCGGCTCCTCGACGTCGTACTCGTCCTGGATCTCGCCGACGATCTCCTCGAGCAGGTCCTCGATCGTGACCAGGCCCGCGGTGCCGCCGTACTCGTCGAGCACGATCGCGATGTGGACCTTGCGCCGCTGGAGCTGGTGGAGGAGGTCGTCGATCGACATCGACTCCGGCACGAAAAGCGGCTGCCGAAGAAGCGTCCGAAGGTTGGGTCGCTTGTCCTCGCCCTTCAGGAACGGCAGCAGGTCCTTGGCGTAGAGGATCCCGACAACCTTGTCGATGGTGGCCTCGAAGACGGGTATGCGGCTGTGGCCTTCGGCGATGATCGTGTCGATCGCCTCGTCCAGGGTGGCCGTCACGGGCAGGGCGCTCATGTCGGTTCGCGGCACCATGACCTCGTGCACCCGGCGATCGCCCAGGCCGATGACCGCGCTGATCATCTGCTCCTCTTCCGCCTCGAGGATCCCCTCCTCGCCGCCCCTCTCCACGATCAGCTTCAGCTCTTCCGTGCTGATCTGGGCCCGCGTCTGCACGTCTGCGCCGAAACCGCCGGCAATCACTCGTGTGACCCAGGTCAGAACCGAGACGACCGGGCCGAGGATCCGGCCGAGCACCTCGACCGGCCCGGCAAGAACTATGGCGTAGCGATCGGTATGGGCCAGCGCCAGAGTCTTGGGCACCAGCTCACCAAAGACAATGAAGAAGAGAGCGAGCAGGGTCGTGACGACGACCAGCGCAGCCGCACCGGCGACCTGGTCGAGGACGACGACGTGTACGAACAGGCCCTCCAGCCGCGTCGTGAGGTTGACCGCGGCGTAGGCCGATGAGAGGAACCCGACGAAGGTGACGGCGATCTGGACGACGGCCAGCAGACGGCCCGGATCCTCGGTCAGCCGGCGCAGCCGGTGGGCGCCCCGGCGGCCCTCGTCGATCAGCTGCTCGACGCGGCTCCGGCGGATGGTGATGAGCGCGATCTCGGCAGCGACGAAGACCGCCTCCACGAGAACGAGGAGAAGGATGACCAGGAGTTCGATGAAGAGGTCGCTCATGCGTTCTTGGCCGGCCGCTCACCGCCGGACTGGCGCGGCTTGCGGATGCGGGCCGGCACTCCCACGGCGAGCATTCCGGCGGGCACGTCCTTCGTTACGACCGAGCCGGCCCCGGTCCGGGCGCCGTCGCCCAGTTCGACAGGTGCGATGAGCATCGTGTCCGAGCCCAGGAAGACGCCCTTGCCGATCTTCGTCCTGTTCTTGCGGACGCCGTCGTAGTTGCAGGTGACCGTGCCGGCCCCGACGTTCGTCCGCTCACCCAGCTCGGCGTCACCGATGTAGCTGAAATGGTGCTGCTGGACGCCGGCCGCCAGGCGGCTCGCCTTGACCTCGGCGAAACTGCCGAGCTTGGCCTTGCGGCCGATCGAAGATTCGGCGCGAAGGTGAGAGAAGGGTCCGATCCAGACCTCGTCCTCTACCTCGGAGCGTTCGAGCACGCTGGCCCAGATGAAGCAGTCGCGGCCGATGGCGGTGTCGATGATCTGGCTGCCCGCCCCGATCCGCGTTCCCTCGCCGATCCGGGTGCTGCCGCGCAGGATGACCCCGGGCTCGAGAATGACATCCTGGGCCAGCTCCACCGTGGCGTCCACGTACGTCCGGATCGGATCGACGAATGTCACGCCGGCGAGCATGTGGCGCTCGTTGATGATCATGCGCATCTCGAGCTCGGCCGCCGCGAGTTGCGCTCGGTCGTTTATGCCGGCCAGGGTGCCGTCGTCCTCGACCTCCAGCGAAACCACAGGACGTCGATCGTCGCGAGCCAGCTCGACCAGGGCCGGCAGGTAGAACTCCCCGGAAACGGGCGAGGGCTTCACATCGCCGACTCGGCGTCGCAGCCAGGCCGCGTCGAAGGCGTAGACGCCGGCGTTGATCTCGTCGATCTCGCGCTCCTCAGGCGAGGCGTCCTTCTCCTCCACGACCCGGAGAACCTGGCCGCCGTCATCTGTCCGAACGACGCGGCCAAACCCTCGGGGCTCCGCGGCGTGGACGGCAACCATGGCCATGGCTGCGCTGCGTGCCCGGCGCAGGTCGATCATCTCCGCCAGCAGGTCCGCCTGGACCAGCGGCACGTCGGCCTGGAGAACGAGAATCTCGTCCGCAGTCTCCGGGGTCGCGGCCAGGGCGGCGCGCAGGGCGTCGGCCGTGCCGAGAGGCGTCTCCTGGAGGGCGAAGTCCGCCTCGCCGGCGAAGATCTCGGTGATCACCGACGTGGCCGGGGAGTAGACCACGAGCGGACGCCGGCCGCTGACCTCGCGCGCCACGTCGAGAACGTAGGCGAGCATCGGACGGCCGCACAGCTCGTGAAGGACCTTGGGCCTGCTCGAATTCATGCGCGTCCCGAGGCCGGCCGCGAGCACGACCGACAGGACGCCCACTGAGGACTGCCTCATGGCACCGGACGGTAGCACGGAACGATCGATCCGCGCGGGCTTCCCATCGAGAATCCGGCCACGGCCGTCAGCTCGACCGCCGCGCGATCGCTTCGATCTCGACCAGGGCGTTGCGCGGGAGAGCGGCTACCTGGACGGTGCTTCGGGCGGGCCAGGGCTCGACCATGCGTCTGGCGTAGACGGCATTGACCGTCGAGAAGTGGGCCAGGTCCACGAGGAAGATGTTGGTCTTGACGATGTCCGCGGTGGTCATGCCGGCTCCGCTCAGCACCGCCTCCAGATTGAGCAGTGCCCGCTCGACCTGGTCCTCGATGCCTTCGAGCAGCTGGCCCGTTACCGGATCGATCCCCAGCTGGCCCGAGCAGAACAGGAAGCCATCGATTTCGACGGCCTGGCTGTAGGGACCGATCGCGGCGGGTGCAGCCGTCGCTGAGACCGCCCGTCGACTCATCGAGAATCATCTCCATTCGGTGCGTGAGACTCGGCCGCCCATCCACGCGGGCGGTCGACCGCCTCGCCGAAACCATTGTGAACCGTGCGGGGACGGCCGGCGTGGGAAGCTCGACGGGCAGCCGGGCCCTGGTTCGCGATTGGAGAACCGCCGGGACGGACGGCCATCGACGTCGCCGCGACGAACGCCTCGCCCTTTCCGCTCGCCGGGAGCCTGCCGTCCAGCATCCCCAGACGCACGAGCCGGGCGGCCTTCCTGGCCTCGGCCAACGACCGATACAGCACCCAGAGCGTTGGCCCCGAGCCCGATTGACCGACCGGACGACCCAGCAACCTCCCCAGCGCCCCCATGAAATCGAGCAGGCCCGGGGCGAGCGATTGCGCCGCCGGCAGAAGATCGTTGGCCCCGGCCAGGTCCTCGGCCAGCTCGAGCAGTCCGGAAGCGGTGAGGCCGGACCGCATCGCAGCGGCCAGGTTCTCTGAGACGGCGAGGGCGCCGGGCGCGGATCCGGCACGCGGCGGAAGCCGCGAGCCGCCGGCGAATGCGGTGAAGACCGCCGCCGTGGAGATCGCCTGCCGCGGTGTGACCAGCAGCACCGCCGGCGGCTCGCCCTGCAACTGGGGCAGCGGTTCCACGAACTCGCCCCGGCCGGTGACGAGGGCCGCGCCACGGGCCAGGAAGAACGGCACGTCCGAGCCCAGGGACGCGGCCACGGCCGTGGCCTGCGGCGCGGTGAGCGTTGCGTTCCACACGGCCAGGGCGGCATCCACGGCCGCTGCCGCGTCGCTGCTGCCCCCACCGAGACCCGCCGCCACCGGGATCCGCTTGATCAACCGGGCGGCCAGTGGCGGAGCCTCGACCGCGACCCCGAGGCCGCTCTCTCCGACGGCGGCCCGCGTCGCGCCGATGGCCCGCAGCACCAGATTGTCGCGGGCGGCGGAGAGAGGCAGGCCCGAGATCCGCAGGGAATCATCCGTGGCTCCTCGCGGAGCGATGGAGACGGTGAGAGCGTCGCCGAGCGTGAGGGGCACCATGATCGAGTGGAGGGCGTGGTAACCGTCGTCGCGTCGGCCCACGACGGCGAGCGTCAGGTTCAGCTTGGCAGGGGCAAGCCTAACGACGTGGAGGCGGCCGCCCCCGGCCACGGAGCCTCCCGAATCGTGGCCCTGACCGCGGCCGCTCTCGGGGCCCCGGCCGGGGCCCCGATCACCGCCGGCGTCGACGATACGAGGTGGCCGCGTCATGACCCGGCCTGCCCAGGCAGGGGTCCCAGCGCGGCGCGAAGGGCCAACCACTCGTCAACGGACAGCGTCTGCGGCCGCCGATCGCCGTCGATCGCGCCGGCCTCCAAGGCCTGCGCCACCGCCTCGCCGGCCAAGGGCAGCTGTCGCGACAGGACGTTGCGCAGCTTCTTGCGGCGTTCCCGGAAGCCCGCCTGGACCAGTCGCCAGAGATCGTCCTCGCCCGCCGGGGAGAGGCGCGGTCTCGTACCGAGAGGATCGAGCGGACGGATCTCCACCACCGCCGATTCGACCTCCGGAGCCGGCTCGAAGGCCTCTCGAGGCACCGCGAACGCGATCCGCACGCCCGCGTGGTACTGGACGAAGACCGAGAGGTAGCTCATGTCGCCGGGCGGGGCCGAGATTCGCTGCGCCACTTCTCTCTGGAGCATCAGGACGAGGCGCTCCGGCCGCGGCGGTTGGCCGAGAAAGCGGTGCAGGATCGGACTGGTGATGTGATACGGGACGTTGGCCACGACCTCGAAGGGCGGGGCCACGAGACCCGGGATCGGCTGGTCCAGGATGTCGCCCTGGACCAGCGTGAGGGCACCGACTTCGATCGCCTCGGCGTAGACGTGGCCCAACCGCTCGGCCAGCCGCCGATCCAGCTCCACGGCCGTCACGGCGGCCCCGCCGGCGAGCAGCCCGCCGGTGAGGATGCCCAGGCCCGGACCCACCTCCAGAACGCGCCGCCCCGGCTCGGGCGCCGCCAGATCGAGAATCGATTGCAGCACGTCCGGATCGGCCAGGAAGTTCTGCGAGAGCGAATGGCGGGCCCGCAGCCCCTCCTCGCGGAGCTGCCGGCGAACGGCCAGCGGGTCCAGGCGCGGGCGCCGCGACGCAACGGCGTCCGGGGCGTCGCCGCCGGCTTGCCGCCGGCCGGGCGGCTCGCTCACCGACGGGCCAGCGGCAGCGACGGCCTGGCGTCCAGGTCCAGACCGGCCCGCGTCCCCGCTTCCCATCGTCGCGCAGCCGCGGCGCCGATCATCGCTCCGTTGTCCGTACAGAGCCCCGGCCGTGGCACGACCAGCGGAATCCCGGCGGCGCGCCCATCCGCGGCCAGGCGATCGCGCAGGACGCAGTTCGCGGCCACGCCGCCGCCCAGCACGATGGACCGCGCCCTCGACGCCCGGGCGGCCCGCAGCGTCTTGGTCACGAGTACATCCACCACCGACTCCTGGAATCCGTAGGCAAGCTCGGCCACCCGATCGTCGGTCAGCGGCGCCTCACCGGCCACGGTCCCCTCCCCGCCCCGCTCGGCGGCGATCGTCCGCCGCGCGGCGGTCTTGAGGCCGCTGAAGCTGAAGTCGAACGTGTCCCGGAGCCACGCCCTCGGGAATACCACGTCGTGGCGCACCGCCCCCGCGGCCGCGCCCATGATCGCCGGCCCTCCCGGGTACGGCAGGCCGAGCAACCGGCCCACCTTGTCGAACGCTTCGCCGGCCGCGTCGTCAACGGTTTCGCCCAGGAGCCTGTACGAAAGGTGGTCGCGCATCTCCACCAGGAACGTATGCCCGCCGGAGACGATCAACGCCACCAACGGGAAGAGCGGCTCCGGGACCTCGCGCGCCTCGTCGGCCAGCCAGGCGGCGTAGAGATGGCCCTCCAGGTGGTTCACCGGGACGAGCGGTTTGCCGTGGACGTAGGCCAGCGTCTTGGCGAAGTTGATCCCTACCAGGAGCGACCCGGCCAGGCCCGGTCCCTCGGTGACGGCGACGGCCGAGATGTCGTCCCAGCGGACCCCGGCCGACGACCACGCCTCGTCGAGGACGGGCACGATCCAGCGCAGGTGGGCCCGCGCCGCGACTTCCGGAACGATCCCGCCCGAGGCGGCGTGCATCGCCACCTGGCTCGCGACGACGTTCGAAAGGATGCGCCGGCCGTCCTCCACCAGCGCGATGCCCGTTTCGTCGCAGCTCGTCTCCACGGCCAGGATCAGGCCGCCCTTCGTCACAGCGGCCTCCTGGTCGTACGGCTTGGCCGGATGATGCTCGGATCGCCGGGATCTGGGATCGACGAAGCCGCCGTCGACCCGCCCGCACCGGCTCCGGACTCGCCCCGGCCCGAGCCCTCGGGCTCCTGCGACCCGCCGATCGGCCGCCCATCCGGACCGACCTCGATCTCCGGTCGTTTGGCCAGCTCCTCCCGAAGCGCAATCAGCCGTACGCGCATCGCCCGGCCGTCCAGCGGTTCGGTGGTCATGATCAGGGCGTCCTCATGGTTGTCGGTGTAGTAGCCCGGGCGGACGCCCGCGTTGCGGAACCCGTACTTCTCGTAGAGCCTGTGGGCCGCCTTGTTCGAAGGCCGAACCTCCAGCGTTGCCTCGTGAGCTCCGCGCGCCCGAGCCAGGTCCAGCAGCGCGAGCAGCAACCGCTCCCCTATCCCCTGCCGGCGCCAGGTCCGGCGCGTGGCGAACGTGGTCACGTGAGCTTCGTCCACGAGCAGCCACATGCCAGCGAACCCGACGATCTCGTCGCCCCAGCGAGCCACCAGGTAGTGGGCCAGGCGGTTGCTCTCCAGCTCCTGGCGGTAGGCGTGCGGTGGCCAGGGTGCGCTGAACGCCTCCCGCTCGATGGCGTGCACGGCCTCCAGGTCTTCGATCGTCATTCGTTCGACGACGACTGCTACCGGCGGTCGTGCGACCATCGCACCTCTCCTTTGACCGCGGATACTCCTCGGGGCAGGGTCACGTATTCGGGGACGAGAAGAGCGACGTCATCGCCGCCTGCGGCAAGCCTGCGGGTGCCGAGCTTGAGCAGGGCCGCCGAAAGCCCGGCCTCTGCCTGTGCTCCCCTGACCAGCGCGTCCGCCGGGGCACGGCCCGGCAGGTCCACCGCAACGAGGACGGCCCCGGGTCTGACTTCCGGCTCGTCTCCACCCTTGACCAGCCGAGCCTCCCCGGCGGCGACGAAGACCCGATCGGAAGGTCCGGCCGGCAACAGGAGGGCGGCCTGCTTTCCATCGCCCACGGCTGCCGCCTCCAGAAGCGCCTCCGAGGTCGCGACGCCGGCGAGTGGAATCGCGAGTTCTCGCGCGAGTGCCTTCGCCGTGGCCAGCCCAACGCGCAGACCGGTGAACGCTCCCGGCCCGGTTCCGACGACGATCCCGGCCAGCTCCGCCAGGCGGACGCCGGTCGCGGTCAGCATCTCGTCGATCCGCGCCAGCAGCTCCTCTCCGTGTCGATAGCCCGCGGCCCATCGGCGCTCCACAACGAGCGTGCCGTCCGCCTCGCCCAGGGCTACCAGCGCGTCCGTGCCGGAGGTGTCGATGGCCAGCAGTCGAGGCGCGCTCATCGCTCGGCCTCCGCAACTCCGTCGTCGCCCGCCTCGGCAGTCTTGGGCATCGCCGCGAGATAGCGGGCGTATCCGGCGCCTCCCGCTCGCAGTTCGATCCGCCGGGGATCGTCTCCCGTGCCATGGATCAGGACCTCCAGCCGTTCCGCGGGCATGGCGTCCGCCATCCGTTCGGCCCACTCGATCAGCGTGACGCCCTCCGCCTGGCGCTCGTCGACCAGCCCGCCCGCCAGCGCCTCGGCCGCATCCGCCAGCCGGTACAGGTCGATGTGGAAGAGTGGTAGCCGACCGCGATACTCGGCCATCAGGACGAAACTCGGCGAGACGATCGTTTCTTCGATCCCCAGGCCCGCTCCGAACCCCTTGGCGAACTGCGTCTTGCCCGCCCCAAGCTCCCCGATCAAGCTGATGAGGTCCCCAGGCCTGGCCGCCACCGCCAGCTCCGCCGCCAGCGCGCGCGTATCCGCCGGGTCGCGCGTGACCAGCGTCCGGTGGAAGAGCTGCCCTGCAATCACCCCGCGAGGTTACCCGAAAGCCGAGTCCCACGGCTCCGGTGCCGCTCCAAACCTCAAGAGACGAAGCGCTCCAGGTCCGCGAAGGGGAGGATCGTCGTGTCCGTCTCGTCGACGAAGCGGACGACCGCGGCCTCGAGGTGGATTCCGGCGCGGAAGCGGTAGGGGCCGGCCGTGCCCACGAGCCGACCCTCGCGTCCGGCGTGGAGACCGCTGCGGACGCGGATCCAGTCGGGCGGCAGCTCGGGCAGCGGCACCTCGGACACGTCGAAGACGAGCAGCGGCGGGTCGGTGACGATCGCCACTTCGCGGCCGGACAGGGCAGCCAGCAGGGCGAGAACGGGCGTTGCGATAGGGCGGCGCTGGTGGCCGTCCAGGGCGATGAGCCCGAACGGCACGGATGGTGCCAGGCTCGCCTTCTGCCGCAGCTGCGAGGCCTGGAGGTCGCGCAGCTCGCCCTGCCCCACGGATCCAGCGATGAGGCCGCGAATCGACATCGCCCGGGCCCGGCTGATCGCCTGGGCCGAGATGCGGCTGCCGGCCACCACCACCCCGCCGGCCCGCCCGACATCCAGGGCGCTAGCCCATAGCTCGCCGTCGGTGAGCCGCGGGACGTCGAGATAGCCGCGCGACGGCTCCCCGGCCGCGATGGCGCCGGGGATCGCGGCGCCGGCCACCTCGATCGTGACCGCGACGCTGTTTCGGGCGTCCCGCACGATGCCGGCGACGGGCGTCTCGACGATCCGATGGTGCTCGCCCGCCGCGGCGCGCCAGCGTCCTTGCGTCTCGAACAGCAACGTCCCGCCGAGGCGGGGCGCGGGCTGGTTCCTGCCCCTGCCCCGGCGCTCGCCCCCACCGATCCACCACTTGCCGGGGACAGGCGGGCAGCGCCGCTCCTGCTGCGGTGCACCTGCGGGCCCTAGGACGACCTTGGTGTCCATCTGGGTCCGGCTCGCCGGACCGGGCTCGGCCAGCTCGCGCCGGCCTTCCTTCCACAGCGGCGAGACATCGGCTTCTGCGTCCGACCTGGCCGCTCTCGCGGCCGCGCCGTTCTTGCCCGACTCGGCCCCACTTTCCAGATGCCCGACATCCACGAGCTCGGCGTCCGGCGTCCGTTCGGCGATCGGAGTTCCGGCAGATACGGCGTCGCCGGGCGCCACGAGCGCCCGATCGCCCGGCGAGAGCCGGAAGTGGATCGTGGGCGAGAGGACCAGTATCCGCCGGGCGGCAACGCAGGCGAGCGCCGCCGAGATATCGATGCCGGGCGCACGCGGCACGACGCTCATTGGTCGATCTCCGGCCACATCCCGCGCTGCCAGGCATCGAGCGCAGCGCGCCTGGACTCTGCCCGATCCGATATCCGGAGCGGAATGTCGCGAAGGTCGAGTAGCAGCCCGCACAGGCCGCCACTCACATCCACGCTGAAGTGGCGGCCGCGAGCCACCAGGCGAACGTTGTCTCGGAAGTCGATATCGGCTCTGGCAACCCGACCGGGCGGCATGTCGACCACCTGGAGGGCACCGGGATGAAGCTCGATCTCGGCGGTCGCGCCAATCCCCGTCAGCCGCAGGCTGCCCGCGGTTCGACCGGGCTTGACTCCGGCCGGAAGGATGAGGCAGCCGAGCGGCATCAGGATGTCGTCGGCGAGGTTGGCCAGCAGCTGGCGTCGCTCGGCCTCGTCTTCGATCGCACCCAACGGCCCCAACAGCCGGGCCTGGTCGCAGACGAGCTGGCTGATTCCGGGACGGCGGACGAGGTCCGCCATCGCAAGTGCCACGACCGAAGGAGGCAATGAAGCGAAGATCCCGCCCGCAGCCACCATCAGGTCGGGCACGGGGTGGGCGGCCAGCTCGGTCGTAGCCTCGATCAGGCGCGAGAAGGCCGCCTTGGCGGCGGCCAGGCGGAAGACAGCCCCATCGCCGTCGGCTTCTCCCCAGGGCACGAGACGAAGGTCGTGCAGGCGATCCGTCAGGCGGTGCCTGTCCAGCACGGCAGTCGACCAGGCGAAGACACTGTCGATGACCTCGTCAGATGGGTCGGCCGGCGAGAACGAGGCGTCCGCAAGGCAGGCGTGGGAGGAGACGACGGCGAAATGGCCCTGCCCGATCGGCTCGGACCGCGCCCGGAGGCCACCCTGAAGACCGATCTCGACGACCTCGACGGTGCGGTCGAGCACGTATGCCAGCGAAGCGGTCGATCGCGCGACACCGAGCCGGCTGTCGTTCGGAAGGGCCCGCAGGCCCTCGAGCACCTGCTGGAGCGACGCTCCGGCGGGTTGCCCGGCCTCGGCGTCCGGCGCGAGAAGGACGTGCGCAGAGGCGCCGCCCTCGGCGTCACTCGTGGGGGCAGCCGAGCCGCGCACGGCCAGGAAGGCGAGTCCAGCGGGAATCTCGGGAGTCGCCGCGGCCTCGGGCGCCGGCTGGGCCTCGGGAGTCGCCGCGGCCTCGGGCGCCGGCTGGGCCTCGGGCGCCGCCTTGGACTGGCCGGCGGCCTTGTCCTCGGGTTCCGGTTCGCCTGCGGCTTTGGTCTGAGCGGGCATCTCTGCCGGAGCTTCGGCCCGGCCGGAAGCAGCCGTGGCGGGTACCGTGACCTCCGACTCCGCGGCCGGGACGCTGCTCGCCGGGCTCGCCGCCAGCTCAAGACCAGGGCCCATATCCGGGGTCTCGGCGAAGGCCGATTCGTAGGCGGCCGCGCCCCCCGCCAGGATCACCGTCAACTCGGGCCGCAGGCGCCTGGCGGCGACCACGAGGGCCACGAGATCAGGCAAGTGGCGCCGTTCGTCGCCGGCCGGGGAGCGGTCCGCGCCCAACAGTACGGCCGCCGTTCGAGTGGAGAGAACCAGACGGCCCAGGGCTACGGGGTCGTTCTCGTCGGCACTTCCGGAGACCACCAGCCAGCCCGCCCGCAGCGCGGCCTCCTCGAGGCGCCGCCGCTGCCGGCGCGAACCCGCCAGGACGGCAATTCGGCGCTGGGGAGTGGTGCGGGCCTCCAGACGCGGCCACGTGGCCGCGAGAGTGGCAGCAATAGGCCGCTCGTCGCCAGCCAGGTCCGCGAGCAGTCCCGGATCGGTGAGCTGAATCCGGCTCAGCAGGCCGGCGAGCATCCACTCGACGTCGACGGACGCGGGCACGGCCGTATGAGCTATCAGGCGCCATCGGCCGCCAACGTGCCCCAACAGAGCTGCCGAGCTGGTAGCCGAGCCGAGGTCGAGGGCAAAGAAAGCCCGAGGCTGGCTGGTCACCCGACTATGCTACCCGGCCCCATCTTCGCTGTCCGCGCTCAGGCGTCCCAGGCTGTTTCCTCGTCGGGGTCCTGCAATCGCTCGATGAGTTGCTCGATACCGAGATCGTCGGCCAGTATCTCGTTGGCAACCGGCACTTCGCCGCCGAAGACGCCGCGCAGCACGGGGTCGAAGAAGACCATGGCGCTGCTACCCAGCGGACGATACGGACGACTGGCCTGCAGGAACAGGACGGCGGGAACGGTCAAGCCGCGCAGCTGGATCTCGCGCGCCACCTGCTCCACCAGGTCGTCGCGCCGCTCCTCCGAGTGACCCTGCATCTCCATCAAGTCCGAACCTGCTCTCCGTCGATATGGCTACCAAACCGGTCACTCGCAACCGAGCGCCCAGGACCCTACGCGGATGCCTTGGTCGGTCCCCCGTCAAGCGTTCCCCCGCCCCGACTCGCGTCGCACGCAATCGTGCGCAGGGCGACCGCCTCGGCTGCCGCATAGTACACCCGGGGTAGCCGTCCCGACATCGCGGTGACGACCTCGTACGAGATGGTGTTGCCCCACCGCGCCATGTCGGTGGCATCGATCCGATCTCCGTCCTGCTCGCCTAGGAGCGTGAAATCGTCGTCCACGGTCACTTCGGGGCCTGGGACGTCCGTCACATCGACCATCAGGGCGTCCATCGCCACGGTCCCGACTTGCGGCGCCCGAACCCCTCGTACCAGGACCTGGGCTCGGTTCGAGAGGCTGCGGGGGTAACCGTCGCCGTAGCCGAGGGGCAATGTGGCGATCCGGCTCCGGCGCGCGGTCGTGAACGTGGGTCCGTAGCTGACGCCGCTGCCGGCCTCGAGCCACGCGACGCGGATCGGTCGCGCCCGCAGGGTCATGACCGGGCGGAGCCCCGCGGCCGCGCTCCGGGCCGGCTCGGCGACCGTGAGGCCGTCCGGCACGATGCCGTACATGGCCAGCCCGGCCCTCACCACGTCGTAGGTTCCGGCGCTGGCTGCCAGCACTGCGCCACTGGCTGCGAGATGGCGGGCCGGGAGAGTCGCCCCGGCCGCTTCCAGGAGTCCCGACGCCGTCCCGAAGCGGCGGTCCTGGCTGGCGGCGAGACCGGCATTGTCGGGGGCCTGGAGGTGCGACCACAGGCCGGCGAGGCTGGCGTGCGGAGACGACTCGATGGCCGCCGCAGCCGCAGGCGCCAGGTCAGGGTCCACGCCGCCTCGGCCGAGGCCGGTCTCGACCTCGAGATGGATCGCCAGCCGCGAGGCGCTCGCGCCGCCGGCAGCCGGCAGCGCCGCGGAGAGCCCGTTCGCCAGGGCGGCCAGGGTCCGCTCGAGCAGCACCCCGTCACCGACGGTGACCGACAGGCGGTGGCGACGCGCGTCGGGCGCCAGCTCGGGCGGGATCGGAAAGACGATGAGGATCGGCACCTCGATGCCGGCCTGGCGAAGCTCCAGTGCCTCATCGAACGTGGCGACACTCAGGCTGCCCATGCCGTCCGCCACCAGAGCGCGGGCCACCGGCACGGCCCCGTGACCGTAGGCGTCGGCCTTGACGACCGCCTCGACTCGAACGCCGGCCGGCAGCAGGCCCTGCAGCAGGCGCACGTTGCCGGCAAGAGCTTCCAGATCGATCTCGAGCCAGGCCGTCCTGGGGAGGGGCGGCAGAGTCTCGCCCCGGCGAATCTCGATCAGGGGGTGGCGCACGGCCGTGATTCTGCCGCCGATCGCGCTTGGAAGGATCGTCACGCCGCCCTCACCGCGTCTTCGGCGCGGCGCCGGCTCCGCCGTCACGACTTCCGGTTCGGGCCGCAGCGCCCGCAAGAGCAGCCAGCCGCCGCCGTGCCAGCGGCAACTCCGGCGGGAGGTCCGACGCAAGCAGCCCCGCGTCGCCGAGGCGGGCCCTGACGGCTTCGCCGGCGGCGCCGTGGAGGTAGACGCCGAGCTGCGCCGCCTCGAATGTGCCCATGCCCTGGGCCAGCAACCCCCCGATCGTCCCGGCCAGGACGTCGCCTGTGCCGCCGCTCGCAAGGGCCGGGTTCTCGAAGGGCGAGACGGCAGCCCGACCTTCCGGCTCGGCAATGACGGTTCGGGCGCCCTTCAGGACCACGACCTGGCCCCACTCGCGAGCGGCATCCCTGGCCGCGGCCAGGCGTCCGGCGTCATCGAAGACCAGGTCGCCGTGCTTCTGCGGATCGTGGCCATCGGCTGCCCGAAGCCGCAGGAACTCCCCTACGTGGGGGGTCAGGATGCACCGAGCGGCCACGTCGCCGGCCCACCCGTCCACGGTAGCCAGCGACCTCAGCGCCTCTGCGTCCAGCACCACCGGCAGCGGCTCGCCATCCTCGTCTGGCGCGAGCAGGCCGCGGATGAGCTCGGTCATCGACAGGCTCGGCTTGAGGCCCGGCCCGACTACCAGGGCATCGTGGTCGTGGTCCATGATTCGGGCCAGCGCCTCCTCCGGATCCACTTCTTCCACATCGTCCTCGGGCAGCGCGAGCGTCGTCGCCTCGACAACCTTGGCCGCGAAGAGCGGCTGCAGCGACTCCGGCGTGGCCAGCGTGACCAGACCCGCACCCGCCCGACCCGCGGCCGTGCAGACCAGGAGGGCAGCCCCGGCGTAGTCCACGGACCCGGCGATTACCAGCAGCTTCCCGAACGTCCCCTTGTGGCCGCGTGCCGGCCTTGGAGGGAGAAGCCCGGCAGCCGCAGCGTCGTCGAGCAGTATCGGTTCCGGTGCGGCTCGGCTAGGCATCGGCTTGCTCCTGGCTTGCCTTCGAGACGGCCGACCTTGAGGCACTGTCGGCCTCGGCCGCGCTCAGCTTGGCCTCCACGGTCGCCGCCTCCCTGGCCAGTCCGCGCAGCCGCTCGAAGCGTCGTATCAGGGCCGCCTCTCGCTCGTCGAGCCGCTCTTCGACATCGGGCGGAAAGAGGAAGCGGCCCCCGGCGGTTCGGACGCCAAATGCGATGGCTACCGCGAACTCGGACTCATGGCTGATCGAGACGGCAATTCGGCCCATACCCAGCTGGGTTGCCCGTCCTTCTGCCCGGCCGTGGAGCCGGATCGCCGGCTGACCCGTGGGGAGCCGTTCGACCTCGATATCTCGCCAGCCGATGCCGCGGACCCCGAGCCCGAGCACCTTGGAGACGGCCTCCTTCGCCGCCCATCGGCCGGCGAGCGTCTCGGGCCTGTTGCGGACGTAGGCCGCCTCCGCTGGGGTCAGGATGCGCTGCGTGAAGCGGTCGCCGAAGCGGGCCAGCGACGCCGCGATGCGCGACACGCGGATGATGTCGATGCCGAGTTCGGTCGTCTCCGGTGGCGCCGCAAGAGTGCCAGCCGACCCGACCCCGAGGCCGTCGCCACCCGACGCGCCACGACCGTTTCCGGACCCAGAAGGCCGCCCCGCGCCCGCCACCTACTCCACCGTCACCGACTTGGCGAGGTTGCGCGGCTGATCCACATCGCGACCGCGCTTCACGGCCACGTGGTAGGCGAAGAGCTGCAGGGGGATCACCGCCAGGATCGTGGCCAGAGGCTCGAGCGTGTCCGGCACCCAGCACACGTCCGTGGCCAGACGCTCTATCTGGACGTCGCCTTCCGTGGCCACGGCGATGACCCGGGCGTCGCGGGCACGACCCTCCATCAGGTTGCTGACCAGCTTGTCGTACACGGCCGAACGCGTGGCCACGGCCACGAGCGGCACCTCCGGATCGAGCAGGGAGATGGGTCCGTGCTTCAACTCGCCGGCGGCATAGCCCTCGGCATGGAGATAACTGATCTCCTTGATCTTGAGTGCCCCTTCGAGAGCCGCCGGATAGCCATAGGCGCGGCCGATGTACATGAAGCCTTTCGAGTCGGCATAGCGCTCCGCCATCTCCTTGGTCGGCGCGGCCAGCTCGATCGCGCGGCCGGCCTGTTCGGGAAGGCGGCGCAGGGCCCTGACGAGATCCAGCTCCACCTCCGTGCGGAGCCGGCCGAACTGATGCGCCACGTCCGCGGCGAGCATAACGAGCGTCACGACCTGGGTCACGAAGGTCTTGGTGGCCGCCACGGCCACCTCGGGTCCGGCTTGCAGGAAGACCGAGGCATGACACTCGCGCGTTATCGCCGATCCGACTGTGTTGGTGACGGCGACCACCAGCGCCCCGCGGTCGCCGGCCAGGCGTGCGGCCGCGATCGTGTCCGCGGTCTCGCCGGACTGCGACACGGCCACGACCAGGGTGTGCGGATCGATCGGAGGCGGGCTATACCGGAACTCGGAGGCGACGGTGGCGCGGGCCGGCACGCCGAGCCACTCCTGGACGAGCGCCGCCCCGACCATCGAGGCGTAGCGGGCCGTGCCGCAGGCGACCATCTCGACCCGGTCGATGCCGGCCAGGCGGTCGCGGATCGGATCCAACTCCTCCAGGCAGACGACGCCGTGGCGCAGCCGGCCGGTCATTGCCGCCGTCAGCGCGGCGGGCTGCTCGTGTATCTCCTTGAGCATGAAGTGCGCGTATCCGCCCTTCTCGGCCGCCTCCGCGGACCAAGGAATGATGTCGACACGGCGATCCATGACCGTTCCGGCTCGGTCCGTGATCGTGGCCGTGCCCGGACGCACGTCCGCAACGTCGCCATCGGCCAGGAATATCACGCGCTTCGTGTACGCCACGATCGCGGCCGGATCCGACGCCAGGAAGCTCTCGCCCTCGCCGAGGCCGACGATGAGCGGGGCGTTCAGGCGAGCACCCACCAGACGGTCCGGTTCGTCACGATGCAGCACCACCAGAGCATATGCGCCCTCGAGGCGCCCCAGCGCGACCCGAACCGCGTCCGCGAGATCGCCTTCGTATGCCTCCTCCACAAGATGAGCCACGACCTCCGTGTCAGTTTCGGACTTGAGTACGTGGCCGGCGGCGGCCAGCTCGTCGCGTAGCTCGCGGAAGTTCTCGACGATGCCGTTGTGGACGACGGTGATCCGACCCGTGCAGTCGCTGTGGGGATGGGCGTTCAGGTCGCTTGGGCGGCCGTGCGTGGCCCAGCGCGTGTGGCCGAGGCCGATCCCGGCGCTGGGCGTCTCGCTGCCGAGCGCGGCCTGGAGCACGGCGACTTTCCCGGCCCGCTTCTCCACGAACAGGTCGCCGTTCTGGGTGACCAGGGCAATACCGGCGGAGTCGTAGCCCCGGTACTCAAGCCGCCGCAACCCGTCGAGCAGGACGGGGCCGGCCTCCCGAGGTCCGGTGTATCCGACGATGCCGCACATGCGCAGTTCACTCCTGGACCTTGACCCCCGGCGAAGGTGGCTAGTTTAGTCGCTGACCGGCCAGGGCGGCCAATTCGTCGGCCAGCTCGGCTAACAAGCCGGAGAGGGGCTCTCCTACGTTGGTGAGGCGGACGCCGCCGGCGGCGGCGTAGGAACGCTGGACACGGTGACGGTTATCCGCGACGGGCTGATCTGCTCGACCTTGATGCCGGGCGGCACGCTTACCGTGACGGTGATGGCATAGGTGCCTACATCGAAGGCCCCAACGGAGACGTGCCCCACGAGCGTGGACGTGTCGAAGGCGTTGAGGGCCGCCGTCGCGCCGCCCAGGGTGACGATCACGTTCGGCGTCGAGAGTGAGTAGATGCGATCAGGTCGCGCTCCGTCGGGCGTCACACCCACACCCACGCTGAGAGTGGATGCCGGCGACTGCAGGTGCACGACCACCGCAATCTGGGACACGTCGCCGGCAGTGACACCACTGGGAAGGTCGAGGCTCGCGTTGACGGAGACATCGCCCGTCTTCCCGTCGATCGGGATCTTCTGCGTGTTCACGAGCCCCTTGAGAAGGGCTAGCGCGTCGGCCTGGCCACGGACTGTCACGGTCGATGGCGTGACGTCGATCGATGAGATGTAGTAGCCTGCCGCGGGCTTGCCGACCGTGGGCGCAAACACGGCCACCGTCTCGGTGCGCAGCTGACTTCCCACCAGCATCGCCACGTGGACGCTTCGCGGGTTGAAAGTGACGCCGTCCACTTCGGCGTCAGTCGCGTCGTGAGCAACGAGAACCACATCCTGGCTTATGTCTAGGCCGGCCGCATCGATGCGGACCTGGGCGTCGGCGTAGGCGACTCGCCTGACAATCGATGCCGCGCCGGAAGCATCGACCGTTGATGCGCTCAGGACCGGACTTCCGGGCTGAAGCCCGGACGGTACGGCGCCGGTGTGCACCAGAACGCTGACCTGCTTGTGGACGACCGGGTCCAGCCTCACCGTGATCTGCTGCGGCTGGTAGTCGAGGATCTGGATTCGTGAATCCTGGGCGACCAGATGGACCTTCACCAGCGAATCCTCGCTCTCACTCACCTTGGCATTGCTGAGGTCGGCGGTCGCCCGGAAGCTATCCCTGGTGACGGGCACATCCGGCGCGGCGATGTAGCGGATGTTGCTCACGTTCGGCAACGGATCGGGTTTCATGAGCTTGGCGGTGGTGGGCTCGTTGACCAGATCTATCGAAATCGTGCCGGGCCATTGCTGCGTGGTTTGAAGCGCAATCATCCCGACGTACAGGATGATCGCGAGAAGCACGGCCCCGATCTTGAGCGGCCAGTTGCGGACGACGAAGCGAAGGACTCTCATCAGGACGCCTTCGCCTCGCCCGGGGCATCGTCGTCCGGCTCAGTCCTGATCTCGTCCCGAGCTTTGGCGGCCGGGCCGGACGTTCTGCTCAACCTCCCGAACCTGGCCCGCCTGGCCAGCTGGCGAAACGTCGGTCCGACGCGTCTGGGCGCCGCCCGCTCCTGCCGGAGAAGGCTCCCCGCGGTCTGGGGATGCATCAGGGCGGCGAGGGAGCGGGCGAGCTTGAGCTCGTCGAGATTGCGGACGATCCGAGCCCTCTCGACCAGACTCATTTGACCGCTCTCCTCGGACACAACCACGACGATCGCGTCCGTCTGTTCGGTGATACCCAGGGCCGCCTTGTGCCGGGTGCCGAAGCGCTCCAGCGGGATCGTGGTCTCGGCCGAGGGCAGGAGCGCGCTGGCAGCCAGGATTTGGTCTCCTCGAATCACGACCGCTCCGTCGTGCAACGGCGTCTTGGGTGAGAAGAGGGTGACGAGGAGATCCACGGAGAGATCGGCATGGAGCATGACGCCACCCTCGGCGATCTCCTGCAGGCCCGTCTCCCGCTCGATGACGATCAGGGCGCCATGGCCCTCGCGCGACAGACGTTCGGCGGCGCTCGCCACCTCGGCCGCAACATGGACCGCCATGGATTGCTCCGCCGGCGAGATAAGCCATCCGAGCGAGCCCAGACGTCCGATCCTGTCGAGTGCCCGCCGCAGCTCCGGCTGGAAGACGACAACCAGGGCGAAGAGGCCGACGTATGCCCCGGTCTGGAGGATGACCGTCAGGAGCTTCAGCTGGAACGTCAAGGCCGCGCCGTAGACAAGGAGAAGCAGGCACACGCCGATGACGAGCCGGACCGCTCGCGTCCCCCTGATCAGGCTGAAGAGCCAGTAGATCAGGAGGGCCGTGATCGCGACATCGGCCACAACGCTCGGCCCGACCTTGTCGAGCACCGATTGGATCAGTGGCATCGGAGCGCTAGTGTATACCGCATCGCCTGCCGCTCCCCCCGCCACGGGCGGCAGACTCCCTCGCGGCGAGGCTCGAGAGCGGGCGGAGAGCGAACGGAATCCCTGGAGGATGGAGCCGCTGCAGGTCTCTACGCGCAGAGGGCCCCAAGGTGCTCGTCATCGGGGAAGACGCGGCTTGCTACCGCGCACAGCCGCTGGCGGGTCTCCTCGTCGTTGTCCAGATCGGCCAAGCGCCCCAACAGAACGAGCTTCTCGGCCGCCAGCCCGTTCCAGTCACGGGCCACGTACAGCTCCACGAGCACCAGGTGAGCGTCGACGTCACCCGGATCCCGCTGCAGCAACCTGTGCGCGGCGTCAAGTCCGGCCTCGAAACGACCCTCGCGAGCATAGGCGCGAGCCGTCCCCAGGAGTAGCGAGCGAAGCGTCCCGCTGTCGCCGGCCATGTCCGCGGCTTCAGCCGCGGCCAGGAGCTGGTCCCCGGTCGGCTGGTGCGTCTCGTCGATGGTCCCCGTCATGTCGATCGTGTCGGATGCACCCACCATGACGCCGACGGCGGGGACTTCACCCTGTGAAGCGGCCGCCGCGACGGGTTCGGCTTCGGGGACCGGTTCGATCGCTACAGGCTCGGCCACGGGCGCGGGCCCGGCCACGGGGCGAGCGGCCGGCTGTGGCTTCCGATCCTCTTTCGGCCACTCCAACTCCGCCGCCGGCCTCACCACGGCAACGTCGACTGGCTCGGGGGCAGATTCCGCGGCGACTTCGGCCGTGGCCGGCGCCAGGCGCTCCGGCCGCTCATCGGCCACGACCGACTCCGCGGCCTGGGCGGACGGCCCGGCGATAGGAGCGGCAGCCGTCGCCGATCGGGCGGTTGCGAGCGCGTCGCCGACCGGCTCGTCACGCAAGCGAAGCGCCCGCGCCAGCAGCTGCTCGGCGGCGTGGTCTCCAGCCGAGAGGCGGATTTCGCGCAGAAGGCCTCGCTGGCACCGGGCTCGCTCGGGGGAGTCTTCGAGCTCGAGGGCTCGGCGCACGGTGTCCGCGGCCTCGGGAAGCCTTCCGGCAGCCGCCTGGATCTCAGCTACGTGATCCAAGGCCAGGGCCGCATCGACCCGCTGTCCGGCGATGGTCAGAGCCTCGGCCTGGCCCAGGAGCGCGCCCTCGTCGTGCGGAGCCCGGGCAACCGCCGCCGCATACTCGACCAGAGCCTCTTCGAGGTGACCCAACCTGAGAAGCACGCCGCCCAGACTCGTGTGCGGAAGCGCACGGGACGGCGCGATCGCCGCCGCATCCCGGTACGCCTCGATGGCGTCCTGAAGGGCGCCACGCAACACAGCCACGTGGCCGACCCGCAGCGCTTCCTTGTAGCGCTCGTACAGATCGTCCGTCATACGCACATCATGCCTTCCCGCGAGAGCGACGTCTCGGGTACATGCGTAGACGGCTTGCGGCGCATCGTCCTACGGCATATGACCAGTTCTGCCACATCGCCATTCACACATCGGGCACATGACGAGCGCACTCGAACGTGCGTGAGTTGGCGCGCGTAGAACCCAACGGGGCGATGGGCCGCCCGAGCGGCGACCCCGCTATCGCTTCGTATACTGCGGAGCCTTCCGGGCTCGCTTGAGCCCGTACTTCTTGCGCTCCTTCATTCGCGGGTCGCGGGTCAGCAAGCCGGCCTGACGCAGCGGAAGACGGTTGGCCTCCGGATCCAGCTGGAGCAGGGCGCGGGCGATGCCGTGGCGAATTGCGCCCGCCTGGCCGGTCACGCCGCCGCCCTCGACCTTGATCTGGGCGTTGTATGCACCCTCCGTCCCGGTGACTCGGAACGGCAGACGGACATCGGTCTCGTCCACGGCATTGCCAAAGTGCTGCTCCAGAGTGCGATCGTTCACGACAATCTCGCCCGACCCCGGAACGAGCCGGACCCGAGCGACCGCGGTCTTGCGGCGACCGGTCCCGTAGAAGTAGGCAGGGGTGGTCATTGCGCTCCTCGTCAGGCCAGCGGCTCGGGCCTCTGGGCCTTGTGCGGGTGCTCTGGGCCGGCGTAGATCTTGAGCTTCGTCAGCTGCTGGGCCCCCAGACGGTTGTGGGGCAGCATCCCTTTGACGGCGCGACGGATGACTTCTTCCGGCCGGCGCTCCAGAAGATGGCCCAGGGTCTCCTGCTTCAGGCCACGCGGGTAGCCGCTGTGGCGCATGTACAGCTTGGTCTCCTTCTTGTCCGACGTGACGGCGATCTTGCCGGCATTCACGACTACGACATGGTCGCCCGAATCCATCGTCGGGCTGTACAGAGGCTTGTTCTTGCCTTCGAGCACGCGAGCGATGCGCGACGCCAGACGACCGAGCGTCTCGTCCGTCGCGTCCACGACGTACCAGCGTCGCTCGATCTCGCTCTCACGGACCGTATATGTCTTCGCGGTCATCGTTCTCCGTTCGATCTGGCGATCGTGCTTGCCGGAGCCGTCCTGCCCCTCGCGGAGCCGAGGACGACATGCCGGAGGCAAAGGCCCTTCGCCGGGGCAGTGGCCCCATTGAACGCCGGCCGTGTCGACGCGAGCGCCGCGGCGACCGCCTCTTCGCTTGTCTTTCCGTGACCGACCTCCAGGAGGGCGGCCACCATCCTTCGCACCATCTGGCCGAGAAACGCGTCGGCCGCGACGTCGATCGTCACGAGCGACCCGTTCCGCCTGACGCGGATCGAGTGAACGATCCGCACCGGCTGGCGGTGCGCCACCCCGAAGGCGCTGAAGTCGTGGCGGCCCACCAGGACCGACCCGGCCCGCTCCATCGCGGCGGTATCCAGTTGGTCCCGCACCCCGAGCGCGAAACGCTCGCGGAGCGGGCTTCGCGGCCCGTTCCAGACGGTGTAGCGATACTCACGATATCGCGCCGCATCGCGAGGGTTGAATCCGGCCGGGACGCGCCGCACCTCGCGGATTGCCACATCCTCCGGCAGCAGAGCGTCGAGCGCCCTGGCCAGCTCCTTCGCCGTCCTTCCCTTAGGGTCGGTGAATGCGATCACCTGCCCCTTGGCGTGAACCCCGGCGTCGGTACGACCCGCCGCTGCGACGCGGACCCGGCTTCCGCCGGAGATCCGAGCCAGGGCGGCTTCGAGTTCTCCCTGGACTGTCCGCGCTCCAGGTTGGATCTGGAACCCGGCGAAGTCCGTGCCGTCGTATTCGACCCGTGCCATGAATCGCACGGGCGCGCCCTCTCGGACGCCTTGCACCTGACCTCTAGATGGCCGCTCCGGCGAGGCCATGGGCCGGCATCACACGAGCTCGATCTGAACGATCGGAGCCGCGTCGCCGATGCGCTGGCCGACGTGAACGATCCGGGTGAAGCCGGACGTCCGATCGGCATACTTGGGAGCGATCTCATTGAAGAGCTTGGTGACCACGAGCGGCTCGTTGGGGAACTCCGCGAGCACCGCTCGACGCGCGGCCAGGTCGCCGCGCTTCGCCAGCGTGATCATTCGCTCGACCCGGCCCCGGACCTCTTTGGCTTTCGCCTCGGTGGTCTGAACCCGCTCATATCGAAGGACCGACACGGTCAGGTTCTTGAAGAGGGCCAGGCGCGGGCCCTGTTTGCGACCGAGCTTACGGCCGTCTATTCGATGGGCCATGGCTCAGGCTTCCTCCGGAGGCAGATCGTCGAACTGGTCTTCCTCTTCGACCTCGTCGAGGTCGTCGCCGAGCGACGCCTCCTCACTGTCGGGGAGGATGAAGCCGCGCATGCGCAGGCGCTCTTTCATCTCGTCGAGCGACTTCTTGCCGAAGTTGCGCATCCGCAGCAGGTCGTCGTCGGAGAGCTGGAGCAGCTGGCCGACCTTGACGATGTTGTTGCGCTTCAGCGAGTTGTAGGCCCGCATCGGCAGGTCGAGCTCTTCGATCGGCATGTCGAGCATGTTCGGTGGGAGCTGCGGGAGGCTGGTCGCCACGCGGTCCGTGCCGGCAGCCACGAGCCCGATGTTGGCGAAGAGCGAGAACTGCCGGACGAGGATGTCGGCGGCGCGACTGAGCGCCTCCTCGGGCGAGATCGTGCCGTCCGTCTCGAGCTCGATCGTCAGCTTGTCGTAGTTGGTCATCTGGCCGACGCGCGTGTTCTCGACCGAGTAGTTGACCTTGCGGACGGGCGTAAAGATGGCGTCGACCGGGATGACGCCGATGGGGTTGGATTCGGCGCGCTCGGCTGCGAGGTAGCCGACGCCCTTCTCGACCGTGAGGTCCATCTCGACGGTCACGTCGTCCGAATCGAGAGTCATGATCGGCAGCTCGGGGTTCACGATCTCGACATCCGCCGATTCTTGGATGTCGGCCGCGGTGACCACACCGGCACCGCTCTTGATGAGCTTGAGCTGGACAGGGTGCGTCGCGAAGCTCTTCAGACGGAGCTTCTTGACGTTGAGGACGATCTGGGTCACGTCCTCCTTCACGCCCGGAATGCTCGTGAATTCGTGATAGACGTCACGAATCTGGATCGCCGTCACGGCTGCGCCCTCGAGCGAGGACAGCAAGACCCGTCGAATGGCGTTGCCCAGAGTGACGCCGTATCCGGCCGGAAGTGGGCTGGCCTCGTACTTGGCGTACGAGCCGAGCTCTTCGACCGGCGCGATCTGCGGGCTCTCGAGTTCAATCATCGGGGTGCGTTACCTCGAGTAGTACTCGACCACGAGCTGCTCGTTGAGGTCAAGCGGCATCTGGTCGCGGCGCGGGGCGGTCAGGACGGATCCGGCGAGTTTCGCCGCGTCGACGGTGAGCCACTCGGGCACCTGGCGCGATCGGATGAGCTCCGCCGCCTCCCTGAAAGGCTCCCGAGTGCGATGCGTCTCGCGGACTTCGATCTTGTCGCCCGGCCTGACCTGCAGCGACGGGATGTTCGAGACGCGGCCGTTCACGGTGAAGTGGGCATGGCCGACCATCTGACGCGCCTCGGCGCGTGAAGCGGCAAAGCCCATGCGGTAGACGACGTTGTCGAGTCGCAGCTCCAGCATGCGAAGCAGGTTCTCGCCGGTGACTCCGGGTGTGGAGTTCGCCGTCTCGAAGTAGCCCTGGAACTGGCGCTCCAGCACGCTGTACACGCGGCGGATCTTCTGCTTCTCCCGCAGTTGCATGCCGTAGTCGCCGACCTTGCGGCGGCGGACTCCATGCTGGCCGGGAGGCGCCTGACGGCGTTCCCAGGAGCACTTTTTGGAGTAGCAGCGAGTTCCCTTCAGGAAGAGCTTGGCGCCCTCCCGACGGCAGAGCCGGCAGACAGGATCGGTGTAGCGGGCCATCTATCCCCCTCCCTAGACGCGGCGCCGCTTGGGCGGGCGGCAGCCGTTGTGGGGGACTGGGGTCACATCGGTGATCGCGCTAACCTCGAGGCCGGCGGCCTGGAGGGAGCGAATAGCCTGCTCGCGGCCGGCACCGGGGCCCTTGACGTAGACCTCGACCTGGCGCATGCCGTGTTCCATGGCTTTCTTGGCGGCCTGCTCAGCGGAGAGCGCCGCGGCGTAGGGAGTGCTCTTGCGGGAGCCCTTGAAGCCGGCAACGCCGGCCGAGCCCCAGCTGACCACGTTCCCGTTGGGGTCGGTTATGGTGATGATGGTGTTGTTGAAGCTCGCCTGGATGTGAGCGTGCCCCTGGGGCACGTTCTTCTTCTCCCGGCGGCGCTGTTTGGTAGCCCGCTTCCTTTCGGCCATTCCTGCGTCCGGCTCCTCTTACTTCGTCGCCTTGCGTCGGACGCCGACCGTTCTCTTTGGTCCGCGGCGCTGCCGTGCGTTGGTCTTGGTTCGCTGGCCCCTAACCGGGAGATTGCGGCGATGGCGCGAGCCCCGGTAGGAGCCGATCTCGATCAGCCGCTTGATGTTCAGGGCAACCTCGCGGCGAAGGTCGCCTTCAACCTTGTGGCGTCGGTCGATGATCTCGCGCAGGCGGTTGACTTGCTCCTCGGTCAGATCACGGACACGCGTGTCCGGATTGACGTTCGCCTGGGCGAGGATCTTCTGGCTAGTCGGCAGACCGATCCCGTAGACGTAGGTGAGGGCGACCTCGACCCGCTTCTCGCGCGGAATGTCGATGCCTGCGATTCGTGCCATGCCCTACCCCTGCCGCTGCTTGTGCTTGGGATTGGCGCAGATGACCATCACGGTCCCGTGGCGGCGGATGACTTTGCAGTTGTCGCAGCGGGCCTTGACGGAAGCTCTGACTTTCAAGGGATCCTCGATATCTCGGTGCTTTCGGAGGCGCTACTTGAGCCGATACGTGATCCGACCGCGCGTCAGGTCGTAGGGCGAGAGCTCCACTCTGACTCGGTCGCCCGGCAGGATACGGATGAAGTTCATGCGCAGCTTGCCGGAGATGTGTGCCAGAACGCGGTGGCCGTTCTCGAGTTCGACGGCGAACATGGTGTTGGGCAATGGCTCCAGCACCGTTCCCTCGACCTCGATGGCATCCTTCTTCGCCACGTTCTCTGTGTCGTCCCTTTCTCACACGAATGCCGGCCTCCCCGGCCGACACACGAACGAATAGGTTACCAAAGACTCCCGAACCCGGCAACCTGCCGGCTCCGCCTTCGCCGCGCGTCGTCTGGTCCGCTGCCCAAAGAGCGGGCTTCGACCTCGTGCACGTGGTTCATGCCGTAGTGAGAATCACGGGCCCGTTCTCCGTCACCGCGATGGTGTGCTCGAAGTGGGCCGCGAGAGAGTGATCTGTCGTCACGACCGTCCAGCCATCCGCGAGCGTCTTCACGTCGGCGCTGCCGAGAGCGAGCATCGGCTCTATGGCGATGCAAACACCGGGCTCCAGCTCGACGCCGTGACGTCCCGTCCGGTAGTTGGGCACCTGCAGGTCTTCGTGCATCATGGTGCCGATACCGTGGCCGACGAACGGCCTGACGATATCGCACCCGCCCTCGACTGCCACGTCCTGCACCGCGCCCGATACGTCTTCGACGTCCGCGCCCGGGACGGCAGCCGCGATGCCGGCCATCAAGGCCAGGCGTGTGGTGTCTATTAGGCGGGCCACGTCGGCCGGCGGCGTCCCCGTGTAGAAGGTCCTGGCGCCGTCGCCGTGATAGCCCTGCCAGATGGCTCCGGCGTCGATCGAAACCACCTGGCCTTCTCCTATCACGCGCTTGCCCGGAATGCCGTGAACGACCTCCTCGTCGATCGAGACGCAGATGCTCCCCGGAAAACCCTTGTAGCCCTTGAACGAAGGCCGGGCCCCGGCCTTTCGGATGTAGTCCTCGGCCATGGCGTCGAGCTGCGCCGTGGTCACACCCGGGCGCAACTCCTCCTCCACCAGGGCAAGCACGTCGGCGACGATGCGACCGGCTCGGCGCATCAGATCGATCTCCCGGCGTGTCCTGCGGGGAACCGTCACCGAATCGGCCCCGAGCCCCGCGTGCCGGTCGCCGAGGCGATCGCCGCGAGCAGGTCCTGGCTGACTTCGTCGACCCCACGACGCCCGTCGACGGTCGTCAGCACGCCGTGCTTCCGGTAGTAGCCCACGACCTCCTCGAGGGCGCCGAGCTGCTGACGAAGGCGCGCCTGGACGGTCGCCGGCTGGTCGTCCGTGCGCTGGTAGAGCTCTGAACCGTCGACGTCGCAGACGCCCGCGACGAGAGGCGGCTTCGTCCGCTCGTGGTAGGGATGACCCTGAGCGCGGCAGATCCAGCGACCGCCGAGACGAGCCCCCAGATCCGCCTCCGGAACCTCGATGTACGGCGCCAGGTCGACACGCCCGCCCGCCTCGGCGAGGGCCTTGTCCAGGACCTCGGCCTGAGCGGTATTGCGCGGGAAGCCATCCAGCAGGATGCCGGCAGCCGCGTCCGGCCTGGAGAGGCGCTCCAGGAGCATCACGATCGTCACCGCGTCCGGCACGAGCTCGCCACGGTCCATGTAGCTCTTGGCCACGAGACCGAGCGGCGTCGCGTCTCGAACGGCGGCCCGGAACAGGTCGCCGGTGGCGACGTGGGCGAGGCCGAGTCTCTTGGACAGGATCTGAGCCTGCGTCCCCTTTCCGGCGCCCGGCGCGCCCAACAGGACGACCACGCGGCCGACCGATGCCGTCACCTGATGAAGCCCTCGTAGCTGCGCATCATCAGCTGGGCCTCGAGCTGCTTCATCGTCTCGACGACCACGCTGACGACGATCAGAACGCTCGTGCCTCCCAGACCGACGCCTATGCCGGCGCTCTGCAGGTTCTTGAACATCGGCAATGCCGCAATGACCATCGGCAGGACCGCGATGGATGCCACGAAGATGGCGCCGGCGACGGTGATCCGGAGGGCAACGCGCCTCAAGTACTCCTCCGTCGGCATGCCGGGTCTGATGCCCGGAATGAAGCCGCCGGACTTGCGCAGGTTGTTGGCCGTCTCATCGGGCTTGAAGACGATGAACGTGTAGAAGAAGGCGAAAGCGAAAGTCAGCAGGAAGTACAAGCTGAGGTACAGGGGTCCGGACGGATTCAGCCAGGAGATGACCCCAACGGACATGTCCTTCACCCAGCCCACGTTCGAGGCCGAGAAATAGGCCGCGATCTGATACGGGAAGAGCAGGATGCTGATGGCGAAGATGATCGGGATGACGCCCGCCATGTTCACCCGCAGGGGCAGGAACGTGGAACCGCCCTGATAGATCCGGTGGCCGCGGACGCGGTTGGCGTACTGGATCGGGATCCGGCGCTGCCCTTCCTGAACGAAGATGATCACGAAGACGGTGATCAGGCCGACGATGCCGACGGCGAACAGCTCGAGCCAGTCCGGGCTTGCCAGGAACGACCCGACCGTAGCCGGGACGCGCGACACGATGCCGGCGAAGATGATGAAGCTGATGCCGTTGCCGATCCCCTTCTCGGTGATCAGCTCACCCAGCCACATCAGGACCACCGAGCCGGCGGTCAATGCCAGGATCTGCGTCAGGCTCTGGTAGCTCTCGAAGCTGAAGGGGGTCGTGTAGGACTGGACGCCCGTCCGCTGCAGCATGTCGTTCTGCACGAAGGCCAGAATGCCGTAGGCCTGAAGTGCGGCCAGCGGCACCGAGAGCATGCGCGAGTAGCTCGTGATCTTGTTGCGGCCGTACTCACCTTCGCGACTCAGGGCCTGCAGCGACGGAATCGTCGACTGCAGGATCTGCATGATGATGGTGGCGTTGATGTACGGGTTCAGCCCGAGCCCGACCACCGACATGCGCCGCACGTCGCCGCCCGAGAAGAGCGACAACAGGCTGAAGAAGCCGTTGTCGCCGCCCTGGGACTCCAGTCCTTTGACGTTGATGCCCGGGATCAGAACGTGCGCCAGGGCACGGTAGATCACCAGGATCACCAGCACGAACAGTATCCGCTTGCGGATGTCCGGCGCACGGAAGGCGTTCAGCATCGACTCGAGCATTGGTAGGGCGCCCTTCTATGCTTCCGAGCCGGTCTCGTCGGCCGGGCTCGTCGGGGGGAGGGTGTCAGTGGCGGCCGAGGCCGCCCGTGCCGCCGGCTTCCCGGCCGGAGCGTCCGGCTTGGCGGCCGAGGCCGCCCGTGCCGCCGG
>JBEKPL010000022.1:0-30675 GCA_049520815.1 Candidatus Limnocylindrales bacterium
CACCGCCACCGACGGCTCGGGCAACTCGGGCTCGGCCAGCTTCACCTGGTCGATCACCGGGGCCGTGTCGGTCTCGCTCGGCATCACCGACTGTGTTGCAGTCGGGAGCAGCAGATAAGACGCGGCGGCGGCGCCCGCCGCTATGAGCAGGATGACCGCGGCAAGTCGGAACGCGAGCGCTCCGCGACGCTGGCCGCGTCCAGAAGACCGATCCCCGGGCCGGACCATCGGCGGCGGCACGGTCACGGCGTAGGCGGAAGGCACGGGCGCCGGGGCCGGTACCTTCTTCGTGCCCCCGAGTGCCCCGATCAGCTCGGTGGCCGATTGCGGTCGGTCCTTCGGCTCCTTGGCCAGAAGCCAGCCGACGATGGGCCGGGCCTCGGCCGGCAGCTTGTCGAGATCCGGCGGAAGGCGGACGTGGGCCATCAGCACTTCGGCATAGGTGCTGCCCTCGAACGGGGGCACACCGGCCAGAAGCTCGTAGGCGACGATGCCAAGTGAATACAGGTCGGAGCGCTCGTCCTGGGGCCCTTCTGGCGGCAGATAAGCAGGCGTGCCAAGGAGGGTTGAAGTCCCGGTCACCCGCGTCAGGTCGAGACCGCGGGCGATGCCGAAGTCGGCGATCTTGGCCACGCCGTCGGGGCCGATGAGGATGTTGGATGGTTTGATATCGCGATGGACGACGCCGGCGGCGTGGGCGTCCGCGAGTCCCTGGGCGATCTGGGCCAGCAGAGGCTTCGTCTCATCCCAGGTGTATGGACCGTGGGTGGCCAAATGCTCGCGCAGTGACTTGCCATCCACGTACTCGAGCACCAGATACGGAGTCCCCTCTCGCACTCCATAGCCGAGCACCGCGACCACGTTGGCCGACTTGATGCGACGGGCCAATTCGAGTTCGCGCTCGAAGCGGGCAACGTAGTCGGGATCGTCGGAGTAGGCGCCGTGGAGCAACTTGAGGGCTACGATCGAGCCGCTCTCTTCGTCGCGGGCGCGCCAGACCACACCCATCCCGCCGCGGCCGATCTTCTCCAGCAGAGTGAATCGCTCAGTCATGGCGTGTACGGAGACCCCTCGCCCAAGTCATTGGTAGATCACGACCCAGCGGGAAACAGAGTGACCAGCACGTCACCGATGAGTAGCTGCCCGGATGCGATCCGGATCTCCCCGACCACGGGCTGGGCCGTCCCGGAAGCACCGAGGAGACGGGTGGGGTTCGTAGCGCCGAGATCCCGAACGCTCCAGCCAGTGCCGCTCCAAACGACCAAGGCGTGTCGCCGGCTGGCCCGCGGGTCCGATAGGCGAATGCGCGCATCGACATCGCGGCCGACCATGACTTGTTCGCCCACGTTCACGACGAGGGACGACGGCCGTCCGCCCTCGACGTACGAGATCCGGCCACCGGCGCCGGCCGTGTTCCACGCGCCTGAGGGCGGACCGGGCTGCCCCGGAGCGGGGCTCTGCCAGCTGGTCGGTGCCTGCGGCTGATAGGGAGCGGGCGGGGCGGACCATGAGTTCGCGGCTGACGCGCCGTATCCCGTCCCCCCGACCGCGTACCCTGGGGCCGCCATATCCACTAGGCCCACGATCAGGCCGATTACCGTGGCCGCGATTCCAAGCCAGACCCCGAAGCCAGCGCCAATGCCGGTGCTGTAGGAGTAGCCGTAGTAGCTGGCGCTCGTGTAGCTGCTCAAGTCGATCAGATAGAGGGCGCAGCCGCCCAACGACAGTCCGAACCCGGTAATCCAGCAGACCACCAACCTCCGGCTTGCGGTGTTGCTAGTCGTGCTGCCGGCAGCCCTGAAGCCCGATCCCACGGCGGCCAGGATCGCGCCGCCAATCAGCAGTGACAGGGTGAGCCAGCCCTGGCCTGACGACACCGAGGCGATGGTTACCAAGGACACGGAAACCAGCCCCGACCAAGTCAACCACGGAAGAAAGAATGAGATTATGAGCACCACCGCTGCCCCGAGCCCGATCAGCGGACGCGCCCGAGACGTCCCAGCGTAGGGATTCACTGTGCTCTCCTTTGGTTGCGCTTCTTGCCTCGCCTGCGTGATGCGATGAAGAAGGCTCCGATGGCCAGCAGGCCAATACCGCCCACGAGGATCACGGCCGCGACGTTCCAGGTCGTACCCGACCGAGTGAAGTCCAGCGCCGTCTGGGCCGAGAAGTGCGTCCCCTGGTCATCGGTGGTGGTCAGGCGTATCACCGCGTGATGACTGCCCTGCGACATCGAAGCCACGGCGATCCGCCAGGCCAGCGGACCGTTGTCGGCGGTCAAAGTGGGGCTGCAGTGCGCCGGATCGCAGTCGACGAAGAGGTCGATTCGAGCGTCTTTCCAGTCTTTGGTGCCTCCCACGCTGATGGTGACCGCCCGATCCGCGGTCACCGTGTCACCGCTGGCCAGGTTCTCCACCTTGAGCGGACTTATCAGCGACAGACCGCCGGAACGGTAGGTCAGGGTGGCTGTGCCCGTTCGCTGCTGGGCGTCGGTAAGGGTCAGCACTTCCTGGTGGGAGTTAGCATCGGGTGCCAGATCGGTAGTGAAGGTGATCTTCCAGGTAGACCGGGCGCTCGCCCAAACCGGTCCGAATAGCTTCGCCGCGTCCTGGTTCGAGTCGGCCGACGCGTAGCTGCCGCCGGTGTAGGTCGCCACATCGGAGAGTAGCTGGGTCAGCTCCGGGCCAACCTGGGCCGGCGGGAGGAGGCCCACGACGAAGGTCGGGGGGCCGAGTTGCTGGCGCATCGTCGACGACGACAGGTTGGCGTCCTTGTCGGCGGGCGAGGCGTCGGTGATGACTACGACCGCTCTCCGATCGTAGCCGGAAGGTCGACCGTTTGCGATCTTGGCGGCTTGGACGAGTCCGTCCGAGACGTATGTCTTCCTGGCTTCTGACTGGACCTGATCGATCGCCTTGCCCAGGGTCGGGTCGTTGCCCTTGAGCCAGCCCGTCTTGGGGACCGTGGTTTCGTCGAATGTGACCAGCTTCACGAGGTCTTCAGGGCCAACGCCGGCAGCGAAGTCCTTGGCCAGGCTTTTGGCGTGGACCATGTAGGTCTTGCCGTCGGCGGCCGGATTCACCATGCTGCCGCTTGTGTCCAGAACAACGACATACGCCGCGGGAAGCGAAGCCGTGGACGGGCTGACGGTGGTCACCTTTGCCGCTGGGCTGGGGGACACATTACTCGCGTCGAGCGCCGTCTCGGACCTGCCCGTGACTGCATCCACGATAGAGAGGTTCGCGGTCACGCTCGGGTAGGCGGAGTCGTCGACCGCGCCCACGAGAGTGACGGCGAGAATCCCAGACTGGGCGCTCGGACTGGCGCTTGGGCTTGGGCTCGCCGTCGGGGGAGCGGTCGCCGCGGGAGAGGCCAGGGCGAGCCAGCTGAGGGCTGCGACTATTAGTGGAACGTTCAATCGCCCCGCGGCAATGGCCCTATGACGCATCGCTCGTCTCTCCCCCATCGACCAGAAGGAACGTCACCCGCGCGTCGCCGAGGTCGAGCTTGTCGCCGTCTACGAGTCGCCGCGGCTCCAGGATGCGAGTTCGCGACCCGTCCGCGCCCACCAGGTATGAGTAGTTGGCGCTGGCAAGATCCCAGAAGACGAATGTGCCCTCCTCGAGGCGGATTTTGGCATGGCGCCGGCTAACCGAGTCGTCGCCGAGGGTTACGTCGTTGTCGGGTCCGCGGCCGATGGACGTTTCGGTGCGAAGGAGGTGGACTTTCCCTGCCCGAACGCCAGAACACTCAACGAGGTATGCGAGCGGACCGGTCACGCCTTTCCGGCCGCCGCGAACGATGACCGTGGCGTCGTCGGGCGCATCCTGGCGCTGTCGCTCGATCACGGTCTGGTCGCCTGCAATGGTCTCCCCGGGGACCGCTGTCTCGGTGTGGGTTTCGTCGACCGACTCGTAGAACTCCCTTTCGCGGTCGAAGCGAGCTCGGCGCCCCGCATCGTGTCGGGGCGCGGTCGGCTCCACGACCGTCTTCCCCCACTCCCCGCTCCCCGGAGGGGCCACAACCGTCGTGCCGTCCTGGGCCTGACCGCCCTGGCCAGCTGGAGTTGTCATGTCGAACCCGCAGTTCGGGCAGCGCGCGAAGCCGGACCCCGCGTCGGTCCCGCAGTAGGGGCAGAACCGGCTCATCGCTTGCCTCCGCCTTCTTGAACGCGGATGAACTTCAGGACAGTCTGGCCGAGTCGAACCTCGTCGCCATCGACGAGCGCCTGGCTGGATCGGAGCCGCTCTTCGCGCCCTTCGACGATCAGGAAAGACCCGTTCGTGCTCTTGAGGTCGAGGTAGACGTAGGAGCCGCCTTCGCGCTTGAGCTGAGCGTGCTCGGAGGAAACCCGGGCATCGGCGAGCGTGATACCGCAGCTGGTCGCTCGACCGATCGTTACTTGGTTTCCAACGGGAAACTGGCGTCCCTGATCAGCGCCGCTCTTCACAAACAGGTACGCGCCCACCGGGCCCGACCGGGCGGCGGGCGCCGGAGCCGGGGTTTGCGGGGCCGCCACCGTAGCGTTCTCGGGGGCAGTCAGAGTCAACGGCTCCATCGATCCGGCGGGCTGCGCGAGCTCGGCAGCGTAGTCGCCCGCGACGTCATCTGACAGATCCTCCTGTGGCGCCCGTCCCCAGACCGCGTATGCCAGGACGCCGATGATCGTTACGCCGCCGCTGGCGATGGCCAGCCAGCCGCATATCTTCATCAGGTCCTGCTGGCTGCTGTCGAGGTTGGCGGCGCCCAAAGCAACTGCCGGAGTCGTCAGGAGCACGAGGGCGGTGAGGATCAGGCGCCAGTACCAGCGTGCCGAGTCGGCTCGGCCAGACGAGTCGTACCAGAGCCACAGCACGGCGACCAGGGGCACCAGGAACACGCCTCCGAAAACGGAGGCCCGAACGATCGGATCCCAGCCGACGAAAGGCATTGCGGGTCTCCTAGCGAAGCAGGCGGAAGACGAGATCGGTCATGCCAATTCGCAGTCGATCGTTGTCGGCCAGGGCATGACGGTGGACGGGCTCGCCGCCAACCAGGACTGAATTCGACGAGGCCAGGTCGTACAGGAACCAGCTGCCGCCCTCGAGCCGAATGCGGGCGTGCTCATCCGAAACGGTAGGATCGTCCATGCTCACCTCAGCCGCGCCCGATCGTCCGAGTGTCGTGCCCTCCGGCCGGAGCATCACGTGGTCGCCGCGCCGGACCCCATTCAGCCAGAACAAATATGCGAACGATGGTGGCGTCTTGCGGATGATTACGGTCTCGTCGGACATGAACGGCCTCTCCCAAGCGGCTAGCAACGCCTGAATGCTTGACAGGCCCGCCAGTGCGTGATGCGCCTCGGGTCGCGTGCGCGTCGCTCTTAGAATCGATGACGGGGCGGGGACGCGCTCCCTCTGCTATGGCAGTCTAGAGACAGGCAACGGCCCGGACAATACCGCGCACCCCACATCTTCCTAACGAGGCGCGGCATACTAGCTCAACGAAACCCAGGTCGGAGATTCTCGACCAGCGGTCTGTCGTTCGAGTGGCGGCTGGTTCCTGGGGAGAGGGATCGAGATGGGAACGACTGGTCTCGAAAGAACCTCGAGCCGCACCTGGTGGGTCGAATGGCACGACTCAGGCAAGCCGCAGCGCGTGGAGCTAACCGGCCGGCTGACCGTCGGTAGGTCCAGGCACATGGACGTCGTCATCGACGATCCGTACGTTTCCCGTGAGCATTGCACTCTGGAGCTCGACGCCGACGGCGTGCGGGTTGATGCCAGCCACAGCACCAATCTGATCTGCGTCGACGGCCGGGACATGAAATGCGCGATGTTCCGCCGAGCCGGCTCGTTCTCGATTGGGCAGACGACCGTGCAACTCCGACCGGCGTCAGTGACCCAAGACACAACGCTCCACATGAGCCGTACGACCCCGACTCTCACGCTCCGCCGCTCGACTCGCGAGCTGCTTTCGGCCGATGGCACGTTGATCGCCCAGCTCTCGATGTCGGAGGCGGCGGCCCTGGAAGCGATCGTGACTCGATTCCCCGATGCCGCCGACCACGCCACGATCTCGCGGGCTATCTGGGGCGAGCCGGACTACCCGCGCTATCTGATCCACCGCCTCATACAGCGGTTGCGCGATCGCATGGGCGACTTCGCCGACCTGATCGAGAACGTGCGTGGCGCAGGGTACCGGCTCCGAGGGCCGATGGACCTACGCTAGATGTCACGGGACGGAGTCGAACGGTTTCGGCGGCCCAGCGCTCCCTCGACCCGCAGCTCATGTCCTCGGGATGCCGCAATAAGGCCCCCGAGTGGGAGCTCGACATTCTGCTGCGCCGGCAGAATCGGCGAGCCAAGGTCGCCGCCCCGAGCTGCGTTGAAAGCGAAAGTCCGGCGGAGGCGTGCGCCAGTCTCGCCTGAGTAGAGATAGGAGAAGGCTGGCGGCTGCTGCCTTCCGGGCAGGATGAAGGGCAAGGCCCAAAGACCTTGACAATGGCCGGGCGAAGCGGACAGTCAACCGTGAGATCGGCGGATCGATCACGAGGGGAAGATGGACAACATACCCGAGCGGCTGGACCGAGAGCGGCGCAAAACCCAAGCCAAGCGAGATTCGGCTGCCGCTCGAATGGCGAAGGTCGTGTCTGACTTTGACCCAGTTCCGCTCTGCGCGGCGCTTGCGGCTCTGACCATTCGACCGGAGAACGCCGACTTCCAGTTCCGGCTCGAGTCGATGATCAATCTGGCGGCTTCCAATCCGTGCGAGGGCCGACCGGCTCTGACGGTCGAGAAGATCCGAAGTCTCTGCACCGGGAGCTTGTCGGCCAAGCTGGTTGCGCCGCTGGAGGACCCGGCCGAGTACCCAGTGACTCAGGTCCTGGTCTTCGACGACCATGCCTATACGGTCTTCTCCGGCCAGGAATTCGAGCTCGTCTTCAGCTGCGAGCGCCTGTTTGCCTCGATCGCCGACCTGGCGGCGGATCGCACGGATCTCGACCTGCAGTCCGCGATCAACCTCATCAGGGGCGTCCTTGTGCTGAGCGAAGCTGTCACGAAGCGAGCAGGTGCCAACCCCGACATGCCCGCGCGCCACCAGCGGCAGCTCTTCGTTCCAGACATAGCGCTGGACGAACTGGTCCGGCCCGCTCAATGGTCTCGGGCGGAGATAGCAGAACTGCTCACGAAGACAGGTCTCCCGGTCGATGTGCTCGATCCGATCTACCCACCGATGGGAAGGCCGCTGGACGAGCCCTTCCCGGCTCTGCTGACATCCGGGGACGCGGTCGTCGTGCGCCCCGGGCGACTGCTCTTCGGAGCGTCTAGAGCTGTGCTGCACATTGTCGAGGCGGGGGGATTGCTGCCCCTCGTAGCGGAGCGATTCGGCCAAGAGGTGCAGGCCGAGATCTTCGAGGCCATCCTAGGTATGGGCGGGCGTCCGATGCCTCTCCCCATGGTCCCGCCAGGTCAGCCCGAGATGTCCGAGGCCATGTTTGCGCTAGATCACGACGCCGTGATGCTCGTGCTGACCGTGACGGACCAGATCGACCAACTCGACTTACCCAACCGAGAGCCCAGGGTCTTTCCATCGGACAGTCAGAAGGCTGCACTTCTGAGTCGATTTGGCGAAGTCGTGGCACAGCTCCGGGAGGAGTCATCAGATCGACGGATCCTGTTCTGTGTGTGCAGCGCCATTCTGCCGGGCGCATCGTACTGGCTTCACGACTTCCCATTCGGCGGTGATGCTGAGCTGCTATTTCTAACGCCAGAAGCACTGCGGGTGATAGCTCATCACGAACGCGATCCTCTGGCGCTGCTTCGCTTCGCCGAGGCACAACGGCGCTTTCACGCGAGCTCTCCCGTGGTCTTCTGGAATTCCCTGGACGAGTTCGCTGTCTATCGTGAGCACGGTCACTCATTCCATCTGACGGAGGAGAGCGCGTCGCCGGCGGTCTCAATTCATCCTGGGATGGGGCTTCGTCTCCGTCAGGAGATGCTCGATGCCCTCGAGCGACAGTCGGCGCACGCTCCGACTGGTGCCGGCGAAATGGAACTGCTGCGCACTTCCTATCGCGGAGTCCCCATCTTTGCGCCTCGAATCTCCCGGGGTCAGGCCACTCGCGTGGTGCGCCTCCCTGGGTTGGACATCTGGGTCGCCGGCGAACCCTACGAAGATCTGCCCGGCGGTTTGACAGAGTTCTCAGAGGGACTGATCGACACTGCGGCGTATTGGGTTTGGCAAGCTGCGTCGGCGATCGTTGAGGACCCAGAATGCCAAGACGGATCCCTGCTGACCGTGGCAATCGGGATCGGACTGGATAGCCCGGCAGATTGGAGGTTCGACCCGATGCCTCCAGTGACTTCCGAGGACGCCATCTTTGCCGAGCTGGATGACAAACGCTCCGCGATGACCTTGTGGCTTCCACCAGGACTGTTGCGGTCGATGGTGAGCCCGGACAACGAAGGCGAACGCCACCTAGCCAGGGCTATCACGGGCAGTTTGCTCGAGCTACTCGCCCCAGGCGAGGGGCAGCACGGACGCCTGGACGATATCGTCGAGCAGATCGCTCCCGTCGGTCCGCGCAAGATGATGCTCGTCTATGACGACAACACGGCGTCAATGCTCGGTCCCGGCGATGGGCTGCCCGAGTGGCGCAAGCTTTCGCAATGGGATCTCGGCCAAATCCGCGACGAGATCGCCGATGCGTTTCGAGCGGCCGGTTTCGTTCCGGGACCAGCCGGCACTAGGGCGGAGCAGAACGCGCTTCTCAACTTCGCTGTCGAGTTCTGCTATCGGCGTCTCGAGGCTGAGGTGGCCGAGCTTGCGCCCTCAGGACTCCTCGAAGACCTCCTTCGACGCAACGAGGCGTCGCTTCTCGCAAGCGCGAGACGCAAGCTCCTAGTCGTTACCCGGCCTGCCTGCTTCGGCCATGGGGACGAAGTCCTTGAGCCTCTCGTCCGAGAAGAGCTCGAGTGGTCAGATGCCGACGCAAGCCATCGCTTCCTCGTCGAGTACGTCGCGGCGCGTCCCCCGAGTGGATTGCGAGCCCTGACGCTGTCTCGCTACGACCGGCTGATTGCGCTCGCGTACTCGATCATCCAATACGGGATGCAGAGCGACATCACCAAGAACGAGATCGATGACGTACAGGCCAGAGTCGCCCCAAGCGGCCGATTGCAGATGTCCCCGGGAAAGTACGGGCCGGCGGTGGTCCGCTGGCTTTCTGGGATAACCGGCAGAAGACTCGAGTCGGCACAGGACCAGTTCGCCGAGCATTGGGAACCTCCGCACGAGGGTCCCGTACAAGCCGAGGCAGACTACGAGGAAGCCTTCCTTGCGGAATACGACTTCTCGGCGACTCACCTCGGGGATGTCTTCTATGTACTGCGGGATCTAGCGGCCGACGGCCAGGCGTCTCTAGCAGCTCGACCTAGGGCCGCGGTCATGGATGAATGCAGCCGAATGCGTGTTGTGCCAGCCAAGGTGGCGGATGTGATTCTTGCGGCTTTGACCCTGGAGCCCCGGACTGACTTTCTCAAGCCTCCGGCCCCGTTCTCCCCACTAGATGTCTATCCGTGGCGCTTCAGCCGCGAGTTGTCCCTTTTGGCCCGTCCGCTCGTCCGTCGCGGTGAGGATCTCGTCTGGGGTCGCCGGGCCGTCAATCTGTCGGCCTTCTACCTCCTCCAGCAGCTGGCGACTGGCCGCCTGAAGGCCAACTCCAAGCTGATGCAGAACCTCAGATCGGACATCTCTACGGCCTCCGGGAAGGACTTTGAGGCCGAGGTTGCCGATCGGGTCAGGGAACTGGGCCTGCCCGTCAAGCCGCACGCGACCAAAGTCTCAGGTATCCGAATCAGCGTCGAAAAGGGAACCCTGGGCGATGTGGATGTCCTGGCTGCGGACGCTGGCGCAAGAGTGATTTGGGCCATCGAATGCAAAGCCTTCGCCATGGCGCGAACGCCCTGGGAAATCCGAAACGAGCTGCTCAAGTTCATCGATCCCCACACGGGCGTGGCGGCTCATCACGCCCAGAGGGTGAAATGGCTTCGCGCACACATGGCCGAAACGCTGCGCGAGTTCGGCATCGACGATCCAGGTGGCTGGCGGATCGAGCCGCTTGTCGTCCTAGAGGTCGATTTGCTGGCGGCCCATCTACACAACAGCCCGATCGCCATCATCGACTTGCCTGGACTCGCTGGGGTACTCCGGCCCGGCAGGCCACTCCTGACGCCTACGAAGCCTTCTGGGCTGGCACCTTCTGATTCGCCTCCACGAGAGCGTGGATCTGATCGAGCGTAAAGACACCTTGGCAGAGTTGGCCTCGGTCCATTCGCTGCGGCTCTACGCGGCTAGGAGGCGGTCGCCTGATTCTCGGCTACGACCGCGGCCCGGAGCCACACCGCAATCAGAACGCACATCAATGCCACGAAGGCGGCCGGCGCTTGCGGTCGGGTCGGGTCGAGCAGGCCGTGGGCTGTCAGGTTGCGGAGGTTGAACCCGCGAGGATCAGTCAGCAGCCCACGGAGGCTCTTGACGACGCTTGCGCCGAACCTCTTCTCGAACACGGAGTCCTCGAGGATCTTGTCGAGGGTGGCGACCCGCACCTCTTCGGTGCCAATGAGTCGATGAACATTGCCGTCGATCTCGACCGCGACGTTGCGAAACCCACGTTCTGCTTGAGGCACAAGAACATGGACGGCTGTCCAGAAGTCCTCGGCCTCAAAAGCCTCGATGCCTGAGCGACAGGCCGCGGCCATCTCCGGGTCAATCTCTTCGAGCATCGTGATCAGCGCGGCTGCGGACCACTCGCCAGACTCGCGAAGGGCCGCAAGGTAGCGAAAGGCGATCATCGCGCCAATCTGCTGGGTCTGGGCGAAATGCTCGAGAAGCAGGGCCTCTTCTCTCTCGGCTTCGTCGGCCGGCTGCGCTTGCATCCGTCCGTCCTTATCGACGGATACGCGCGGGAACAGGTACTGAAGGGGATACTCCTTTCTCTGCGCGTCGAACGAGACGTTGAGCTTGTCCCAATCCGGCAGCAGGCCGAGCCAAAGCGGCAGCTTTAGGAGCCCGAACTGTTCGTTCGCCAGGAACCCACGCAACTTCTCGAGCGTCGCGTCGAAGTTGGCGTTCGGGACCTTCAATTCGAACTTGTGCATGGGCAAGCTCTGCGCCGTGCTGGCCGAGGCTTCTGCGAGTTGTCCTTTGAGGCGCTGAACGACCTCGCCACTTCCGGGAATCGCTTGATAGGCCATGAGGGCCCCTTGCAGGAAGTGCAGTCGCGTCATCGGATCGGTCGAACCGGCGGCTTGGCTCTCCCAGGAGGTCGCGATGGCTGATCGAGCCGCTGCAACGCCAGCCTCGTTCTTGAGCTCACCAGCCAGGAGGCCAGCTGCACCGTAAATCTCCCTTGCCCAATACGGGTTGCTCGTGTCGAGCTTCTGTGCGGCAGCCGTAAGGGCGGCTACGAGTCCGGCGGCCCGAGTTGGATCGGTCGCCAGGAGGCTAGCGGCTTTGGGCGTGATCAGACGAGCGCCCAGCAATGCCTCTTCTGAGAGAGCCTAGTCGAGCTCGTCGGCGATGATCACAGCCGTCTCGGCTCGCTTGAGGTTCAGACTCTGGGACAGGAATATCGCGCGCCCGAGCTCAAGGATCGTCCTGGCAGCCTTTCCGCCAGCGCGGAAGCCGTTGCCGCAGCCGATCGCCAGGTAGGCATCTCGAGCGGCACTCGCATTGGGAAAGACGCCCCACCTGATCCAGACAAAGTCGTTGTAGCGAGCTCGAGTCTGCTGGAGCGTCGTACTCGCAGCCCGTTCCAAGAAGTACGGTCGCACCGTGTCCGGCCACTCTCGAACATAGGGCGGGTAGGTCGTTCCGTTTGTGAAAGTCATCTTTGGCACGAGCGCCGACGCACCGCTGGCTTGGCGCTCCTCGGTGGTCAGCTGCAACTCGCACACCCACACGTCTCCGGCGAGCAGCTCGGCGACCCTAGGCTCAGTGTCCTTGATCTCTTCCGCCTTGGCCCACAGAGCCTTCGCTACGGCTTCGAGGGAGTCTTCGCCCTCGAGCCCTGTTGCGACTTCGACGGCTCGACTGATGTCGGCTTGGGTGTACTCCCTATTCAGCTGATCAAGCATGTGCTTCCCCCTCTAGTGTTCTGGTTCGCGCCGTGACGGACACCTACTATGGCGCACCTCAAGCGGCTGGCAAGCTCATTGCCCGTGTTCCTTATGTAGTCTCGGCTCGGCGAGCGACTCTCGTAAGAAACGCGGGCGAGGTGGAGCTGATATCCGCCGGAAGGGCCACCAAACATCCGTAGCTCATTGAGTAGCGAGATGCGTTACCAGGCCTTCATCTCGTACGACCGTCGTCAGGTCGTACCTAGTCGCCCGGCGACGATAGATGCTCGATTTCACCCGTCGGCATCTTGCTAAAGGCGCTCGGGACAGGGAAGCCAATCCTGATAACAACGACCACCACCATCGATGGAACGCGCGGCTTGCTCAATCCGTGTAGCTTCGGGATCGCCCAGCGCATGTAGTTGCTCATGACCCCTTCTGGGTCCGACTTCGGCGAATCGTCGAGGACAGTCAGGATTGAGACCGGGCAGTCTCCAGCAGACGCGTACTGAGTTGGCTGCCTGACGAACTTGTCCGCATCGTCGATGTCAATCGGGTCATGGCTCACCTTCAACTCATCGACGATCCGCCCGAGCAACAAATCCGTCGTCCCGGCCGCGAGCTTTGGTGCTTCCTGAATTCGGGTCCCGATGAATCGGTCCTGGACAAATGCCTGCTTCAGCTTGCCCTGGAAGATGCCCTCGTCAATGCCGCGCAAATCTGGACGCCCATTGGCGAGGGCCTGGAATCGAGCGGTCGCCTCAAGGAGGTGGATGAGGTCGAGTCGATCCTGTCGTGGCAAGTTCTTGATCCGACCATCCAGCTCCGAGAGCAGCTCGACGATTCGTTGCGCGACCATCGGCTGACCAAGGCCGACCTCAATCGGGTCGAACGTGCTAACGCGGAGAGACCGTTGCCCGACCACGTTGGCGGGGGATTCCCTTCTGTCCGAGCGTAGAAAACTCACCCGCGGCGTCAGAGTGACCGGGGCAGACCTGCCGATTTCAACCTTCGGCACCAGGTATCCACGCCCTGACGTTTCCCCGGCGCTGATGCTGATCGACGGGCACTCAATGACGCTCACCGGGACATCTGTTGACAACTCTATGTCCATTTGGGTTGCGTCCTTCGGCCATGCGTCCACGGAGGCTATCGCCTCGAGCTGGTATGCCCGGGCGGGATTCAAAGACATTGGCCAAGAAACCGGCTGGCCGTCGAGTGTGAACTTCAGGAGTACGGTTGGCGTCTGTTCGGGCTCGACCGGGTTTGGCGATCGAGTCCAGCCCCTCGGCGCCTCAAGCAGAGTCGACACTCTGCCTGGGATCGGGGTTCTCTGGAGAAGGTCAACAACCCGCGCGATGTCGGCGAATCCGTCGAGTTGGGCCAGCAGTTGCAGTGCCTCTTCGAGCGGCTTCGGCCATGCCCCGCGACGCTCCACGTCCAGCACCTTTGACGCTAGGTGCCGGGCCGCGTCCCGAAACCGCTCGGGCCTTGGGTCGGCTGACTCCAAAGCTGGCTCCCATTGCAGTGCCTGACCCAGGGAGCGGAGGCTTTGACCGAACGCCCATGCGGCGTCGCCCTCGATCGCCTGGTACGACGCAGCGAATTCGTCTGCGAGCTCCGACCACGCAATGGACGGGCGTGTTCCTTCCACCAAGGCCCCTAGGGCCGCGACCACTTTCGCACGACTCTCGCCACGTCTCCCCATCACGCCGCTGCCGATGCCATGAACGTCGTTCATTCTCGCCCTATTTCGCCGGACAGCACGGACCATTCCTGGAGGAGCTTGTCAACGGCCGCTGTATCGCCTCGTGCCGTGGCCTCATTGAGGTGGTGATTGATAGCAATGATGCGAGCGTAGCGCCGACGCGGCCCGTATTCGCGGGTGTCCGGCATGGCGTCGACGACCGCATCGCATACGATCGCCGCGCGTGCGTGCTCTGCGTGTTGTGCGAGCACATCACTGACCGCCCAAGCCCACGACGGCTCATGAGGAGTCCTCTGTTTTCCGATAGCAACCAGCTCGTCGAGGAACGGGGCAATGGCCGTTGAGTCGATGGTGGCGAGCTTCCGCATGATGTCGTAGCGCTCGCGGTCGTGGATGCCGTACCACTGCGGGTCGGGATCGGGCTTCAATGCTGCGACGGCGGCGATTGGCCAGTCCGGGTGCTCCTCCGTCACGTGGAATCGGCCGAGAATCTCCGCGGCCTCGGCACTGGGCAAGCTAGCGACCACCCGCACGATGTATCTGTGCGCCTGGGTCTCGAAGGGCTCCCCTACCGATAGACTCCATGCCGTCCATAAGGCGTGCACAACGTCGTTGCTGTGCGAGCGTTTCGGGCCAAGGACCGCGGCGAAGGAGACCAGGAAATTGACAACCCGGAGTCGCTGGTCGACCGGTACCTCGATCTCGGCGATCGCCCGAACGACCGCCACGACAACTATCTCGTACTTGTCGTCGACGGCATCGAGGACGGCGGAGGTGGATTCGGCGGGGATCGTCAGTTCATGGCCCGCCATGACGCCAAAAGCCTCGATCGCTTCGGCGCGCTCGCGGTTGGACTCGCTCTTGAGCGAGCTCTGGAGAAGGGGCGCAACGTGATCAAGGTGCCCCTGGTTGCGAACCGTCTTTCCGAGCACCTCGACAACGGCTGAGCGCGCGAGGGGTGAGCTCGCAGTCAAAGCCCAGCCGTGGGCCACAACCATATCAACGAACTCCGCGGGATCGTGCTTCGCAGCGGACTCTAGGGTTTCCCTGAGTTCCGTGACCACACCGTGCAAGGCGACTCGGTGGCTCTCGCGGTTCAGACCCTCAACCAACGTTTCCTCCGCCGTAGATCCCGCCGGCGGAACCCAAGGGGACGCCTCGAATCGCTCGTATCGCCCAGCGGCGGCGACTAGAAGTCCGAGGAGTTGCGCGAACGAAATGGATCGAGCTTCCGGGTGGTACGAACAAAGCACGGTCAGCGTGTCTGCAACAGCCCGAGCGAGGTCTGTATCAGGATCCGGGCGATTGAGCAGTGCAGAGGCAGCCTCACATATCGCCCGTCCGGCTTCGGGAGGCAAGGCATCGGCATCTCGAAGCCTTGATCGTGTCGCCCAGTCGTAGCACTCCCACAAGCGTTGGAGCTCGGCGGGGCCAGCCTCCTTGATACGCTTGTCGAGCTCCGCCACGGCAGGACCGGTCTGGGAAACGACCAGGTCCGCGACGACGTTCCGCGCCTCTCCCGCCGCGAATGGGTCGCCAAGGTACTTACTCTTGTCGGGTATGACTGTGGCATCGAGGAGCGCCGGGAGGAGCTTGATGGCAGCCTCGGGGCGAGCCGCGATGATGCTCCGGCTTGCGTGAGCTGCCGCCGAGCGAGTCCAAGGCTCAGGGTCCGTAAGGCGGGCTGCGATGCCAGAAACGGCGCGGTCGGGATCGACGTCGAAGAGCCGCAGCAGCGCCCCAGGTTCGCCGCCAATCCAGTCGTGCGGCCCAGAGAAGTCGAAATGACCGGCAGCAAGATCAACAATTGCACCGATCGTGTTGTCGGGTACGTCGAACTCCTTGGCGTGTGTAGCGATAACCCTTCCGCACGCCTCTCGGGCAACTCCGACCACGATGGCCCTGAAGGCGACTGCCACCATTCGGTCAACACCAGGACGTCCATCTCGTTCGAACACCGCAACTACGGATTCGAGAAGCGGCGTATTGCCAATGGCGACTGCCTCGTCAGTCAAGTGAGCGAGCAGGTCGTCTGAGAAGTCTCCGGGTGCCATCTCGGCGTGTCTGAGCAGCAGCTCCCCTGCGTCGTCGTCGCCGCGCTCGGAATCCACGCGTTCGATCAGATCGAGCAGGGATTGGCCCGCCGGGTCCGGCACGCCAAACGCCAGTCTCCGTGCCTCCCGTCGCCGCCGCCGGGTCTCTTCGCGACCAAGGCGCTCATTCTCGGCTTCGGCGAGTTGCTGCTCGCGCTCGGCTATGATGGAGTCGGCGTACGTCCCCAGGTGTTCAGTGGCGGTCGTCGGCTTCCGATGAGCACATCCAACGCAGTTCTCCTCATAGAACCCGACCGCGCTGTCCGCGAGCCTCATCCCGAAGCTCGTCGGGCCTCTGGCATATTCGCAACGGAGACTGCCTCCGCTCACGGGAAGGCCGGTCACGCGCTGGATCATCCCCACGCCCAGATGACCCTCGGTCGTACTCCCGACGTGCTCACACCAAGCTCCTGCGAGCTTGAGGATCGCAAGGTTGTCGAGCCCTATCTGAACTGTCCTGTCCCACTCTTCCTGGAAGTCATCTTCGTCCATCGCAGTGATCGTGGGCGAAGAGCATGTTCGGGTCAAGCATCCACGTTCTAGGTCCGCGGCCGGAGGCCGGCAGCGGCGATGACGTCGCGCGCAGCTCGCGGAGCCCGGTCGCGCCTGAGGCCCGCTTCTGTTGAGCGCGCCCGGCACCTGAGTTAAGATGTGCGCCTCCCGAGCGGGAGTAACTCAGCTGGCAGAGTGTCTGCTTCCCAAGCAGAATGTCGCGGGTTCGAATCCCGTCTCCCGCTCCACTTCCCCCTCACGCTCAGCTAGACACCCTGCCTGTTGCGAGCGTGGCGCCCTGGGAACCAGTGAGGCTGCCACAACGCTTGGACAGAATGGCGGCGGCGCGGGCAAGCTCCCGATCGCCTGCCAGGATGCATTCTAGGAAGCTGCCGAGTTGTGCAGTATGATGCTGCCGAGATGCCAGCCACGACCTCCGGCAGGCAAGCTAACCGGCAGCAAGACTACCTTCCCAGGGTAGTCGACCGCGAGCTGGACGAATTGCTGGCAGCACTCCCGGCGGTCGTTCTCGAGGGCGCCCGCGGCGTTGGCAAGACGACCTCAGCCGAGCGACGCGCCGCTACCGTGCATCGGCTTGACATCCCCGCACAGCTGGTTGTGGCCCAGGCCGACCCGGAGCGCCTCGTTGCCGGCGTCACGCCCATTCTGATCGACGAGTGGCAACGGCTCCCCGAGTCCTGGGACCTCGTGCGGCGAGCCGTAGACGCCGATCGCACGCCCGGCCGCTTCCTGCTCACAGGTTCGGCGACTCCAGGCAATGCCCCGATCCACTCGGGCGCCGGGCGCATCGTCACGCTTAGGCTCCGGCCCATGACCCTGGCCGAACGCGGCGTCGGCACCCCGACAGTAAGCCTTGCGGATCTGCTCCAGGGAGGGCGACCGCCCATTTCCGGAAAGACCACCGTCGGTCTTGAGACCTACGTTCACGAGATGCTGGCGTCCGGGTTGCCAGGCCTGCGCGGGCTGACAGGCCGGCCGTTGCGGGCGGCCCTCGACGGCTACATAGACCGTATCGTTGAGCATGACTTCGCGCAGATGGGTCATGCCGTTCGCAACCCGACTGCATTGCGGGCCTGGATGACGGCCTACGCGGCAATGGTGTCATCGACCGCCGCGTACGAGACCATCAGGGCTGCCGCCACGGGTGGCTACGGAGAGAAGCCCTCCAGAGGCGCGGCTCAACCCTACAACGACGTCCTCCAGAGGCTCTGGATACTCGAGCCAGTGCCAGCATGGATGCCTGGCAAGGGATTCATTTCGCGGCTCGGACAGGCCCCCAAGCATCAGGTCGCAGACCCCGCCATCGCCACCCGGCTGCTCAAGCTAGATGCCGACGCGCTGCTCGAACGCCGACCCCCGGGCACGTCGGCGCTGCCGCACAGCACTATGCTCGGGCCGCTCTTCGAATCCCTCGTGACGCTGTCGGTCCGTGTCTATGCTCAGGCCGCCGAGTGTTCGGTCATGCATCTGCGGACGAGAGCGCCCAACGAGCGTGAGGTCGATCTGATCGTCCAGCGTCCCGATGGCAGAGTCCTCGCAATCGAGGTCAAGCTTGCTCGCGCCATCGGCGACGACGACGTCCGGCACCTGCTCTGGCTGCGCGAACGGATCGGCTCGGACCTGCTGGACATGATCGTTGTCACGACTGGGCCGGAAGCGTATCGCCGCAAAGACGATGTGGCTGTGGTGCCCCTCGCCCTGCTTGGAGCCTGAGGTATCTCACGACACCATAACTGAGCCACCCACGCTCGCCGATCCACGCTCACGCCACAACGCTCGCGACGCCAGGACTTCCCAAGCAGAATGTCGCGGGTTCGAATCCCGTCTCCCGCTCCAGTTCCATCCCGCGTGGGGGCGAGGCTGGTGGGGGGCGCCTAGACGGGCGCGTCGCCCTCCGAGAAGGTCCACACCGCTCGCGACCGACCCATCGCCGACCTCAGCCCAGCGCCAGGACGATTAGAGTTCCATGGTGGTATCCACTAGGGCCATGCATGGTGGCGATCTCGCCGTAGGAGTAGAAGCCGGCCACCGGCGCGCCAGCCGCGTGCGCGACGATCCGGTCGACCTCGGCGCCGCGATACTGGCCGAGGACGTACTTCCGACTGGAGCAGTCGAAGGCGACAAGGCCCAGCGCCGGCCTGCCGATCGCTTCCAGCGCATCCGAGCAGGCGACGCCGGCGGCATCCAGGAGAGAGGCAGGGTCCGCTTGCATCACCCGGACGAGCCCGCCTTCGGCATGGTCGATCGCCTGGACGCCGATCGTTCGGTCTTCGAAGTTCGCCTCGCCGACGCCGCGGATACCCTCCTCACCCTCACTGCGTATCAGGCCGAGCATTTGCGTCTGCTTGAGGAGATCGAACGAGTACGGATCCCAGTAGGCGTCTTCCGGAGCCATGAGCCTGTTCAGGTAAGCGTCGAGCGCCGGCTCGTCGTCGAGACGGGAGATGCGACCCGTGGCGTCCCAGCTGACGGTCATCGGTTCTCCGACCGGCCGCCAACCGTGGCGCACGCCGATCCCGAATGGCCCCGTAGAGCCAATGGCGGCAGCGACAACCGTGTGTTGGCGTACGCCACCGTCTTTGAGCTGGAACGGTCGACGCAGTCGGAGGGCGCCCTCAGCGGAGAAGCCTCCGACCACTGGAATCGCTGGGCCTGCCTGGGAATGCGCCCCCCGGACTATGTCCTGGTGGTTGATGGCAGCACCGTCCGGCAGAAGCATGAGGACCTTGTGGGGCGCGTCGAGCTGGCCGAGGGACCCGGCAACCTCCTCGCCTGCCTCCCTGCAGCCACGCAGTACCGACGACTCGGCGGTCGCGACGGTGAACCCGGGGCCACCCAGGACGAGGACCGCGACGGTCGCGTCGGCTGGCCCGGCGGGCGTGATCTCGCCGGCGGTCGAGCAGCCGATCAAGGGGACATCGCCCGTCACGCTGCGGATGCCCGCCAGCAGCGACTCAGGCTCATACGCATCGGAAGTGAGGACCATGACCAGCCTGGCGGAGTCACCGGCCATGGCGCCGGCGGCAGCCTCGGCTCCCGCCCCCCGCGAGTCCAGCTCGTCGGAGCACCCGACGCCGCACCATCGGTCCTCGACACGGCGAAGCCACGAGGTGGCGTTCGAAGGGTCCATGGGAGACCTCAGGCTCGGCCCAGTGGGGTCACTTGGCTCGTTACTCATAGTATCGGTCGCGGCTGGAGTGGGCAGTAGGCGGTGTGACACCCGGTTCCAGGGCCGGTCGGCGGACACACCCGAGTCGGGCCATCCTTCTGACTCTCGTTCTACCGGCAGACGACGAGCAGAGTCCATCGACTCGAAGGCCGGTGACCTCCGCGTCAAGGGCGAGACCTGAGATTCCTGTCTCCCGCTCCAGTCCCTGCGACCGAAAGCTCACCCATCCTCGAAGCGTGCGCGGCAGCCCAGCTTGCCGCGTCCACGACGAGATCTCCCTCGCCAGCACGCTCGAACAGCCGCATGGCTTCGCGTGCGTCCTCGTAGGCTGCGGCCGTCCGCCACTGGTTGGATCGCACGCGCGCCCGACACGTCAGCAGGCGACCGTGATCCGCGGGGTCTACGGCGGACCGGAGCAGCAACTCGATCTCGGCAACGACCTGCTCGCACTCCTCATCAGTCGCCGCCCGGTTGGCACGCGCGAAGAGATCATCGTAAGGAACCCCCGATCTGCCGGCGTCGCTCATCTCCCTGATTATCGGCGCGGAGTGATCACAGCTCAACAAACGGAATGCGCCGGACGAAATGGTGGCCGCGGTCCTGCGAGCTTCGTCGTCTCAGCGCGCCGCTATCGCGTGGGCGGACACGGCGACCGCGAACCTCGACCGCGGCAGTTCTATCGAGGCACGAGCCGAAGGGTTGACCTGGCCGCCTCGGGTGACACCACCGTGCCGACGATGGTCGGCCCGTAGCGGTCGTACTTCGCGTGGTAAGCCCGGTGAAGGCCAGCGTCCACGGCGGCGCCGGGCTCTTCGAACCCGACGTCCCGCTCCACACCGCCGGCGCGTATCCGGCCCTCACCAGACGAGAGCGCGCGCTGGAACCATCCGTTCTCCCGACCGTAGGCCGAGCGCACGTACAGGTCGTGGCCCGAGCGGACGACCCAGATGGTCACGAAGGGTCGGAGGGAGCCGTCGAGGCGTCGGGACGCGATCTGGAGCTCCGTGGCCCTGCCGATTCTCGCGAGCTCATCGGCGGTCCAGGCGGCCATGGCGAGAACCTCCTTCGCCTGAACTCTAGCCGCTTGCCGAGGTACTCGGCGCCGGTCGCGATCCGGGATCCACCGCCCTCGAGCAGCTCGAACGGAGAGCTACTCGCCGCTCTGCTCGGAGGAATCCGAGTTCGAAATCGAGTCGTCGATGTCGTTGATCAGGGCGTCTAGCTGATCGAGCTCGCTGGCGAGGGGGTCCGGGGTCGGCGGGCCGACCTCGGTGGCAGTGGCGGAGGCGGACGCAGACGCCGGTACGGAGGTCGCGCCGGACGGTCCGCTCGCAGCGCCGCCGGGCGTCGAAGCCGTCGCCTGCGGCATCCCAGAGGATGTGCTGCTCGAAGGGCCTCGATGCCCGCAACCGGCGATAGCGAGGCCGATGAGCAGTGCCGCGGCGCACAGAGCGGCTGACCGGGCGAAGTGGCGTGTCACCGAGAGCATCTCCTTGTCGTTCGATCGACGTGACGCCGCCGATGATCGGCCGCGTTCCTCGCACCGCCAAGCCGGCGCGTGTAAGAGGGGCGTAAGAAGGCGCTACTTCAGCGCCGCCAGCACATCCTCGGTGGACCGGACGCGCCCGATCCGCGGGAAGAGGGATCGAACGGTATGGAGGTGGTCCTCGGCTTCCCGGGCCGCCATCGCGTCCTCTACGAAGACCTGGTCGTAGCCTCGCTCATAGGCATCGCGGGCGGTGCTCTCGACGCCGACGTTGGTCGAGATGCCGCACAGGATGATCGTGTCGATGCCACGACGGCGCAGCTGCAGGTCCAGCTCGGTGCCGTAGAAGGCCCCCCACTGCCGCTTGGTGATGACCACGTCGGTGATCTGCGGCGCCAGCTCGGGCACGAACTCGGACCAATCCGGGGGCAGGGAACGGCCGCCGGCCTGGACCGGCGCGTCGGTGATCGGCTTCAAGCCGTCCTTGCCGTCGGGCGACGGCGTGACCCTGACCAGCACGACAGTGCCACCGGCTTCGCGCATGGCCCCGGCCATCCGGGCCGCGCGTAGCACGACTTCCTGCGCCGATCGCGGTTCGCCTGGTATCGCCACGATGCCGTGTTGAAGATCGATGACCACGAGCGCCGTCCTGGACGGCTCGATTGTCAATTCCACGTCCTGCCTCCGGGATGGCCTGCCCCACCCACGCGATGCGCGGTCCGGGCTGTTGCCGCGATCCTAGTGAGCCGGCCGGCGATGCGTCACGGCTGGACCACGTGTCGCGGCAGCCGCGGCGGTCCTCCGCACTTCGTGGTTGTCGTAGATGCGTTTGGCCACCTCGACCATGGTCAGGTAAGCGGCCACGATCGCTACGAGCAGGAGCCAGAAGGCGACCGGAAGAGCTCCGAAGCCCAGCACCAACCCCAGCGGGCTGAGTGGCACGATCACCGCCACTGCCAGCGCCGCGAAGATGGCCACTGCCAGGGGGCGGCTGGGCCGGCTCCGCCAGAACGGGCTCATCCGAGTGCGGATCGCCAGGACCACCAGGATCTGCGTGAACAGCGACTCCACGAACCAGCCGGCATGGAACGCCTTCGCCGAGTCCTGGCTCGAACCCAGCAGCAGGATCAGCAGGCCGAACGTGGCGTAGTCGAAGATCGACGAGATCGGCCCGAAGAGGATCATGAACCGCTCGATGGCATGGACGTCCCAGCGAGCCGGCACGGCCTCCACGTCCGGATCCACGTGGTCGGTCGGAATGGCCGTCTGCGAGGCGTCGTAGATCAGGTTGTTGAGGAGGATCTGGCCGGGCGTCATCGGCAGGAACGGCAGCAGCAGCGCGGCTCCGGCCATGCTCAGCATGTTGCCGAAGTTCGAGCTGGTGCCCATGCGGATGTACTTGAGGGTATTGGCGAAGGTCCGCCGGCCCTCGACGACCCCCCGGCTGATCGCCTCCAGGCTCGGTTCCAGGAGAATGATGTCCGCCGCGGAGCGGGCAACGTCCGTGGCGTTGTCGACGCTGATGCCCACGTCGGCGACGTGCAGCGCCGGGGCGTCGTTGATGCCGTCGCCCATATAGCCGACCACGTGTCCGGACTCGCGCACGGCCCGGATGACCTGCAGCTTCTGGTCCGGATCGACCCGGGCGAAGATCGTGGTCCGGCCCACGCGCGCCACCAGTGCCGGGTGGGTCATCCTGCGCATCTCATCGCCGGTCAGGACGCCGTCTACGGTCAGCCCGACCTGTTCGGCGACGTGCCGCGCCACCAGGTCGTTGTCGCCGGTGATCACCTTGAGGGCGATCCCCTGCCGGGCCAGCTCGGCGATCGTCTCGCCCACGCCTGGCTTGGGCGGGTCGCTGAATAGGATCACGCCCTCGAACGTGAGCCCGCGTTCGAGGCGATCTGCATCGGCCAGGCTTGCGGCCGGCCCGGACGGTCGCGACGGCCGCAGATCCGCCGGAGCGAGCGACCGCGAGGCGACCGCGACCAGGCGATAGCCCTCGGCCGAGGCGCCGTCCACCAGCTTCTTGAGCCTGGCGCGCTCGGCGGCACGGAGCGGACGCGCCGCGTGATCCTCGCGGACGCGGCTGCACCGGGCGACGATCGATTCCGGCGCGCCCTTCGTGACGAGAAGCGGGCCGTCGGCCTTGTGATCGACGACGACGCTGAGGAGGCGGCGCGTGAAGTCGTAGGGCAGCTCGGCGAGCTTGCGATATGCGGCGAGGTCCTTTGGCTTGGGGGCCGCGGCCAGGATCGCGGCGTCGAGCGGGTTCTCGAAGCTGGCCTGGAAGTGGCTGTTCAGATAGGCGAGCGTGAGTGCCTGCGAGGCCTCGCCGGCGTCGTCCTTGTCGATCCCCACCGCCTTCACCAGCTCGAGCTTGCCCTGTGTCAGGGTGCCCGTCTTGTCGGTGCAGAAGACCGTCACGCTGCCCAGGTTCTGGATCGCCGGCAGCCGCTTGACCAGCACGCCATGGGCCGTCAGGGCGCGGGCGCCGCGTGTGAGGTTGAGGGTCACGATGGCTGGCAGCAGCTCCGGCGTCAGACCCACCGCAAGGGCGACGGAGAAGAGCAGCGCATCCAGAATCGGCCGATTCAGCGCCACGTTGATGGCGAAGACGCCGACCACCAGGATCAACGTCACCCGGGTGATCAGGAAGCCGAAGGCTCGAACTCCCTCCTGGAAATCCGTTCTCGGGGCGCGCTCCAGGAGGCGGCGGGCTATGGCGCCGTAGCTGGTGCGGGCGCCGGTCGCGGTCACGACCGCCTTGCCGCTGCCGCTGACGATGCTGGTGCCGAAGAAAGCCAGGCCGTCGCGATCGTCCTCCTTGGCGGGATCCAGGTCGCCGTCCTTCGACACCTTGGCCGAGGCCGCGGACTCGCCGGTGAGCGAGGACTCGTCGATGTAGAGGTGGTTCGACTCGAGGATTCGGGCGTCGGCCGGGACGATGTCGCCGGCCCCGAGGATGATGAGGTCGCCGCACACCAGCCCTACGATCGGCAGATCCTGCTGCTTGCCATCGCGAATGACAGTGGCCTTGAGCGCGAGCCGGGCCTGGAGAGCCTCCACTGCAGCCGCGGAGCGAGCCTCTTGGACGAAGCCAAGGGCCGCGCTCAAGACGACGATGGTCAGGATGATCGCGGCTTCGACTTGATCGTGGACCGCGAAGCTGACGAGACTCGCCGCCACGAGGATCAGGACCAGGGGGCTGGCGAACTGCGAGACGAGGATCGCCAGCGGGCCGCGATGGCCTTCTCGACCGACCGCGTTTGGGCCGTCCCGGCGCAGGCGTTGCGCTGCCTCGGCAGAGGTCAGGCCGGCGGCAGAAACCGCTGGAGCGGCGGATGGCGTCATGTGCGGCTGATGCTACCGGTTTCGACCGAACCCACCGTCGGGCTCACCGGCTACCTCACTCCACGACCCGCAGTGTGGCCGGCAGGTCCATCCGGGTCAGCCGCCGCCAGGTCAATGCCGGCGCAAGCCCTACGACAACGATGCCCACGAGAACTGCCAGGACGACGGTCCCGGGCGAGATAGCGGGCGTCAGCGCGAACTCGGGCATCGAGGTCGGCAGGAGGCCGAAGACGAGCCAGGACAGGGCTCCGAACCCGGCGACGATCCCGACGAGCGTGCCTAACAGGCCGATGAGCCCGCTCTCGACCATGGCCGAGCCCAGGACGCGCCGGATGGGCAGGCCGAAGGCGAGCGCGGTGGCGACTTCGCGACGTCGTTCGTCCTGGGCGATGGTGGCCGAGTTGTAGGCAACCAGAAGGGCAAGGATCAGGGCCACCAGGGCAACGACACCCAGGATGTCCGTGAACTGCGTGACCATGTCCCGCATGCTGGTGACAAGAGCGTCGATCGGTTGGGCCGAGACCACGCCCGGCAGGCCGAAGAGCGCCCGCCTCAGCTGGCCCGCATCGGCGCCCGTGGCCGGCACGACTGTCGCCCGATTGGCCAGCCCGACCATGCCGAACAGCGAGGCGCCGCTGCTGTCCATGTAGGCCGTGGGCCGCAACGGGCTGGGGTTCGTGCCGACCAGCTCGACGTCGGTCTCGGCGATCGCCACGGCCGTGTCTGTCACCCGCACGGGGTGGCGAAGCACGAAACGATCGCCCGGCTTGAGCCCCAGATCGTCGGCGGCGCGCTGGGACAGCATCACCTCGCCCGGCCCGGACGGCAGCCGCCCCTCGGCCACGCTCGCCCGCCAGGCGTTGTCGTTCAGGTCCAGGACGTCGAGCTGGATGTCGATCGAGGCGCGGCCCGCTGCCATCGCCGTGGCGGGCAGTCGCAGGACCAGATCCACGCGGCCCACACCGGGCGCCGAGGCAAGGTTCTGTCGGACGGTGTCGGCCGGCAGTGGCGTCGTCAGATCGACCGCGATCCGGTCCGGACTCCCGCCGATCATCTCGGCCTGGCCCTGATCCATCCCCACACTGAACGTGTCGAGCATGCCGATCGTGCCGATCAGGACCGTCACCGCGGCCGCGACGCCGAGGGCTGTGAGGACGGTCCTGCGCGGCGTCCGCAGGACGTTGCTCAAGGGCAAGCGCAGCCACGCCGGCAGGGGCAACCGGCGCGCGAGCCGGGCCAGACCGGGTCGTTTCGCGGACAGATAGCCCGTTCGGATGGCATCCACCGGCCGAGACCGAACCGCACGCCAGACAGGGTAGATCGAGGCCGCGAACGGGAGCACGAACCCGATGGCCGCGGCCGAGGCGAAGGTGTCGGGCTGGAAGGGAGTCTCCATGACGGGCATCGGCAGCATCGACGCGAAGACGGCCTTCATGCCCAGGTCGATCAGGAGCCCGATCCCAATCCCGAGAACCACGCCCAGAAGAGCGATCTCGGCGGCCACGGCGAGTGGCCTGATGGCCAGCGTTCGGGCTGGCAAGCCCAGCGCCAAGCCTATGCCAACCTGGCGTCGCTGCGACTCGACGATGCGGGTGGTCAGGTTGAACGCGGCGAACGTGGCGCCGCCGAGCATAAGGACGGCGAACAGGGCGAAGAAGCTCTCGTCGTTCTGCGCGTCACGGTCCAGCCAGCGGCGGACGGTCTCGTCGTCGCTGGCGACCACCGCGGCGCCCAGGTTCGGCAGGGCGGCCGCGGCCGCGGCCGCAAGCTCGTCGCGCACGACTGGCGCCAGGCTCGGATCGGAGAGCCGGACGACAAGCTCGTTGGCCATGCCCGGATGGCCGGCAATCCGGCCGGCCGTCTGGAGCGGCACGAAGACGGCGGCGTAGTTGGCCTCGGCCATGAAGTCGCCCGCCGGCGAGATGACCAGAAGGTAGTCAGGCGAAAGCGCGTCGCCCACCACGGCCACTGTCTGGCCGTCGGCGACCTTCACCGCGCCGGGAACCGGCAGGTCGTAGTGCGTGGCGAAGTGGTATTCGATCTCCGCCACGAGCTGACCGTCGTCCGCCTCGGTCAGGCCTCGCCCACTCCGTATCTGCAGCCGGTCGACGGACGGGTCGCCGGTGGGCATGCCAACCAGCCGGCCGGGGACGACGACGGTCTGGTCGCCGAAGGAGGCATCCACCCTGGTGGGCAAGGCCAGCCTCGCCTCCGCGCCAGCCACGCTGCTGGCGTGCGGGATCTCCGCGACCAGGGCGCGCAGCTGTTCGGGCGTGGCGAAGCTGCCGTCCTCCAGGTAGAGGCGCACGTCGTGGGCCTGAAGCAATGCCAGGCTCTGCAGGCTCGCGTCCTTGCGCCACGCCCCCATGCTCTCGAGCGCGGCATACATGCCGGTCCCCATTGCGATCGTGGCCGCGATCGCCGCGACCAGCAGCCAGCGGTCGCGCAGATCGCGGGCGGACCAGCGCAGCCAGAAGAGGAGCCGCCTCATCGAGGTCTCCGCCCTACCAGCGAAGGTCCGCGACGGCGGCGCGGCCGCCTGCGGGAGCCCCATCCCCGACGATGCGGCCGCTGCTCAGCTCCACGACGCGGTCGGCGGCACGGGCGATCTCGCGGTTGTGGGTGACGACCAGCACTGCCCGGTCGCCGGTAGCCTGGGCACGCAGCAGCTCCAGGATCGCGACGCCGGTCTGGAAGTCGAGCTCGCCGGTCGGCTCGTCCGCCAGCAAGATGGGGTTGCCGGTCGCGAGCGCTCGGGCGATGGCGACGCGCTGCTGCTCGCCACCCGAGAGCTGGTGCGGGAAGTGGTCGACCCGGTCGGTCAGCCCGACTTCGGCCAGGCGCTGGCGGGCTATCGCCGAAGCGTCCTTTCGGCCGGCCGCTTCCGCCCCGAACTCGACGTTCTCCAGGGCGGTCAGGCCCGGGAACAGGTTGAACGTCTGGAAGACGAAGCTGGTGGTACGCCGGCGGTACTCGGCCAGCTGGCCCCGCGAGGCGCCGGTCACCGGGTGGCCGGCGACGCGGATCTCGCCGGACGTGGCGGCATCCAGGCCGCCGACGAGGTTGAGGAGCGTGGTCTTGCCACTCCCCGAGGGACCGAGCACGACGACGAACTCGCCCGCCCGAACCGAGAGGCTGACGCCCGACAGCGCGACAACCGCGAGCCCGTCGAGGCGGTAGACGCGGTTGACGTCGCGAAGCTCGATCAATGCTGGCGCTACCGCGGATCCTGGGGACACGACCGACGAAGTGACCACGCCCACACTCCTGTTGGGATCCGTGCGCTCCTCCGCGCTGCGCACTCCGCGCTGGCTCGGTCGATCTTACGGTGCGCCCGGGCGCTCCCCAGGGCCGAAGGTCCTGATCGGTCGGCAGGCCGAAGGTCCCAATCGATTCGACGGTCGACCCCGCGCCGGCGGCAGCCTCGAGTGGCGCTGGGGCACCTTGGTTTCCACTCAACAGGCACCGGGGTGGGACTACGTGTCGGTTGCGCGCATGTGGGCCTGTCCGCAAGCGGCTACACGCCCGAACTGAGCGTGGGTGCCGAGCATCCGAGCTGCGGGAATCCGGAATCGAAACGGCCAGCTCGCTTGGCTCCACCCCCGCTGAAGTTGAGTGAAAAGCGCCAGGGGCAATCGTTGGCCAGCCCGCTGCCACGTTGTCTACCTGACAGGCTCCAACAGCCACCTCGGTCGAACCGCCGGCCGCCAGGGCCCATTCATCCACATCCTGAGCACACAGGCGTGCGCGGAGGGCGTGCGAAGCGGTGCGGTTTTTGCCACGCTTCTCCCGCGCCCGGGCCGCCCGAGGAGCTGGGCCCGTCAACGCCCGGGAATGAGCCCATAGGTCGGAGGAGGTCGCTCATGGCTGCTGCCATCGGGTACGTCCGTGGCATGTTCCAGTGGACCGTCAAACGGGAAGGGATCATCGCGCCCGACGAGCGGCCGCCGGCCGCCCAATCGGTGGCGCTGGGCCTGCAGCACATATTCGCCATGTTCGGGGCGACGGTGCTGGCGCCAATTCTCATGGGTTTCGACCCGAACACGGCCATCTTCTTCTCCGGCATCGGCACGCTGATCTTCTTCGTATGCGTCCGCGGCCGGGTCCCGAGCTATCTCGGATCGAGCTTCTCGTTCATCGCCGTGGTCATCTCGGCCGAGGCGATCGGCGCAGGACACAACATCCCGGCTGCGCTGGGCGGCATCATCGCCTGCGGCGCCGTCTACGCGGTCATCGGTCTCGTGGTCATGGTCGTCGGCTACAAGTGGGTCGAGTGGCTGATGCCCCCTGTCATCACCGGCGCCATCGTCATGGTCATCGGTCTCAACCTCGCCCACGTCGCGGTGGCGGACCTGAGTGGCGTCGCCAGCTGGTACGTCAACCCGGCCATTGCCCAGACGAACGACCTCTTCTTCATGACGATGGGCCTTCTGACCACAGCGGCCGTCGTTCTGATCGCGGTCTACGCACCTGGGATCCTGCGACGACTGCCGGTCCTGCTCGGCGGTATCGCGGGATTCGTCATGTACTTCATCGCCACGAACCTGCTCCACCTCGGGCCCAAGGGCGCCGACATCAACTTCGACAAGGTCGGCTCCGCCGCCTGGATCGGCCTGCCCAACTTCACCACACCTGTCTTCGACGGCCATGCGATCGTCTTGATCGCGCCGATCGCCCTCGTGCTTGTGGCCGAGAACCTTGGCCACGTCAAGGCAGTTGCGGCGATGACAGGCCGCAACCTCGATCCCTACATTGGCCGCGCCTTCTTCGGCGACGGCGTCGCCACCATGGTTGCGGCATCGGGCGGCGGGACCGGCGTCACGACCTACGCCGAGAACATCGGAGTCATGGCCGTGACCAAGATCTACTCCAGCCTCGTGTTCCTGATCGCGGCTTTCGTGGCTCTGGCCATGGGCATTTGCCCGAAGTTCGGGGCCCTGATTGCGACCATCCCGAGCCCGGTTCTGGGCGGCCTGGCGATCGTCCTGTTCGGCCTCATCGCCGCGACGGGCGCTCGCATCTGGGTCCAGAACAAGGTCGACTTCGGCGTTACGCGCAACCTCGTCACGGTCGCGGCGGCGCTGACGATCGGCGCCGGCGACCTGACGCTTACCTCGGGCGACTTCTCGCTCGGCGGTATCGCCATGGCGACGTTTGGCGCGATCATCGTCTACCAGGTCTTGGGCCTCATCAAGGTGGCCCCGCTTGCCGGGATGGACGAGGCGGCTACCTAGCCAGCCCTCGCGGAAACGAGGCGGGCGGCCTTCCGGCCGCCCGCCTCTATGTGTCACTCGCCAGAGTCCGGCCGCTCTCTACCCCGGCCGGCCGGTCCCGAACTGGCGGTCGCCGGCGTCGCCCAGGCCGGGCAGGATGTAGCCCTGTTCGTTGAGCTGCCTGTCCACCGCGGCGCAGTAGATCTCCACGTCGGGGTGCGCCTTCGTCACGACGTCCACCCCTTCCGGCGCCACGATCAGGGTGACGAGCTTGATCCGCGTCGCGCCCCAGCGCTTCAGAACCTCGATCGCGGCCGTAGCGGAGCCGCCGGTGGCCAGCATCGGGTCCAGGATCAGGCACAGGTCCACGGTCGCTGAGTCGGGCAGCTTGTTGTAGTACTCGACCGGCCGGAGCGTCCGCTCGTCGCGGAAGAGGCCCAGATGCCAGACCTCGGCCGTGGGCATCAGCTCCAGCATGGCATCGACCATGCCCAGGCCGGCCCGAAGGATCGGCACGAGGCCGATGCGGACGCCAAGCTCGTGCGCGTCGGCTCGTTCGAGCGGGGTGTCGACCGGCAGTGGCCGGACCTCGACGTCCGCCAGCGCCTCGTAGCCCAGCAGCCACGAGAGTTCGCGGACCACTTCGCGAAACTGTTTGGGCTCGGTCTGCTCGTCGCGCAGGATGCGGAGCTTATGGAGGATCGCCGGATGCCGCGAGACATGAAGCGTCGGCCATCCGCCGTCACGAGCCGGCAGTGGAGAGGTATCCGGCACGGGCGTTTCCTCCTGATCGAACCTGGACGCTGTTGGGGTAATCCTACGAGTCCGCCGCCAGGGGCGCCCGGCGCGCGGGACGGAGGCGGCGCGGAGGGGGCGCGGCGGAGGCGCGACGGACGGGATCGGACATTGCCGATTTCACATCAGGACGACATTGGGCAAAGGTCCCGGAGCGAGGAGAGCCTCCGACGTCCGCCAAGCCCAGCCGCACGCCCGATTCGAGGCCGAAACGAGCCCACAAGCGAGCGGACAAGCGTTCCG